>UQSB01000024.1 GCA_900543505.1 uncultured Collinsella sp. | reverse complement strand
GAGCCGCTGGAGTTCACCTGCGGCGCCGGTCAGATGATCAAGGGCTTCGATGCCGCTGTTGTCGACATGCAGGTGGGCGAGAAGAAGACCGTGCACATCCCGGCCGCCGATGCCTACGGCGAGCACAACCCCGAGATGGTTATTACCTTCCCGGCCGAACAGGTTCCCAACATCGAGCAGATCGAGAAGGGCATGAAGCTCTTCCTGTCCACGCCGAGCGGTATGCCCGTCCCCGCCGTCGTCATCGACGTGACGCCCGAGGCCGTGACGCTCGACGCCAACCACGAGCTGGCCGGCAAGGACCTCAACTTTGATATCGAGCTCGTCGAGGTCGAGGGCTAGAGTATGCCTGAACGCTTGGTTTCGACGACATGCTTGGGAAATCTCAACGATCCGTCCTATGAACTCCTACTTCGCCGGGAGCTGGGCGGTGTCTTTGAAGTTGACGAGCTACTGCTCGATTGGGACCAGGCTGATGCCTGCGCGTTTGTGGGCGTGACGGAGCTGGGACGCACGATCGATGTTCGGCTGGATACTGCCGACGGCGGTCGTCTTGCCGATGGCGACGTGCTCGCCATTGACCGTTCGGGCATGGTGCCCGTGGCGGTTGTCGTGCGCCTGCGCAGCGCCGAGGTCTATTTGGTCGAAGTCGACCGCATGGATCCGATTGCACTCGCGCATGCGTGCTGGGAGATCGGCAACATGCATGCGCCGCTCTTCCGGGGCGACTCGGACGAGCATACCGTGCGCATGTATACGCCGGTGCAGCCTGTTTTGGGCCGCATGCTTCGGGGTGTCGAGGGAGCTCGAATCTCGATCGTTTCGCGCGAGCTCGATGCGGGCCGACGCTTTGCGTCGAGCGCGGCCGATGTTGTCGTGAGCATGGCTCCGGACTTCACCATCGTTAAAAAGACGCGCGACTAAGCGCGCGTATGCGCAAGACGGGCTTTGAGGGGTGACCGATCAAGGTCCGTCTTGCTGTTGATAGGAGGCTTTGGGGAAAGCATATGGGTCTTGAGGGAATCAAGCTGATTGCATGCGATTTGGACGGCACGTTGCTACATCCGGGGGAGCGCGAGCCGCGTTCCGAGGCCTTTGAGCTCATCGATGAGCTGCATCATCGCGGTATCGTGTTTATGCCGGCGAGTGGCCGTCAATATGCGAGCCTGCGCCATCTGTTTGCCCCGGTGGCCGATGAGCTCGCCTATGTATGCGAAAACGGAGCCCTGGTCATGAGCGAGGGGCGTGCCGTGGTCAAGCGTTCTATGGAGCGTGGCCTGGCCATGGATATCGCGAATGCCGTGGTTGCGTACCCCCATGCCGACGTGACCCTTTCGTGCGAGGGGCACCTCTACACCATGAGCAGCAACGATGCGTTTGTTGACCACCTGCGTTATGAGGTCCATTGTGATGTGGCGGTAGTCGACCGTCCCGAAGACATTGACGAGGATGTCATTAAGATTGCCTTCCAGACGCCCGAGGCGGAGCAGCCGGCGGCGCTGGAGTATTTTGTGCGTCGCTTTAGCGACCGGGTCGATGTGATGACGTCGGGAACCGAATGGACCGACTTTATCGGCTTTGATTCGGGCAAGGGGTCCGCGCTTGCCGATTATGGTTGTGCGCTGGGGATCTCACCTAACGAAATGATGGCGTTTGGCGATAACGAAAACGATCGCGACATGCTCAACGTGGTGGGCCATCCCTATCTGATGGAGAGCTGCAATCCCAGCATGCGCGGCGTCAATGACCGTGTCCGCTACGTGCGCACGGTCGAAGAGGAGCTGCGTCGTCTACTTGCTGAGTAGGCATGTCCCAAACATCTACCGGCAGTCGGGGCAGAGACCCTCGAAGATGGTGTAGTGCGACGTGACGTGCCAGCCGATTTGCTCGGACGCCTTGGCGTCGAGCTGGGCATCGAAGGGGAGCGGTACGTCGATGACGCGGCTGCATGAGGTGCAGATGATATGCGCATGCGGCTCGATCGTGCGATCGAAGCGGCTGCCGCCCGGCGTCTTGATGGAGAGGATCTCGCCGGCGTCGGCCAAGAGATTGAGATTGCGGTAGACCGTACCGCGGCTGATTTTGTCATCCTGCGCGCGCACGACGTTGTAGATTTCGTCGGCGGTGGGATGGTTATAACTTTGGCGCACGGCGTCAAGAACCAGCTTTCGCTGCCTGGTATTCCTTCTTTGCACCGCCATACGCCTCGCCTCTTTTCTATCAACGGTCGTAGGTAAATGATACCGTATTTAGCACACAATACTAATAACGAGGAATGAAACTGTCTTCATTGGCAAGTGGGGCTTGGGCCTGGGCTTCTACGAGGCGAAAACGCGTTCCCATGCGCTCGTAGGAGGCATGAAGCGCCTCGAGATGAGATAGGATGTTTGCCGGAGCTCCCTGTATCTCCATCTCGACCGAGCCGTCTTCCATGTTGCGCACCCAGCCGGTGAGTGCGCGTGCCTGTGCGAGGTTGGTGTTGGTAAAGCGAAAACCAACGCCTTGGACTTGCCCCTCCCAGCGTAGGAAATAGCGCAGGGGAGTGTCTTGAGTGGCCTCGTCGCTTGCGAGCACAGTAAGCCTGCGGCGCAGCTCGAGCTCGACGTTTGATGGTTTTTGAGGCTCTCGACTGCCGCCGGTGACGCTGGAGAAGAACGTTTCGAAGAAGCCCATCGCTAGGCCTGCTTGACTGAATCAGCGGGAAAGGTAATGCCGGCCTGCTGGCGCACGGCATCCATGATACGCAGCGAGACAAGCGTGACATCGCGATAGTGGCCAAGCTCATGGCGCCCGGCAGGCGTTTCCCAGATCTCGTCCTTAATGCTATCGATGCCGACGATGGCGGTGATAAAGTCGGCGAGCTCGTACTCCATGGTGTTGCTCGATTTGGGCAGGTTGAGCGCGCGTCCGTTGTCGCCTTGCTCGCGCGGCGCCTCGGTCGCCGATCCGCGCACGACGTCGCCGCGATAATCGATGCGTACGTTGCGGGGCGTGGACAGATGGTCAATCTGGATAGTGCCACGCTCGCCTTCGATCTGCGATGGCAGCAGGTCATTCGTAATTTTGGAGTGCGCAAGCTCGACGGAGATGCGGCCACCGCCGTAGCTGGCGAGGATGGAACCGCAGCCGTCGATGGGGCCGTGCGTGAGCTGTCGCGTGGTGGGGTCGAGCAGAGTAGTCATGCTCGTAAGGCCGGAGGGCATGCCGAAAATCTCGACCATGGGCTCGACGGTGTAGACGCCGATGTCCATGAGGGAGCCCGATGCCATATTGCAATCGAAGATGTTGCTGGCGCGTCCTGCGAGGATTTCGTTGTAGCGCGAGGAGTACTTGCCAAAGCGCAGTGAGGCACGGCGAATGGGCGCAATTTCGCCCAGAGCGTCCTCGATGGCGTGGAAAGCGGGGTCGTGGAGCGGGCGCATGGCCTCGAGGGCCACGACACCTGCTGCCTCGGCAGCGCGGAAGACTTCCAGCGCCTGCGCTTCGGTGGCGCAGAAGGGCTTTTCGACGATGACGTGCTTGCCGCCGGCGATGCAGACGAGCGCCTGCTCGTAATGGAGCGCGTTGGGGCTGCCGATGTAGACGGCGTCGACGTCGGCGGCGGACGCGAGCTCGTCGAGTGCGGTGAAGTTGCGCTCGCCGCCGCGCTCAGTGGTAAAGGCAGCGCCGCGCTCGGCGTTGCGCGAGAGCGTGCCTACGAATACAGCCTGGTCGTTTGCATTGACGACTTGGATAAAGTCGTCGGTGATCATGGATGTGCCGATGGTCGCTATGCGCAGCATACGTCCCCCTTGCGTTGTTTGGTCTACAGGATGAGTGTAGCGCGTGGGGATATAAAGCTGTACGAAAACGCTATTACAGGTCGCTCTCGTTAAAGCCGGTGTCGATATCGAGGTTGCTGCCGTCGGCCGCCGTGGTGGCGAGCTCATCGCAGCGCTCATTGAGCTCGTGGCCGGCGTGACCCTTAACCCAGATGAACTCAACCTTATGCTTGCTTTTGGCGGTGAGTAGGCGCTCCCACAGGTCGCGGTTCTTGACGGGCTGCTTGTTGGCGGTTTTCCACCCGCGCTTTTTCCAGCCGTCGATCCAGTGCTTGTTAAAGGCGTTGACGACGTACTGCGAATCGGAATGGACTTCGACCTCGCAGGGGCGGTTGAGTGCCTCGAGCGCCACGATAACGGCCATGAGCTCCATGCGGTTGTTGGTGGTCTTGGCGTAGCCGCGCGAAAGCTCGGAGGTAAAGGTCTTGCCGGCGGGGTTGGTGTATTTGAGCACGGCGCCGTAGCCGCCGCGTCCCGGATTTGATCGGGCCGAGCCGTCGGTATAGATGATGACCTTCACGGGCTTCCTTTCTTTGAGTGCATTTCATGTGAGTGACCATTGTAGCGCCATGCCCGCCGGGGGCCAGCAATCTACGATTTCTACCCCGTCTTCCGACTGTTAGCTGGCATGGATGATGCGGTTGAGCTCGTCGAGGTATTGCTGCAAGAGGAGAGAGGGCTTGCGCTCGTCGTGCATGATGTAGCCAACGTGCATCGTTGGGGCGTCTGCTAACGGGATCGATGCCATACCCCATTGCATTTCATTGGAGAGGACTCCGGTCGACAGGGTGTAACCGTTCGACGTGATAAGTAAGTTGGTAAGTGTTCCGCGGTCCGAGATTCGTATGTTGCGGTCGCAAGGGATATAGCTAAAAGGTTCCTCGGCGTAATAGAAGGAGTTTGAGGTTCCCTGCTCAAAGCTGTAGCGCGTATAGGGCGCGAGGTCGGCAAGGGACAGCTGAGGGCGGCGTGCGAGCGGGTGGCGTTCGCTGACGAAGACGTGGACCGTCGCGTCGAATAGGGGATGGAAGCTTGCGCGGGCATCGGCGAAGGCCTTCTGCAGAACGCGGGCGTTAAAGTCATCCAGATACAGAATGCCGATATCGCTGCGAAACGCACGGACGTCATCGATGATCTGCGATGTGGTGGTCTCGCGCATGATGAACTCGAACTTGCTGTCGCGGCAGCGCTCGACCACGTTGACAAAGGCCTCGACCGAAAAGGCGTAGTGCTGGGCGGAAATGGCGAGGCGGGCTTGCGGGGTGCCGCCGTCCTCGTAGCGTGCCTCGAGCATGTCGGCCTGCTCTACGACCTGGCGCGCATAGCCCAAAAGCTCGGTGCCGTCGTTGGTGAGCGTGACGCCGCGGCTGGAGCGCGTAAAGATCTCCAGATGGAGTTCCTGTTCCAGGCTTTTGACGGCGTTTGAGATGTTGGACTGAGCGGTATAGAGGCGCTGAGCTGCGGCGTTGATTGAGCCGGACTCTGCCACGGCGATCAGAAAACGAAGCTGCTGAAGGGTCATCGACGCCATCCTTTCGATAGTTATCTATAAAACAGATAACAAGTTAGCGCTTTTTAGTGATTGACCGAGGAAGACAATGCCCGTACTATTCAAAACACACAAAGGCGGTAGGTTATTAAGCCGACTACGGAATCGGGACGCGAAAGGAGGCCCGCATATGAATTGCTTACCAAGACGAATGCCGGGCTCCTGTTTGCGCCCGTCGGCGTGATCAGGAGACAGCGACTTACTTCTCTCTTTTTACTTACTTTCGTTCGATCAAGGAGATCATCATGAGCCAGTTCATCAACAACCCCGAGCACACCTTTGGTTTCGATACCCTGCAGCTGCACGTTGGCCAGGAGAGTGCCGATCCCGCATCCGACTCCCGTGCCGTGCCTATCTACCAGACCACGAGCTATGTGTTCCGCAACTCCCAGCACGCCGCCGACCGCTTTGGTCTTGCCGACGCCGGTAACATCTACGGCCGTCTGACCAACTCCACCCAGGGCGTCTTCGAGGACCGTATCGCCGCGCTCGAGGGCGGCGTGGCAGGTCTTGCCGTCGCCTCCGGCGCTGCTGCCATCACCTATACCCTGCAGGCTCTTGCCCAGGCTGGTGACCACGTGGTGGCTCAGAAGACCATCTACGGTGGCTCCTACAACCTGCTGGAGCATACGCTCTCCCAGTTTGGCGTCGAGACCACGTTTGTCGATGCCCATAACCTGGAAGAGGTTGAGGGTGCCATCAAGGACAGCACCACGGTCATCTATCTCGAGACGCTCGGCAACCCCAACTCCGACATCCCCAACATCGACGCCATCTCCGAGATTGCCAAGAAGCACGGTCTGCCGGTTGTCGTCGACAACACCTTCGGCACCCCGTATCTGTTCCGTCCGCTGGAGCACGGCGCCAACATCGTCGTCCACTCCGCAACCAAGTTCATCGGCGGCCACGGTACCTCGCTGGGCGGTGTGATCGTCGACGGCGGTAACTTCGATTGGAAGGCGAGTGGCAAGTACGCCCAGATCGCTGAGCCCAACCCCTCCTACCATGGTGTTTCGTTTGCCGAGGCTGCCGGTCCCGCCGCCTTCGCAACCTATGTCCGCGCTATCCTGCTGCGTGACGAGGGCGCCTGCATCAGCCCGTTCAACGCCTGGGTTCTGCTCCAGGGCACCGAGACTCTGTCGCTGCGCGTTGACCGCCATGTCGAGAACACCAAGAAGGTCGTTGAGTTCCTGGCTGGTGACAGCCACGTCGCCAAGGTGAATCACCCGAGCCTGCCTGAGCACCCCGATCACGAGCTCTATCAGAAGTACTTCCCCCGTGGCGGTGCCTCGATCTTTACCTTTGAGATTAAGGGTGGCCAGGAGGCTGCATGGAAGTTCATCGATCATCTGCAGGTGTTCTCGCTGCTCGCCAACGTGGCCGACGTCAAGTCGCTCGTCGTGCACCCGGCTACCACCACGCACTCCCAGCTCTCTGCCGAGGAGCTCGCCGAGCAGAACATCACGCCCTCCACGATCCGTCTTTCCATCGGTACCGAGAACGCCGAGGACATCATTTGGGATCTGAAGCAGGCCTTTGCCGCGCTGGACGAGTAAGGCGACTTGTGCAAGGACCCCTTGCGACTCGATAGGTATAACTGCATAAAATGCCTGCTCAAGGCGCCTGTGCGAACAATGGTTGCACAGGCGCCTTTTTTGCATAGAGAGGGTGCAAAAACAGGGTTTTTGACATGCTTTATGCATTCGAGTTGTGGAAAACTCCTGTTGAGAGGATGTGAGTTTTACGCAATTGACGTGCGCCTTTTGAGTAAAACCGCAGGTCGCGATTTGCTCGGGGTACTATGCAGCGCGATTGAATCACACGCAGCTCACACGCAGCAAAAACGCACTACGGAGGTTTCCAGCTACATGAGGATCGATTCACGAAAACCGAAAGCCGCCGCCCTTTCCGCCGCTCTGACCGTGGCACTTTTGGCGGGCGCCGGCGCAACTGATGCCCATGCGGCAACACTATCCGATACGGTCGGATCTGCGCCGTCCGAGGCGACGCTGGTACAGCCCGTCGACTACCGCGGCGACGGTTATGGCTCTATGCAGGAGTGGAACGCCTCGATGGGGGCAAAGCGCGATTCCCTGGAGATGCGCGCTCAGATCATTATGAATATGTATGGCGACTATGCTACCGATGACGAGCGCGCTGTGTTGCAGGGTTGCATCGACGGTGCGGGTAGCCTGTTGACGATGGGGGAAGTCGACGCCAAGTCGACCGAGCTCGACGAGCTTCGCTCCACGCTTGAGGATGCCAAGCGCGAGGCGCTCGAGGCTGCCGCAGCCGAAGCCGAGGCCGCTGAGGCCGTTCAGGCTTCGTATTACAACGCCGGCTTCGGCTCGTCTTATACGTCTGCTGCGTATTACGCGAACGGCTCGGGTCTGACGCGCTCGAGCGGCGTCAATAACTATAACGGCCGCCGCGAGACTTATTACAGCAGCAACGTGTTGTATCACCACCGCACGGGCGAGTGGACGCAGGATTCCGAGGGCTTTTGGCGCGATTCCGATGGTTACTATGTCGTTGCCGCGGGCGATAAGGCCCAAGGCTCCACGTTTACCGGTTCCAAGGGTGAGTGCAAGGTCTATGACTCCGGCTGCGCAGCCGGAACCACCGACTACTATACCGGTTGGTAATCTGCCATAAGCCAATTGGACATGACGGGCGGGCGTCTTTACCGAGCCTTTGGGCAACGTAAAGGCGTCCGTTTTTTGTGCATGCTTGAGTTAACAGAGCGCTTACCGTGGCCGTACGCCGCGCATATGGGCACGGGGCACACTAAGTCACGAGAAACAAAGTCTTTCTCGTGGAGGAAGTGGTCTTGTGAATGCTCGAGATATCGCCGTTGCCGCCGTTGCATTGACGCTTGGTTGCCTTGGTCCTACGGCCGCGCTCATTGCGGGCATGCAGGGGTCATGCGGGGCTGCTCCAATCGTGGTTGGCGCGCTGATCGCAGCCGCACTGCTGGGAAGCGCGGGTGTAGTCCTTTGTCGCGACGATGAGGGCCAGGCCTCGGAGTCGCAGCTCTAACCGTCGGGACATCGACTACTGGTTATAGATGAAGATGAAAGCCGCCGTAAGGGGAGTGCCCTTGCGGCGGCTTTGCTGTTGAGTCTGTTGACGTGGTGAGTCGGGCGCTACCAGCTTGCCTCGATATCGCGAATACGCTGATAGAGCCATTCGTTCTGCGGTGCCTGGATATCGTGCTTGGTCGCCAGACGGCAGATGGTGCCGGCGAACTCCTCGACCTCGGTTTTGCGCCGCGCGACGCGGTCTTGCGCCATCGAGGGCATGCCGGCGGGATCGATTCCTTCGATGAGGTGCACCATCTGCGTCAGGTCTGCCTCGGTCAGCTCAACGCCCTCGGCGTTGGCGACCGCAAGCGTTTCGCGCATGGCGGAAACAAGGCAGCGACGCTGCTCGGAGCCCGGCTCCGTGGCACTTCCGTACGTGCCGCCGTAGGCCATGCAGGTCTGGTTGATGCCGTCGTTGAGCATGAGTTTGGCCCACATGCGGTGCGCAATGTCGCTCTCGACGGTATGGGCGATGCCGCAGCGCGTGTAGAGCTCGTCGATTGCGGTGATGGTTGCGGGGTCCGTACCGGCCGCCGCGCCAAAGCGGATTTCGCCCGTGTTGGTAAAGGTGAGCTCTCCGTTGAGGAACACGGCGTCCATACCCTGGCAAATACCAAGAACGGTATGCTCCCAGCCAAAGCGCTCGGCAATCTTTTGCTCGCTCGTGATGCCGTTGCACAGCGAGGCGATGAGCGTGTTGGGTCCCACGACGCGCTCCATAGTCTTGAGTGCTTGGTCGAGACCGGTGGTCTTGACCGTCAGGATGACCAGATCGGCGGGCGTTGCCTTGCTGGCGCGGACGGACTTGAGCGCACAGGGCTTGTCGTTGACGGTGAGCGCATCACCCGCGTGGCGCTCAAAGCGCGCGTCGTCCATAACGTATTCGACGGCGTCGTTGCCGAGCGCTTGGGCGATCATGCTGCCGTAGAGCAGGCCCACGCCGCCCTTGCCGATGAAGGCGACCTTGTTGATCTGCATGTGAATCATCTCCCCATAAAAAGGCGCCCGCGTATGGGGCGCCTGATGGATTGTATGCCGCCGGGCCATGTCGCGTGCACCGGATGGCCGTATTTAGAAGAGCAAACGCATGGGAACTTATGACGCGGGGCAGACCGCAAAGACACGTGCGGGATATCCGACGCCATCACGCACCTTGGGGAAGGTGCAGAAGATGACGGCGCCCGTGGCGGGAAGCTCGTCTAGATGGTCCATGACCTCGATCTGATAGCGGTCGACCGAGAGGATGTACTGCTCGCCGGGGTAGGGGTAGGCGTCCTCACGCGTGGTCACGCTCGCCGGGTCGGTGTCAGCCGGCTCGTGGCCGATGGCGCCGATGTTGCGCTCTTCTACAAGCCATTTGATGGCGTCGAGGTCCCAGCCGGGGTAGTGGGGCTGGCCGTCCTCGTCCTTGTTTTCGAGGTCGGTGAGCTTGGACCAGTCGGAGCGGAAGGCGACGAAAGCGTCTTTGGGAATGCGACCGTGCTCATCCTCCCATGCTTTGAGGTCCTCGACGGTCAGGACGTAGTCGGGATTTGTGGCGCACTCCTCGTGTTTGTCGATCACACAGAGCGGATGCATAAACTCGATGGGTTCAATCTCTCCAAGGGAACGGCCGTCAACATGGAAGTGGCGCGGTGCGTCGACATGCGTGCCGTACTGCGAAGCAACCGAATACTGGAAGCAGCGCATGGGCGCGAGCATGTCTTCGGGCGTGTCGGGCAGGTAGTCGAAGAGTTTGGTGGACTCAAAGGGCTTAAAGCCGAACCAGTGCGGAGTGTCGCACGAGAGCGTGTGGGTGAGGTCTACCCAGCGATAATCGGTGCTTTTGAGCTGGGATGCGAGATTCCAAAGGTCGAGCGCGGGCATGGGTGGCTCCTTTCATCGGGCTTTTTGCTGATGTTAAAGCGCTGGCGTGACGGCTCGATTTCTGCTGCGTTACGATACGTTCTCGATTGCGATTCCATGATGTTTCGGCCGCGTAACCGTTGTGTTTCGCCTTGCCGAGGCGCTGATGGCGAAGGGAGGGGCCGTGCAATACCGCGCTGACCCCAAAAGTGGTAACCGAATATCTGCTCTCGGTCTGGGCTGCATGAGGTTCCCCGGTGCGCCGGGCCATCCGGACGCGAAGGCGGCCGATGCCATCATTTCCCGCGCGGTGGAGCAGGGGATTAACTACCTGGATACCGCATATCTCTATCCCGGCAACGAGGCTTGCGTGGGCGCTTCGCTTGAGCGTCTGGGCTTGCGCGACCAGGTTTTGCTCGCGACCAAGCTGCCACATGCTTCGTGCAAATGCGCGGAGGATTTCGACCGGTTTTTCGACGAACAACTGCACCGCCTGCGAACCGACCATATCGACTATTACCTCATGCACAACATCACCTCGCCCGCCCAGTGGGAGCGCGTGGTGGCGTTGGGTATCGAGGACTGGATTGCGCGCCAAAAGGCTGCGGGGCGTATTCGCCAGATAGGTTTTTCGTACCACGGCAGCGCCGCGGACTTCCTCACGATGCTTGACGCGTATGACTGGGGCTTTTGCCAGATTCAGTACAACTACGCTGGAGAGCGATATCAGGCGGGAACGGCGGGGCTCATGGCCGCCGCCGAGCGCGGGCTTGCGGTGTTTGTGATGGAACCGCTTTTGGGTGGACGCCTGGCGGGCAAGCTGTCTCCGCGGGCCCGCGCCGTGCTCGATGACGCCCATGACCCGCATTTGCGTACTCCTGCCTCCTGGGGGCTTTCATGGGTGTGGAACCATCCTCAGGTGACGATGCTGCTTTCGGGCATGATCGATACTGCGCAAGTGGATGAGAACGCGGCGCTGGTCGACCGAGCCCTGCCGGATTCGATGACGGGCGCTCAGCTCGATACCATTGCGCGCGTGCTGACGGAATTTGAAAAATCGAATCGCGTGCCCTGTACGGGATGCGGTTACTGCATGCCGTGCCCCAAGGGCATCAATATTCCCGGCTGCTTTGGCGCCTACAACGCGAGCTACGCGCATAGTTGGTTTACGGGGCTGTCTCAATACTTTACGGCGAGCGCGGTGCGGACGAGCGAGCCCAAGTTGGTGAGCAACTGCGTCAAGTGCGGCAAATGCGCACGTCACTGTCCGCAGCACATCGATATCCCCGGGCGTCTCGACGATGTGCGCCGACGTTTCCAGCCGGGCCCCGTAACGGCCATGCTTAAAGTCTTCGGCAAAACGCGCTCCTCATGACCCTTTTATAACGTGCGGTGGAATACGGTCTGTTTGCGCCAAAATAGGGCACCAATAGACCGTATTTCACCGCGACTGATGAAGAGGGAGTTGGAGATGCTGACGATCGGGTGTCATCTTTCGACGACGAAGGGCTATCGGGCAATGGGGGAGACGGCGCTGTCCATTGGCGCCAATACCTTTGCGTTCTTTACGCGCAACCCGCGCGGTGGCAAGGCAAAAGAACTTGACATGGATGACGTGGCGGCTCTGCGCGAGCTTATGGCGCAAAACGACTTTGGACCGCTGGTGGCGCATGCCCCGTATACCTACAACCCCTGTTCTGTCAAAGAGCGGGCGCGCGAGTTTGCCTTGGAGGCAATGGCCGAGGACTTGCAGCGTCTGGAAGCACTGCCCGGCAACTACTACAACTTCCACCCCGGTGCGCATGTGGGACAGGGGGCAGACGCCGGCATTCAGATGATTGTCGACACCCTGTGCCAGGTGATGTTTGAGGGCCAGCAGACGACGGTGCTGCTCGAGACCATGGCCGGCAAGGGTACCGAGGTGGGCCGCAGCTTTGAGGAACTGGCGTGCATTATCGAGGGCGTTGCCGCCAAGTGCCCAGAGCTGTCCGATAAGCTGGGCGTTTGTTTGGATACCTGCCATGTGAGCGATGCCGGCTACGACATCATCCATGATCTGGACGGCGTACTCGACGAGTTCGACCGCGTGGTGGGTATCGATCGCTTGCATGCCGTACACATCAACGATTCGAAGAACCCTTGTGGCGCCCATAAAGATCGTCACGAGTGCATCGGCAAGGGATACCTTGGCAGCGGGGAATTTGGTGGCGGTATGCAGGTTATGCAGAATATTGTATCGAATGGCCATTTGCGTTCGCTGCCGTTTATTTTGGAGACTCCGAACGAACTTGCAGGTTATGCAGCTGAAATTAGACTATTAAGGTCATTGCAGCAGTAATGACTGTCACAAAGTAGAGTATTCCATTCACGTTATGGGTTTGTTTCAATCAGTTTTCTCATTGCAGATTCGTAATTCCGGGTGCATAATAGCCAACAGTTTTTGCAGACCTCTGAATCAAACGAGGTCACCGGAAGGAGACTGATTATGAAGCTGAAGAAGCTTGGCGCATTTGCCGCCACGGGTGCTATGGCGCTCGCCCTTGCTCTGACGGGCTGCGGTTCGTCCAACGCCACCTCTGGTTCTGATGCCGGTTCCAGCAGCTCTGACGACGCTAAGGTCGAGAAGGTCGACGGCTCCAAGGAGTACGCGCTCGTCAAGGACGGCACGCTGACCGTCGGCACCTCTGCCGAGTACGCGCCGTTTGAGTATAAGGATGACAACGGCGACTACCAGGGCTTTGACCTTGAGCTCATCAAGGCTATCGGTGACAAGCTGGGCCTGGATGTCGAGTACGTCAACAACGACTTCGACACGCTGGTTCCGGGCGTCGCTTCGGGCGCCAAGTATGACGTCGCCATCGCGGCTATCACCGACACGCCCGAGCGTGAGAAGGAAGTCACTTTCTCCGATTCCTACTACATGGACGATCAGGCTATCGTGACCAAGGTCGATAACACCGACATCACGGCCGACAACTACAGCGAGAAGCTCAACAACGCCGACGCTACCATCATCGTCCAGTCTGGCTCAACCGCCGAGGCCTTTGCCCAGGAGAACTTCCCCAAGGCCAAGATCGTCCCCTACAAGGACGCCACCGAGTGCTTCAGCGCCCTGCAGTCCGATAAGGGCGACGCCGTAGTCACCAACCGCTCCGTTGCCAGCCAGCTGACCGCCGAGCAGTTCAACACCTGCCAGACCATCAAGCAGATCAGCACCGGCGAGGAGTACGCCATCGCCATCAACCAGGGCAACACCAAGCTCAAGGACGACATCAACCAGGCCATCAAGGACCTGACCGACGACGGTACCGTCGACGCCCTCATGGCTAAGTACAACATCAAGTAAAATAGCTACTTGATTGCGCGCGGGCCCTTTCCGTTTTGGCGGAGAGGGCCTTTGCGCTTCTCTTGACGGAGAGCTTTTCCGTCTCGTTTTGCCGGCAACTTCTACGATAGGAGCCACCTTGTCTCGACTGAACAAAGGGGCCGCGGAGCAGCGTTTTCCACTGCCCTCGATGCTCCAAAAGCTGGCCTGTGCCCTGGCTGTGGCGCTCGCCCTGGTATGCGCGGGGGCCTGCGTGCCCACGACCGCCCAGGCGCTTGAGACCGCAAAGATTACCGCCCGACCCAATACCGGTTCGGGTAGCGATGTGGTCGGCGGCACCGAGACGCGCATCACTTGGGAAGTTCAGGCCGATGCCGACGAGGAGCTGAGCGGTCTTTCGCTGACGTTTGTCGACGGCACGACGTTTGGTACCGATGACACGCGATTGACGATGCTCTCGGGCGAGGACCTCATGGATCGTACGCCCATGAAGCCCACGTTCAAGGCTGACGGCCAGACGCTCAAGATTGACTTTGGCGAGACGGCGCCTGCCGGCGGTTATTTCCGCGTCGAGGTTTACGGTGTGACGTTTCCCGTCGAGGGCGGCGATGAGGCCTTTAGCGGCACCTATACGCTCGCCGACGGTTCGACCAAGAAGATCTCCAAGATTCCGTCGGTGGAGATCAAGGGCGTGACGGCCTTCGATAACTTCCTGGCCGACCTTAAGGAGCAGCCGTGGGTCGAGGCGTGGAACTCCAATATGTTTCTGCGCCTGTTCTTAAACCCGGTCATTTTGGTCCAAAGCCTGCCGATCGTCTTTAAGGGCTTCCTCATGTCGCTCTCGATCGTGCTCGTGGCGTTTCCGCTGGCAATTCCCTTCGGTTTTGCCCTGTCGCTCATGCGCATCTCTAAGTCGCGCATCCTGCGCTGTCTTGCCGGCATCTATGTGAATATCATTCGCGGTACGCCGGCGTTCCTGCAGATCTATATCGCGTTTTTCGGTCTGCCGCTGGCCGGTGTCAAAGTGGACGACTATGTCTTGGGCGTCATCGTCATGGCCATGAACTCGTCTGCCTATCTGTGTGAGATCTTCCGTGCCGGTATTCAGTCGATCCCCAAGGGCCAAAACGAGGCTGCTCGCTCTCTGGGCATGAATGCCTTCCAGACGCTGCTCTACGTTATGATTCCGCAGACGTTCCGCAATGTTTTGCCTACGCTGACCAGCGAGTTTATCTTGCTTTACAAGGATACGTCGCTGCTTGCCGCCGTGGGTGTGGTCGAGATCGTCATGAACGCCCGTACCATCGTGGCCACGACGGGCTCCATTACACCGTACGTGGTTGCCGCCCTGTTCTATCTGGTCATCACCCTACCGCTCGCTCGCTTGGTGAGCGGTCTTGAGGCAAGGCTTTTGGGCACGACCGAGACCAAGAAGAAGCGTCCCGCCAAGAGCGCCGGACAGGTTGTCGCGACGCCTGCCGATCACATCGCCGGTCTGTAAGGAGGTCCTATCATGAGTGAAACCAATAACTCGAACGAGGTCGTCGTCAGCATCAAGAACCTCCAGAAGGCCTTTGGCGATAACGTGGTCCTGCGCGATATCGATCTGGATGTGCACAAGGGCGAGGTCGTCGTAGTCCTGGGTCCTTCGGGCTCGGGCAAGTCGACGATGCTTCGCTGCATCAATCGTCTGGAGCATCCCACGAGCGGCTCGATTGTCGTTGAGGGCGTGGACGTGTGCGCCAAGGGCGTCGACCTTAACAAGGTACGTACGCATCTGGGTATGGTGTTCCAGCAGTTCAATTTGTTCCCGCACCTGTCAGTCAAAAAGAACGTCATGCTCGCGCAGCAGAAGGTGCTCAAGCGCAGCAAGGAAGAGGCCGAGAAGATTGCCGTCGAGGAGTTGACCAAGGTCGGTCTTTCCGAGCGCATCGACTTTATGCCGAGTCAGCTTTCGGGCGGTCAGCAGCAGCGCGTGGCCATCGCCCGCGCCCTGTCGATGAATCCGCACGTGATGCTCTTTGACGAGGCTACGTCGGCGCTCGACCCTGAGCTCGTGCGCGACGTCCTGGGCGTCATGCGCGACCTGGCGCGCGACGGTATGACCATGATCGTCGTGACGCACGAGATGGGCTTTGCCCGCGATGTCGCCGACCGCGTCGTCTTTATGGACGGCGGCGTCATTGTGGAAGAGGGTACGCCGAGCGAGGTCTTCGACCATCCCAAGAGCGAGCGCACCAAGGCGTTCTTGGGCAATATCTCGTAGCCGGTTGATGTAACTGCCGTTATAAAAGAGCGGGGGGCTGGACTTGAATCCAGCCCCCGCTCTTTTGTAGGGATAAGGATGCGCTTTGATGCAGACTCTTTTGGAGGTCCTGGGTTCGTTACGCGAGCTCGGCTCCGAGGGCCTTGCAAGCGGTCTCGCCCTCATCATCGGGCGCATCGTAGCAAATGACGGAGTCGACGACGTTGACGCCTGCCTCGTCGGCGTCGGCCTTCCAGTTGTCCATCCACTCGCCCTCGGCCCACGAATAGGAGCCAAAGAGGACGACCTTCTTGTCGCCGAGGGTCTCCTTGACCTCGTCCCACATAGGCTGGAACTCGTCATACTCAAGCTCCTCGGAACCCATGGCGGGGCAGCCGAAGGCAATGGCGTCATAGCTGGCGGCCTTGTCTGCGGAGAAGTCGGCGCAGGAGATGACCTCTGCCTCGGCGCCGGCACCGGTTGCGCCCTCGGCAACGAAGTTTGCCATGGCCTCGGTGTTGCCTGTACCGCTCCAGTAGACTACTGCGATCTTGCTCATATGTTTTCCTTTCGGTTGTGCGGCGTGCAGCCGCGTTTTGTATGCTCTATCGGGTTGCCTGGACAAGTTGTTCCAGGGTGCAGCCCTGTTGATAGATGTAGGTAAGGTATTGCGTGCATGCGCGATAGGAATCGAAGGTCGTGAGCGCCCGCTCAACGTTTGTGTATACCTTCCATGCGCCAAAGACCTTATAGTTTTCGCCGTGCTGGACGATAAACTGATGGACATCTTCGTAGGGATAGCCCAAAAAATAGCCAATTTCGTGGGGGAACTCGCACATGCACCCCGTATCGCAGTGCCTATTTCGCGGGAGTGCGCAGACGCTGCCGTCATAGGCGCTTTCTGCGGCATTGCTGCTTGCCAGCGTGATGCGCGCGGCGAGATGCACCAGGGATGCGGGCAGGTTGTGGACATCGTAACCTTCGGCGGCAAGCGCCGTCGTGGCGCGGGGGTCGGAGAGGTATCGCATGAGGTCCGCAGGGCGGTACACATAGATGAGCGCTCCGCAGGGGCGCCAGACCAAAACGCTCATATGGATCCCGAGTGGCTGGAGCTCGCGGTTGCATTGGGCTATGACGGCGAGCAGGCGAGAGCGTCGCTCTTCGATATGGACGGCGCCGGGTTTTCCGTTTTGGTTGGCGTAAACGCCGGGATAGGTAAAGAGCGAAGCCGGCTTGATACCTGCGAGCGTAGGGGAGCAGTTGCGCACGACAGCCGTTTGGTATGTTGGGATGTCAATGGTTCGAGTCACGATGCTCCTTTCGGGTCCTCAGTTGTTAGCCTAGGAAAACTTATACACGAAAGTAAGCCATGGTCAACAAAAAAGTTTGAAGAGGGAAACTAATTGACCGAACAGACATGATTTTGGGTTAAGATGGGGACACCCCATGGGGGTATCTAGAAATTAGGGCTACTTGAAAGGGGAACGCATGAGTGACTTGCTCAACCCTGCGAATCTCATCGTGCTGGCCGTCATTGCCGTCGGCATGTTTTTTGGACTGCGTCGCATTGCCGCTTCGACACACGGGAAGAGTTGTTGCAGCGATGGTGCGAGCGGCAAGAAGGCCAAAAAGGTTGTTGTGGTGGATACCGATGCGTCACACTATCCCTATAGCGATGAGCTGCTCATCGGCGGCATGAGCTGTGACGGCTGCGCTCAGAACGTAGCCAATGCCCTCAATGCACTGGATGGCGTGTGGGCAACGGTGACGTATGCGGACCACACGGCACGCGTGCGCTCTAAGCAGCCGGTTGATCGTGATGTCCTCGAGACGGCCGTGAAAGACGCGGGCTACTACGTCATGACGCTGTAAGCGTCGCTCTGGATGCGCTTCCTTGGCTAGGCTCGTCCGCGCAGTTCGATGTCTTGGATGTCGTCGAAGTCGATGGCGATGTCTCGGAGCTTGAGCAGCTTGAACGCGGGAAGCACTTCGTCGAGAATGCCCGTGCGGCTACGATAGCCGTACGTATCGTAATAGGTGAGGCGCACCAGGTCGCCGCGTTTGAGGCCCTCGAGCTTTTTCGAAAGCTCGAGGGCTTTTTCTTCCGTGAGTTCGCATTTGGGCTCAACAGTGATCTCTTGTTTGCGCACGAGCTCGTAGTATCCCGTGAGGGCGGCAAAGGGCATAAACTGCGCGGCACGGCCGGCACGGACGGCGCCGTTGGCGGTGAGCTTGGGGTCGGCGGATCGACGTCTTCCCTCGGGGTCCGCTAGACGTTCAAAAGGCGTCGGTGGCCGCATCGGCTGTTGTTGGGACTTAGGCACGATGTCCTCCTACCTGATCGTTGCGTTCGCGCGCGGTGGCGCCGGCGGTAAAGCTTAATCCCTTGACGAGCGCGTTCTTGCCGTACTTGCCTTTCACGGCCAGGACGGCGCGCGCTAGGTCGCGCTCGCGCTCATCGGCCTCGATATCGCTGAACAGATCGATGGTGGCAAATTCCTCGGGCATGAGGTTGCCAAATCCCAGGTTGATGCGCTTGACCGGTCGTTTGGGATCGACAGTCTGCGCCCAGAGCTCATCGAAATAGCCCATGATCTTCTTAAACGAATTGGTACGCTCGGGCAGCTTTCGCGAGGCGTTAGAGTGCGCAAAGAGTGCGGCATAGCCACCGCGCGGTTTGCCGCCATGCTCTCCCACAAAGATGCCATCGATTGCCTGCGCTTCGCGCACCAGGCGACGCCGTTCGTCATCGCGCTGGACGGGCTTGGGCGCACGGGGCGCGAGCTCGGGGCCGGCGGTTGCGGTGGGTTCGATACTCGATGTGCTCGAGCGCAGGTGCCCGCATCCGTCCACATACTGCGCTGTACCGCTGGCGTCGAGGCGGCGTATGTCGGCGCGTTCGCTCGCGTAGCCCACAAAGAGCGAGATACTGTCGCAGACCACGTGCTTATCGACCAAATCTAAAACGGCGTTGTCGACCATCTCGCGCAAGACGGTATAGGCCTGTTCGTAGGCATAACCCTTCGAGAGCACCTGTCCTGTGGTGGTCGAAGTTGCCTGCGGGCGATAGGCTTGGATATCGGCGATGGTTGTCGGCTCGCGCCCGAAGGCGTGGTCGATAAGATATTCGGCATTGACGCCGAGTTCGTCGTAGAGCAGGTTCTCGTCGAGTGCGGCGACGCCCATCAGGTCGTAGACGCCATACTTTTCGAGTCGGGCTGCCACGCCGGGGCCGATGCCCCAGATGTCGGTGATGGGGCGATGGGGCCAGATCTCCTTGCGAAAGGTCTCGTCGTCGAGTTTGCCGATGCGACTGGGCACGTGCTTGGCGGTGATATCGAGCGCCACCTTGGCCTGGAATAGGTTGGGGCCGATGCCGACCGTCGCCGTGATGCCGGTGCGCGCGAGGACCTCGTCGCGCAGCGTGCAGGCGAACCCTTCCGCATCTGTGTGATAGAGGTCCAGATAGGGCGTCACGTCGATAAAGCACTCATCGATGGAGTAGACGTGCACGTCCTGGGGGCTGACGTATTCCAGATAGATACCGTAGATTTTCGCCGACACCTCCATGTAATGCTGCATGCGCGGTACGGCCGTGATGTAGTCGATGCCATCGGGAATCTCAAATAGGCGGCAGCGGTTGTGAATCCCTAAGTCCTTCATAGCCTGTGTGATGGCGAGGCAGATGGTCGTGCGCCCGCGCGATTCGTCGGCAACGACCAGGTTGGTGGTGAGCGGATCGAGCCCACGATCGACGCACTCGACGCTGGCATAAAACGTCTTGAGGTCGATGCAGATATAGGTGTGCTGCTCGTGCGCCATCCGTGCCCTTTCATCAAACACATGTTCTTATCGAATACCTGTTCGATAATACCCGCTCATCCGGACATCGTCAAAACCTGTCCCTTTTTGGCAGGTATAGTCGTGCAGCTGCATCGGGTTTTTAACGCAGCCCTAAAGAGCGCGAAACAGCTCGGAAAAGCTCGCTTCGTAGCATGAGCCTAACGATTGATACCGCCTATACGCACGGAAGGGTTGTGGGAAAGATGGTCAACTATGGGTTTGGTATGCCGACGCGCCTTGTTGCGGATGGAGACGTGGCTCGCTGGTGTGGACGATTGGTCGCTCACTACGGCGGCACCAAGGCACTGGTCGTGCTGGGCGGTGACAAACATACGCGCGATGAGCTTGTCTCGGCGGCACTTGGCTCGCTTGATCGAGCCCTACTCGAGCGTGTGCTTTTCCGCTGCGGCTCGTTTGAGGGCGATGGGGGAGACGAACTGATCGACGAAGCCGTGGCCCTGGCGACCGACGAAGGCGTGGACTTTGTCCTGGCGATCGGCGATGCCGATACGGCGGGCTTTGCGCGCGAGCTCGCGCGTCGCATGGCGGCGCTCGATGCCGGCGAAGACGGTTTTGTCCCTTATGGATGCATTGTCTCGGAGGGCAAGGTGCCTGCTGTCGTGGGTACCGGTGAGGTTCCCGTTTTTGCCATTATCGCGCCCGAACTTCTGAAGGGCATCGGGTCTCCTCTGCGTGAGTTACTCGGTAGCGTCTGCGCCGCGGCCTAATATTTGCCATAAAAGGACGGGTTATTTTTGGTTGGTAAAGCGTTTGACCTGCCAAAATAAGCCTGTCCCTTTTTGATCGGTTGCCGTTTGGGGGCCGATTGGCAACGCTCGCTGATTGTAGTCTTGACCTGCGCTAGAATAGTGGCATCTGAATGTCCGGGCGCATGGAGGCGTGCGCCCGTATGCTGAGGAGGACTCTATGGCAACTGTTGCCGCACCTATCGATGCTACGTCGACTGCCGCTTGGAAGGCGCTCGAGGCCCATCAGGAGAAGCTCGAGGCCGAGGGTATCGACCTCAAGGCCTGGTTCGCCGCCGATGCCGAGCGCGTGAACAAGCTGAGCTTTGACGCCGGTGACCTGCACTTCGACCTGTCCAAGAACCTGGTGACTGATGAGACCGTCAAGCTGCTGTGCGATCTTGCCCGCGAGGTGAAGCTCGAGGAGCGCCGCGACGCCATGTTCTCCGGCGAGCACATCAACACCACCGAGGACCGCGCCGTCCTGCACACCGCGCTGCGCCGCCCGGCAAGCGAGAAGGGCCAGCTCATCGTCGACGGCCAGGACGTCGTCGCCGACGTGCACGAGGTTCTCGACCGCATGTATGCCTTCGCCGAGCGCGTGCGCTCCGGTGAGTGGAAGGGTGTTACCGGCAAAAAGATCGAGCACCTGGTGTCCATCGGCATCGGCGGCTCCGATCTGGGCCCGGTCATGGCCTACGAGGCCCTGCGTCCCTACGCCGACGCCGGTATTGACTGCCGCTACATCTCCAACATCGACCCCAACGATCAGGCAGAGAAGCTCAAGGGTCTCGATCCCGAGACCACGCTCGTGATCATCGTCTCTAAGACCTTCACCACGCTCGAGACCCTCACCAACGCTCGTGAGGTCAAGACCTGGATGCTCGAGCAGCTCAAGGCTCAGGGTGCCATCGACGGCTCCGATGAGCAGAACGCCGAGGCAGTGGCAAAGCACTTCGTCGCCGTTTCCACCGCACTCGAGAAGGTTGAGGCCTTCGGCATCGACCCCGCTAACGCCTTCGGTTTTTGGAACTGGGTCGGCGGCCGCTATTCTGTCGACTCCGCCGTTGGCCTGTCGCTGATCGTCGTGCTCGGCCCCGAGCGCTTCCAGCAGTTCCTCGAGGGCTTCCACGCCATCGACGAGTACTTCTGCAACACCCCGCTCGAGAACAACGCCGTCGCGCTGATGGGTCTGCTCAACGTCTGGTACGTCAACTTCTTCGGTTCCAAGAGCCACGCCGTGCTTCCGTACTGCCAGTACCTGCATCGTTTCCCGGCCTACCTGCAGCAGCTCACCATGGAGTCCAACGGCAAGCATGTCCGCTGGGACGGCAGCGCCGTGACCTCCGACACCGGTGAGATCTTCTGGGGCGAGCCCGGCACCAACGGCCAGCACGCCTTCTACCAGCTGCTGCACCAGGGCACCGTGGTGGTCCCGGCCGATTTCATCGCCTTCGCCAATACCGCCAACCCTGCGACCGATAGCGGTCAGGACGTGCACGAGCTGTTCCTGGGCAACTTCCTGGCCCAGACCAAGGCACTCGCCTTTGGCAAGACAGCCGACGAGGTTCGTGCCGAGGGCACGCCCGAGCAGATCGTCCCGGCCCGTTGCTTTGAGGGTAACCGCCCGACGACCTCGATCTTCGGCGACACGCTGACCCCGTTCGCACTCGGCGAGCTCATCGCCCTGTACGAGCACATCACGTTTGTCGAGGGCACGGTCTGGGGCATCGACTCTTACGACCAGTGGGGCGTTGAGCTGGGCAAGCAGCTTGCCAAGCAGATCACCCCGGCCTTCCACGATAACGCCGCCAAGGCCGAGCAGGACGCTTCGACCCAGGCGCTCATCGAGTTCTACCGCGCTCACCGCAAGTAGGATTCGCTGCGAAAACTAACGCATAGCCGACAAGGGCCCGTATCCGTTGGGATGCGGGCCCTTTGCTATTTGGATAGGATGGAATGTATCGGGAGGCGCCTCGACGGGCATCGCAATCGTCGAAGGCGCGCCGGCCATGTTTGGGACAATATAATATTTTTCCCGTTGCAAACAGCGCCGCCGTGGGTGTTCTGTATGATGGCTCAGACAAGGTTGCTCAATGACAGGGAGGCACATATGGCAATTAAGGCCATCGCAATGGATATCGACGGTACGCTCACCAACGACCAGAAAGTGATTAGCTCGCGTACGCGCGAGAAGCTGCTCGCGGCGCAGGAATCGGGTATTAAGCTCATCTTGGCTTCGGGCCGTCCCGCATGGGGTCTTCACGCCTTGGCGCAGGAGCTCGACCTTCAAAACCATGATGGTTTACTGGTGGCCTTTAATGGCGCGCATGTGGTCGACGCTCAGACCGATGAGATTCTTTTTGACCAGGCCATGCCGGCTGACGAACTGCACCGTCTGATTGATCACCTGCAAAACTATGATGTGATCCCCATGATTTCGCTCGGTCGCGACTTGCATGTCGAGGACTCGTACCATTGCATGATTACGCTGCCGGATGGCTCGCAGAAGAACATCGTCAAATACGAGCGCGATGCGTGCGACCTTAAGATCCGCGAGGTCGAGAGCTTGCATGAGGTCGTGGATACTTATCCCGTGGACAAGCTGCTGACGGCGGGCGATCCGACCTACCTGCAGGCGCATTACGAGGAAATGTATGCGCCCTTTACCCAGACGCTTTCGGGCATGTTTACGGCCGACTGGTACTTTGAGTACACGGCGCCCGGTATCGACAAGGCCCGTGCGCTCGAGGGTGCCCTGCCCAAGCTCGGCATCGATGCCAGTGAGGTCGTATCGTTTGGCGACGGCCAGAACGACAAGTCCATGATTGAGTGGGCCGGCATCGGTGTTGCCATGGGCAACGCCGTCGATGAGGTTAAGGCTGTGGCCCAGATGGTGACCGCCAATAACAACGAAGACGGTATTGCGGTGGCGCTGGATAAGCTGCTGGGTTAGAATCGCCGATAGTGCATGGTTCGGGCGTCCGCTTGCGGGCGCCCTTTTGTTAGGGAGGGTGCCGTGTCCGCATTTCCGTTCGACGCCGTTATCTTTGACATGGACGGCGTCATCGTCGATACCGAGTATTACTACCTGGGGGAGACTGCCGCGTTTGCCAAGGAGCTTGGGTTGAATCTGACTCAAGAGGAGTTGAATGGACAGGTCGGTACCTCGCATCAGTTCTTCCTGCATATGCTGGTCGATTGGCTTGAGCGCGCCGGTAAAGGGCGCTTCACTGGCGAGGAAGCGTTGGCCCGTTGGGACGAGTGGGCGCATAAGCGTCCGCGCGACTATCAGGCTTTGATTAACCCGGGCGCTGTGGATACGATTCGAGAGTTGCCGCGCCGCGGCGTTCGCGTGGCGCTTGCCAGCTCGTCTCCCATGGATAGCATCGAGGAAGTGCTCAACGCGTGCGGGCTGTCGGATGCCTTTGAGTATGTGGTGAGCGGCGAGCAGTTTAAGGAGAGTAAACCCGAGCCCGACATCTACCTGCATGCGCTGGACCTGCTGAGGCTGCCCGCGAATCGCTGCTGCTGCGTTGAGGATTCGGTGCCTGGCATCACTGCCGGCAAGCGAGCCGGCCTGACGGTCATTGCCAAGCGCGAGGAGCGCTTCGGCTTTAGCCAGGATGCCGCGGACAAGATTATCGACCAGCTGCCGGAGCTGCTTGAGCTTTCTTAGGGGGTCTGTTGGAGGCTCTTTAGGGGTTCGTGGACAAAAAATGCCAAACATGAGTACTGTCACTAATTTAGTAACAGGGAAATTATGCTTTTAAGGCCCTGGTTGAGCGCCTGGGGGCGATTATAACCTGTTAAATATGGCTTTAGCCATGCTAAAACGCCTTGATAATGAACAGCTGTACATTATCAAGGCGTTCTTTTGTCACAATATAATGCTACTAGCTTTGAAGCAGTACTCATATTTGGCGTTTTTTGCCCACCGGGGTCAGTTGAAGTCAAATATGGAGTGCGAATTTCCTAAAACGGTTGATTCGACGCTCTCCTCGGCGCAGTTTTTAAGTTCGGCGATGTGCAGGGAGGCGCTTTTTAGCGATGTGATGAGCTGTCGCGCGCTTGCATCTACTTGCGGTTCGGCTGGAGCGTCGGTTTCGAGCAGCAGACGGTCGAGTGGGATCTGTCGGGCGTATTCACGACCGCGCTTGGTAGCGAGCATCCGCTCGTTCACGGAAAAATAGCAGCCTGCGTTTCGCGCACGGTCGAACTCGTTCGAGGTGCCGCTAAACCAGTGGAAGATGATGGCGGGGGAGTTGGGGCTTGGGGTGAGTAATCCATATGACTCAAGGGCGTCCAGTACGGTTCCTGCCGAACGAACAGCGTGAATTGATATCACGCGCCCGGCGAGAGGGTACTGCACGAGTGCATCGCAGAGACGGTCAAGTGCCTGTATTTGAAGCGGTTCGCTTCCGGCAAAGCGCGCGGAAAAGTCGAGTCCTACCTCGCCGATATAGCGCTCTTGGTCAGCAACTTCGCAAAGCAGATTGACTTCGGCAGGACCGCAGCGGCCGTCGGCGAGCCACCAGGGATGGAGGCCGGCGCCCGCGATAATGTTTGGGTATCGGCTGGCCCGCTTTTTTGCTGCCGCGAAGTCGCGTGGGTCGACCCCGCAGTCAAAGAGCCCCAGACCCAACGCCGCCGACTCACTGGCTGCAGCATCGGGGCTGAGCATCAAATCAAGATGACAATGCGTGTCAAAGAATCGCGGTTCCATCGCAGGGCATCCTGCTAGTCCAAGCGCTGGCCGTCGGCGCGCACGCGCTCGCACCCGCGCCCGCTGATCTGGCGGATAACCTCGCCGGCAATCATCTGACCCATGATGGGCGGCATAAAGCTGGCGGTACCCAACTCGGTACGCTCGTGGATGTTGGACGGGTCGCGGGGTTGGGTTTTAACCGATTCCTCACAGCTAAACAGCACGTGCAGGCTCTTGATTCCGCGCTTCTTACATTCTTTGCGCATAATGCGGCTCATGGGGTCGCGCACGGTGTCAAAGATATCGGCAAAACGCAAGCATTCGGGATGCAGCTTGTTGGCCCCGCCCATAGAGCTAACCAAACGAATGTCGTGATCTTGAGCATATTTGGCAATGGTGAGCTTGGCCGAGATGGTGTCGATGGCGTCGACGACGTAGTCGAGCTTGCCGCCCGTCTGCTCAAAAACGCTCGTAAAGAACTCGTCGATATTGTCGCTCAGCAGATATTCAGTTCGCTTGATGACGGTGGTGGCGGGATTGATATCGTGGATCATGGCTTCCATAACATCGACCTTGCGCTTGCCGACGGTGCTGTGAAAGGCGATGGACTGGCGATTGATATTGCTGGGCGCGATGATGTCCTTGTCCAGAATCACAAAATGCCCGATGCCGCCGCGGGCAAGTGCCTCGCAGCAGTTAGAGCCCACGCCTCCGCAGCCGAGTATCAGCACCGTGGTGTTGGCGAGCTTGTCGAGTGCCTCGCGGCCCATGATGATCTCGAGCTTGGTATCGCGTGTCTCGTTGGGAGTTGAGGCTGCGGTTTCGGTCATAAATATCCTCCGATGGGGAAGCGATTCGTGTTTTAGCTATCGTCATTATAGGTATTATCGCGATTCCATTTGAGCCCTAGGGGCTTGTTGAAATGAGGCAGTGATTCGCATAAGATGAAGCAGATGGCACCCGTTGCAGCGGGTTAGCCAACTCCCAAACACGTTTGTAGCGTGAGAAGTGGCCGTCTTCGCATTACGCGGGGGCGGCTATTTCATTCGACCTCCAATGTGGATGCCGAGCTCCACAGCCGCGATTACAAGCAACAACAACGTCAGGACATCGTTAATACTCATAGTCCATCTCCTTCTTGGGAAGAGGGAGCTGGCCCATCTGCTTCTGGACCCATTGTATCTAAAAACGAACGAATGTTCTATACATAACATTGCTATTAGATAATTAGACAAACATCTAAATATCAAGTATAGTGTGCACGTCGCGAGAGATAGCGAGAGGAGGTCTTATGCCGGGAGAGGGTTTTAAGGCGCTGGCCGATCCTACGCGGCGACGCATTTTGGAACTGCTGCGCGAGGGCAATTGCACGGCGGGGGAGCTTGCCAAGCATTTCGATATCAGTAAGCCGTCGCTGAGCCATCACTTGGCGACGCTTAAAAACGCCGGGTTGGTGACCGACGAGCGCCATGGCCAAAACATCGTATACAGCTTAAACACCACCGTCATGCAGGATTTAATTGGCTGGTTTATGGGTTTTACAAACAATGAAGGTGATAAGGATGAATAACGAAAACAAGGGCATTCACCCCACAGGGGTATCGTCGCGCGTGTGGATTGCGCTGGTCGCTCTGTGCGTCGCCAATGTCGTAGCGCACCTCATGGTGATGCCGAGCTTGCCTGCGCAGATTCCCACGCACTGGGGCGCGAACGGCGCTGTCGACGGTTGGGGTCCTAGCTGGATGGCCTCCGCGCTCGGCGTGCTGCCTCTGGCGCTTCTCGCAATGTTCTGCGTGGTGCCGCGCATCGATCCCAAAGGTGAGGCATATCGAACCTCGGGTAAGTTCTATCAGGGCTTCGTAATTGCCTTCACCTTGTTCATGTGCGCCATAAGCTGGCTGGGAGAGCTTACGGTCTGGGGCGTGGTGCCGGCGGTCGGTTCGGTCAACGTGCTGATTTCCGGTGCTGTCGGTTTGCTGTTCATCGGCGTAGGCAACTACTTGCCGCGTGTGAAGCAGAACTATACGCTCGGTATCAAGACGCCCTGGGCGCTTGCCGATCCCGAGAACTGGCGCCGTACGCAGCGCTTTGGCGGTGCCTGCTTTATGGTGCTGGGTGTTGGCCTGATTGTGATGGGCGTGGCGGGCAGCGTGCTTTCGAGTGAAGTCGTCGCCGCGGTGATTGCGGCTCTGGCGTTTGGTTCGGCCGGAGCTGCCTACGCCTATTCGTATCTGCTGTGGCGTAAATCGCAGCGAGCCGTTCGCTAAGGTTGCGGAAAACTAGCGTACGCAGTTCATAGTATGTTCCGGGGGACTTTTCCCAGGTAGTATTAGGGGGTGTGGGCAACCATGCCCCTTTTTCGTTAAGTTTCAGAGCTGGTTTTCTCATTTCGTTTCCACTAAAGCGAATCAAGAATAGGGAAACAGCAGGTAGAAAGGATAGGACAGACATATGGCGGAGTTTATCTACCAGATGTATCAGGCTCGCAAGGCCCATGGCGACAAGGTGATCCTTGACGACGTGACCCTGAGCTTCTACCCCGGTGCCAAGATCGGCGTCGTGGGCCCCAACGGTATGGGCAAGTCGACCCTGCTCAAGATCATGGCCGGCATCGAGGAGGTCTCCAACGGCGATGCCAAGCTCACCCCCGGCTACACCGTGGGTATCCTGCAGCAGGAGCCGCCGCTCGACGACGACAAGACCGTCATCGAGAACGTGCGCATGGCATTTGGCGACATGATCGCCAAGGTCGATCGCTTCAACAAGATCGGCGAGGAGATGTGCGACCCGGATTGCGACATGGACGCCCTCATGGCCGAGATGGGAAAGCTCCAGGACGAGATCGACGCCGCCGACGGCTGGGATATCGATTCCAAGCTCGGCCAGGCCATGGACGCCCTGCAGCTGCCCGATTCCGACATGCCGGTCAACGTGCTCTCTGGCGGCGAGCGCCGTCGCGTGGCCCTGTGCAAGCTGCTGCTCGAAGCTCCCGACCTGCTGCTGCTCGACGAGCCCACGAACCACCTGGACGCCGAGTCGATCCTGTGGCTCGAGCACTTCCTGCACAACTACCAGGGCGCGGTGCTTGCCGTCACACACGATCGCTACTTCCTGGATAACGTTGCCGAGTGGATCTGCGAGGTCGACCGCGGTCACCTTTATCCCTACAAGGGCAACTACTCCACGTATCTGGAGACCAAGGCCGCCCGTATCGAGGCACAGGGCAACCGCGACGCCAAGCTCGCCAAGCGCATGGAGGCCGAGCTCGAGTGGGTGCGCAGCTCGCCCAAGGCCCGTCAGGCCAAGAACAAGGCCCGTCTGGCTCGCTACGAGGAGATGGAGGCCGAGGCCCGCGCAAGCCAGAAGCTCGACTGGACCGACATCCGCATTCCCGTTGGACCGCGTCTGGGTAACAAGGTGCTCGAGGCCCATCACCTGCACAAGGAATTCGACGGTCGCGTGCTCATCGACGACCTATCGTTCACCCTGCCGCGCAACGGCATTGTGGGCGTCATCGGCCCCAACGGTGTGGGCAAGACCACGCTGTTCAAGACCATCGTGGGCCTGGAGCCGCTGACTTCGGGCGAGCTCGAGGTGGGCGAGACCGTCAAGATCTCCTATGTCGATCA
Organism: uncultured Collinsella sp.; assembly: GCA_900543505.1. Classification (GTDB taxonomy): domain Bacteria; phylum Actinomycetota; class Coriobacteriia; order Coriobacteriales; family Coriobacteriaceae; genus Collinsella. Next base: position 257 of record UQSB01000024.1, on the reverse strand, counting down.
GAACCGTTCTGGCATCGACCCCGATAAGAACCTGTGGGAGGTCGTCTCGGACGGCCTGGACCACATGATGGTCGGAGAGACCGAGGTTCCGAGCCGCGCGTATGTGGCGAGCTTTGGCTTTAAGGGCCAGGACCAGCAGAAGCGCGCTGGCGTGCTCTCCGGTGGCGAGCGCAACCGTCTGAACTTGGCGCTTACGCTCAAGCAGGGCGGCAACCTGCTGCTGCTCGACGAGCCCACGAACGACCTCGACGTCGAGA
>UQSB01000023.1 GCA_900543505.1 uncultured Collinsella sp. | reverse complement strand
GGCCGTAAAGCACCTGCCCGCATAGTGGGCAGGTGCATTTCTTTGCCGGCAAACGGTTAATAATTGTAGTAAACGGTAGTTAGAATCAGGAATAGTCATTTAGTTTCAAGTTGTGTCAGATGTTTGCATCAACTAAAAGTGCAGGCAAAAGATGGTGTCCTGTTCATTTACTTTGAAAAACTATGAATACTTATGAAAAACTATGATTGCGAATGAGAATTACTTGCAATAGACTGTAGTTACGGAAGGGGCACCTGCCCAAACGCGCGCAACGGTCGGGGCTTTCCGTTTGAACGTTTCCTTACAGGAAAGGCAGCTCAGCGATGAAATTCGCAACCCGCATCAACTCCTACTACCGAACCGGTGAGAAGAACATCGACCGCGTCTTCGACCAGTTCCAGCACGTCGGCCTCACCCATGTGGACCTTAATTACCCTGAGCACGTGGTGGACATCTCCGCCGAGGAGATGAAGGCCAAGCTCGACGCGCACGACCTCAAGCTCAACGGCACTGCTCTTCGCTTTCGCAACGACTTTATCAATGGCGACCTGGGCAATCAGGATCCCGCACTCGCTGGGGAGGCGCTTAAGCTCTGCTATGAGGCCTGTGATTACTGTCGCACCTGCGGCGGCGATACCGTGACGATCTGGCTCGGTCATGACGGCTTTGACTACAGCTTCCAGATCGACTACACCCTCGTGTTTGACAACCTCGTTAAGGCGTTCCAGGCGGTTTGCGACTATGCGCCCGACCTGCATATCTCCATTGAGTACAAGCCCTATGAGGAGCGCAGCTACGCCTATATCGATACGATGGGCCTCACCGGCATGATCCTCAACGCGGTGGACCGCGAGAATCTTGGCGTTACGCTCGATTACTGTCACATGCTCATGAAGCACGAGAACCCCGCGATGGCTACCGATATCTTCGGTCGTGCCGGCAAGCTCTACGGCATTCACCTCAACGATGGCTACGGCGTGATGGACGACGGACTCATGATCGGCATGGCTACGCCTGTCAAGACGCTCGAAATGCTCTTCTATCTCAAGAAATACGCCTTTGACCACGCTATCTACTTCGATACGTTCCCAATTATCGAGGATGCGGAAGGGGAGTGCGCTCATAACCTCGCTATGATGAAGCTTATGAATGACTCCTTGGAAAGTGTGGGCCAGGAAAAGATACAGTCCGTGATTGATGCAAACGATGCACTTGCAGCGGCCGCGCTCGTGCGCGAGCTCTTCTGCGCTATGGGGAGGTAATCATTCTATGAAACGTGATTGGGAAGCTACTGCCGAGGGCATTCTTGCCGCCGTGGGCGGCCCCGAGAACATCTCGGGCATGACGCACTGCGCCACTCGTCTTCGCCTGAACCTACGTGACGATTCCAAGTGTGACGACGCGGCCGTCAAGGAGGTCGACGGCGTGGTCAACACCGTCAACTCAGCCGGCCAGTACCAAGTGCTGATTGGCACCGAGGTACCCAAGCTCTATGAGAAGTTCGAGCCGCTTGTCAAGGGCTCGGGCGCCGAGGTCTCCACGAGCGCCTCCTCCGATGAGGGCATCGTCTCCAGGATCTTCTCCGCCATCTCGGGCGTCTTTGCTCCGCTGCTGCCCGCCATGGCCGGCTCCGGTATCCTCCGCGGCCTGCTGATCCTTGCGGTTCAGCTCGGCCTTATCACCGAGGGTACGGGCACCTACACCATTCTTTACACCCTCTCGATGAGCGTGTTCTACTTCCTGCCGGTGCTTCTGGGCTTCTCCTCGGGCAAACGCTTCGGTGCGAGCCCGTATCTGTCGGCCCTGATCTGCGCCTGTCTGCTCTATCCCGACTTTATCGGCTTGATGGGCGACGCGGGCAACGGCGCCATGAGCGAGTTCTTCGGCATCCCCGTGGTGCTTATGAGCTACAACTCCACCGTTATCCCGGCCATCATCGCCATCTGGGTCTACTCGTTCCTCTATAAGTTCCTGGATGAGCATGTGCCCGAGACCCTCAAGCTCGTCGTGCTTCCCGCGGTCTCGCTGATTATCATGGTTCCCGCCACCATGCTCGTGATCGGCCCCTTGGGCGTCTATGCCGGCGAGGGCATCGCCTTCGTGGTCAACTGGCTCATCGCCCGCTCTAACGTGCTTGCTGGCATCCTGGTGGGTGGCGGCTGGTCTGTGCTCGTCTCGATGGGTATCCACTGGGCCGTCAACCCCATCATGATTAACAATATCGCCTCCAACGGCTTCGACTACATTTGCCCGGCCACCTTTGCCTGCAACTTTGCCGTCATCGGTTGTGCCCTCGGCGTCTTCCTCAAGGCCCGCGATCAGAAGCTCAAGAGCTTTGCCATGACCGGTGCCGTGACCATCTGCCTCTCTGCCATCATCGAGCCCACGCTCTTTGGCATGCTTGTCAAGAACAAGAAGCTCTTCTTGGCTCAGATCATCGGCGGTGCCTGCGGCGGCGCGTTCCTCGGCCTTTTCAAGGTCGTCACCACGGCCTTTGTCTTTGGCTCCGTCACTACGTTCCCGGCCTTCGTCTCCTCCGATCCGATGAACTTCGCTTTCGCCATGATCGGCATGGTTATCTCGGCTGTTGTCGCCGGCGTACTCGGCTACATCTTTACCGACAAGGACGATCAGCTCGCCTAGTCTTGCTTTGGGGCTACGAGTCATGAGCCCAAGGCTAAGACCGACTTCCATCTAATAAGGGGTCGCTGCTTATATCGCAGCGGCCCTTTTTGCTTTTGATTGGCTTGATTAGGTTAAACTTTGAAAATAGATGAAAAGGAAGGAACGCCGATGATTCCGTATGAGCGCCATGAACTGATTCTTAATAAGCTAAAGGAGGCTGACCTGCTCAAGATAGATGAGCTCGCGGCCTTTATGCCCGATGTGTCGATGTCTACGCTGCGCCGCGACCTCAAGGAGCTCGAGAAGCGGGGGAGCATCGAGTATCTGACCGGCGGTGCGGTCAAACTGCATTCTGCAGCTCGCGAGGTGAGTGTCTTTGAAAAGGGCGCGCAGCGGAGTAGCGAGAAGGACCTGATCGCGCGTCGTGCGGCAGCGGAGGTCGAGGACGGTGAGACGGTCTATGTCGACTCCGGTACCACCGCGACGGCGCTCCTGAGTCTGCTCGTCGACAAACCAGTGACTATCTACACCACCAACGGCTACGCATGTAGGTTTACGGGCGACCTCGCTGCCAAGGTGGTGGTTATTGGCGGCGACTTTAATCCCGTTACCTGCTCGCTGACCGGGCCAATGGTGGAGAACGCGTTGCGTGAGCTGTACTTTGACCGGGCGTTTATAGGCGTCAACGCGGTGGACGAGGATCGTGGCATCATGACGCCTGGTTATCCCGAGGCTATCAAAAAGCGCATTGTGATGCGGAATTCCCAAGCGAGTTATGTACTCGCCGATAGCTCCAAGTTCCATGTGTTCTCAAATGTAAAGGTGTGCGACCTGGAGGGCATAACTGTTATCTCCGACAAGCGCGACGCCAAAATCGGCGAGCGTGTCAAGATGATTACGGCCTAGGACGCCGGGGCATCGCATCCTGTCCTCAAGTCGTTGCCTACGTAAGGAAGCATGCGGCAAACGTACCTGACCTTTTGTCTCATTCCAGATTTGTGGACTAGCTTAGTTCGTCGGCTACTTGGTGCTCGTAGAAGGCCTCTACTACGGCGTTAAAGTCGCGGGCGAAGCCTTCCATGGTTCCGCGCCAGGTGACTCGGTTGGGCTTGCCCTGGCCTACATAGGCAGTCTGAATGCCGCAGGCGGGGCTAGGGAAGTCGCGTTTGGGATCGTTGCCCACCATAAGGACCTCGTGCGGTTCGAGCCCCATCACCTGAAGCTGCTCTAGATAGTAGGTGGCATCAGGCTTGCAGCGGGTGGCGTTTCCCATGTGCGTGACGAGCTCAAAGGGGGCGTCGGCCAGGTCGCCCCAACCCATGCGGCACTCGATGGCCCCCTGCGGAAAGCTGGGGTTGGTAAAGAGCGCGCAGCGCAGCCCTGCGTCCTGTACGGCCTGGAGCGCGGCGTGTGCGCCCGGCATGGCATGGGCGTTGATGAGTTCGTCATTCTTGTACGGAAGAACTTCGCGGTCGTAGTAGGTAAACGCCTCGTAGATGAGGGGATCGGAGAGGCAAATCCCGCATCGGCGCTCGACCTCTTCTTGGTAAAACTCAAGATTGGTGCGGTTGTCCGTGCCGCTGCGGCGATTGGCGTTGAGGTCGACCAGGATGGTGCCGAGGCGTGCCATCGTGCCCCCGCGGCTGCGACGTCCGATATCCGCGAGCATCGATGAGACATCCTTAAAATAGCGAAGGATGAACGCATTGAGGTTAATGCTAAGAAGCGTCTCGTCCATATCGAAAACGACTGCTTTGAGCACGCGGGCACCTTTCTCGAAAAATCGTTCCAGAATCGTATGTCTGGGATACTTTACCCCAAAGCAGTATGCTTCACTGCTTATCGTCAACTTGTGGAGACAGTCGTTCACAAGATTGCGAAAAAGTCTCCATACGAGTAAAAAATCGCAGTTCACGCTTGAAATCGAAGTGATTTCCCCGTAATCTATACGGACGTGATTGCATAAGCGTCACATCAGTATCTGTCGGCTCCCGAGTGTTCCTAAACGTTGTGTGCTTGTCGCACCCTTCTGTAGGTCCTAGCAATCGGGGCCCCGTAGTTCGAAAGGGGTCCACCTTTGAGTGAGATTCAGAACTCGTCCATTTTCTCTCTTGACGATGTCAACGAGGAGGAGATGAACAACCTCATCGACGGTACGATTACCGACTTTGATGAGGGCGATCTCGTTAACGGCACTGTCGTTAAGATCGAGCATGACGAGGTGCTCGTTGACATCGGATTTAAGTCCGAGGGCGTTATCCCGGTCCGCGAGCTGTCCATCCGCAAGGACGCTAACCCTGCAGACATCGTTGCACTCGGTGATCCCATCGAGGCCCTCGTTCTCCAGAAGGAGGACAAGGACGGTCGTCTGGTCCTGTCCAAGAAGCGTGCCGAGTACGAGCGTGCTTGGAACCGCATCGAGGAGAAGTTCAACTCCGGCGAGAACGTCGAGGGCGAGGTTATCGAGGTTGTCAAGGGCGGCCTGATCCTCGACATCGGCCTGCGTGGCTTCCTGCCCGCTTCCCTCGTCGACCTCCGTCGCGTCAAGGACCTCACCTCCTACATGGGCACCCGCATCGAGGCCCGCGTCATCGAGATGGACCGCAACCGCAACAACGTTGTCCTCTCCCGTCGCGTCGTGCTCGAGGAGTCCCGTAAGGCCGAGCGCTCCGAGATCCTGTCCAAGCTCAAGTCTGGCATGCGTCTCCAGGGCACCGTTTCCTCCATCGTCGACTTCGGCGCCTTCGTCGACCTCGGCGGTATCGACGGCCTCATCCACATCTCCGAGCTCTCCTGGAACCACGTCAACCATCCTTCCGAGGTTGTCAAGGTCGGCCAGGAGGTCGAGGTCGAGGTTCTCGACGTCGATCTCAACCGCGAGCGCATCTCCCTGGGTCTCAAGCAGACCACCGAGGATCCGTGGCGCGCACTGGTCAAGAAGTACCCCGTCGGCGCTATCGTCGAGGGCACGGTGACCAAGCTTGTCCCGTTCGGCGCTTTCGTCGATCTGGGCGAGGGCATCGAGGGCCTGGTGCACATCTCCGAGATGGCCAACAAGCACGTCGATCAGCCTTCTCAGGTCACCCATGTGGGCGACAAGGTTCAGGTCAAGGTCATGGAAATCGACCTCGACCGTCGTCGTATCTCCCTGTCCATGAAGTCTGCTGCTGAGACTCTGGGCGTCGAGATCGAGGTTACTCCGCTGCCTTCCGAGAAGAAGGACGAGGAGACCGATGCCGAGTAAATCGGTTTGACGATCACTTGTTTTAAGGGATCCGTCCGCAATGGACGGGTCCCTTTTTGCATTTGCTGCTGAGGTGCGTGATGCTGCCCGTGCGCAATGCTGCCCGGGTTGTCTGTTTGCTATTGGGTTGTCGGTGCATGAAAAATGCCGACATCCCGCCTCGGGGAGGAGGCGGGAACACACTGAGTAGACGGAGGGGTGCGGAGCGCGGTCGCGTCTCGACTGACGACGTTGCCCATCGACAGGACCATTGTAACGCATGGCGGTTCTTGGTTTATCGTGCGAGCGCTTGTGTTGTGCCGTTGCCTGCGGCAACGGTGTGCTACACTCTTGCACTGCTGAGTGGGCCAGACGGTCGCGCGATGTGCTGCTTGCAGCACGCGTGAGGAAAGTCCGGGCTCCAGAGGGCGGGATGCCGGCTAACGGCCGGGCGGAGTGATCCGACGGAAAGCGCCGCAGAAAAGAAGACTCCCACCTGCGTCGCAAGGCGTAAAGGGAAAAGCTGAAACGGTGGTGTAAGAGACCACCAGCGTCGTGGCAACACGGCGGCTTGGCAAGCCCCATCCGGAGCAAGCGCGAATAGGAACGCTATGGGCCGGCCCGGTCCGCGTTCGGGTAGCGTGCGTGGAGCTGCACGGTAACGTGCAGACAAGATAAATGACCGTTCACGACAGAACCCGGCTTACAAGCCCACTCAGCACTTTGTTGACGCTGCGAACCCGTCAGCGCGACAATCTGCCTTTCAAGCCTTCGGGCATGACCATAAGGTCAATGCCCTCGTCTTTCAAGGCACCTTGCTCGCGCTGACGGGTTCTCGCTGTTGGTGACGGCATCATTGGCGTTTCCGTTCTTGTTGGAGAGGGCAACGGTACGACCTTTGCCGTATTATTGAGGCTGTTTGTTGCTTTGCTTGTTGTTGAGGGGCTTTGTTGGACAGCTATTTTACTCTGCAATCGAATAATGAGGCTTCGGGCGAGTTTGTGGACCGCAAGAGCCGGTTTATTGCCCAGCTGGTCCATATTGAGTCCGAGGACGAGGCGAATGCCTTTATCGAGATGGTTCGCAAGCGTCATTATGACGCTCGACACAATGTTCCCGCGTGGATTTTGGTCGATGGACGCGAGCGCCAGAGCGATGATGGTGAACCGAGCCGCACGAGTGGTATGCCGACGCTCGAGGTACTGCGCGGTGCGGGGCTCAAAAATGTTTGCTGCGTAGTAACGCGCTATTTTGGTGGCACGCTGTTGGGGCCTGGTGGTTTGGTGCGCGCCTATACCGCGGCGACGCAGGCGGCGGTGGCCGCGGCTCAGGAGGCCGGGCAGATCGTCGAGATGACGAGCGTCGTGCCGGTTGATGTGCATGTGGCCTATCCACAGTATGAGCAGGTGCTTCGCTTGGCGCAGGATTCGGGTGCCAAGGTTTCGGATACCGATTACGCGGATGCTGTGACACTTCACTTGGTGTTTAAAGCGGGGGAGCAAGAGCCGTTTTGCGCTAAGATGCGCGAGCTTATGGCGGGGCGCGAGGAGATTGAGGTCAGCGCTCCCGAGTTTGCTGAGTTCTAACGACGACGGCCGGCGTGCATTTGGATGAATCCCAAGCGCGCCGGCTGTCGTTTTATGTCGCTGCCGTTTACTCGGCGAGCTGCTTTAGTACATCGCAGGCGATTTCGACGGCATCGTCGATGCAACCGGGACAGCTGCGGAGCGGACCCTTGTCCGATCCGATGCCCTTGAGCGTGCCGCAGACGGTCGTCGTGTTCTTCTCGCCAAAGCGCTTGGCAATCTCGCGCGACAGTTTGTAGGTCTGGCCCTTGGTCTTGGGGTTTTCCATGCCATCGCTCATTACAAAGCCCATGATGGCCACGGCGCCCGAGATGGCACCGCAAGTTTCGGTCATGCCGCCCATGCCGGCGCCAAAGCCCTCGGTGAGGGTAAAGGCGACCTGGGGGTCGAGCCCGACGGCGGGCGCGAGCGTGCAGGCGACGGCCTGCGCGCAGTTAAAGCCGCGGGCGTGGTATTCGGCAGCCTGAGCCTGGCAGGTGGCAGTGTTGAGCTGAGTGGTATCAATCTGCTTCATCGGTGTCTCCTTGATTGCGGTGTACCCGCCTATGGTACCCTTGCTGGCGCATTCGCTTATCGAGACCGCAGTGCATATCTCATTGTTTTTCGCCATCGAACACTTTCTTAAGATTTGGGACAAATAAACCTGATTAATTTGTCCCATAACCTATCGGCGGGATGGGTTGAGAGGGGTGCGGGGTAGCGGTATCGTGAACCGAATAAAAACAAAACCCAAGTAAGGGAGCTAGATATGAGCGAGCAGACCATCGGTACTACATGTGTTCAGGGCGGCTATCACCCGGGAGATGCCGAGCCGCGCCAGGTGCCCATCTACCAGTCCACCACGTGGAAGTACGACACGTCGGAGCATATGGGCAAGCTGTTTGACCTGGAGGAGTCGGGCTACTTCTACAGCCGCCTGCAGAACCCCACGTGCGATCTGGTTGCCGCCAAGATCTGCGAGATGGAGGGAGGCACCGCCGCGATGCTCACGAGCTCGGGCATGGCTGCGAACTTCCTCGCGATCTTTAACGTGGCCGGTGCCGGCGATCATGTGGTCGCTAGCTCTGCCATTTACGGCGGTACGTATAACCTGCTCGCCCACACCATGGGCCGCATGGGCGTGACCTGCACGTTCGTCGCCCCCGACTGCACCGATGAGGAGCTCGAGGCAGCGTTTGAGCCCAATACCAAGCTCGTCTTTGGCGAGACGATCGCCAACCCCGCCCTTGCCGTTCTCGATATTGAGCGCTTTGCCAAGGCCGCGCATGACCATGGCGTGCCGCTGATGGTCGACAACACTTTCCCGACGCCCGTGATGTGCCGTCCCTTTGAGTGGGGCGCCGACATCGTCACGCACTCTACCACCAAGTACATGGATGGGCATGCGGCCTACCTGGGTGGCGTGATCGTCGACCACGGCCAGTTTGACTGGATGGCCCATGCGGATAAGTTCCCGGGCCTCACCACGCCCGACGAGAGCTACCACGGCGTGACGTATGCCGAGAAGTTCGGTCGCGAGGGCGCCTTCATTACCAAGGCCACCGCGCAGCTTATGCGCGACCTCGGCCCCATGCAGAACCCGCAGGCGGCCTTCTTCCTGAACAGCTCGCTCGAGAGCCTGCATGTACGCATGCCGCGTCATTGTGAGAACGGCCTGGCCGTTGCCAAGTTCCTGCAGAGCCATCCCAAGGTACGCTTCGTGAGCTATCCGGGCCTGGAGGGCGATAAGTACTATGACCTGGCTCAGAAGTACATGCCCAACGGCACCTGCGGTGTTGTGAGCTTTGGCTTTAACGGTGGTCGCGCGGCGGCCGAGACTTTTATGAAGAGCCTCAAGCTCGCCCAGATCGCCACGCATGTGGCCGACGCTCGCACTTGCTGTCTGCATCCTGCTAATGCCACGCATCGCCAGATGAACGATGAGGAGCTCATCGCCTGTGGCATCTCCGCCGACATGGTGCGCCTGTCGTGCGGCCTCGAGGATACGGCCGATTTGATTGCCGACCTTGAGCAGGCGCTCGAGCAGTGCTAGGCTAGCGTTCGCATAAGGCGCCGATGCTGGCAGAAAGCTTCGGCGACCTTTCGTTCCGATTCCGTAGGCGGGACCCCAATCGCGACTGTTTGCAGGCGATCGGGGCCCCGTTTTTTGCGTTGGGCTACTCGAAAGGATGGATATGGAGAAAACTGCAGAGCAGCTGCGCCGCGAGCACATTGCCCTAGAGGGCGACACCCATGGCAAGAACAAATGGGCGATTCTGTTTACGGTGCTCATCATGACGTTTATGGTGTGTCTGGATTCGACCGTCGTGACCGTGGCGCTGCCCGTGATGCAGAAGGAGCTGGGCGTGGGCCTCGATCGCATTCAGCTGGTAAGCTCGGTGTATCTGCTTGCGACTTGCGTGGCTATGTTGCCGTTTGGCCGTCTGGGCGACGTGCGCGGCAAGGTGGGCGTATTCCAGCTGGGCGTAATCGTTTTTACGGCTGGCTCGCTGCTTTGCGGCCTTTCGAGTTCGCTCGAAGTTCTTATTCTGGCACGCATTGTGCAGGGCGTCGGCTGCGCAGCGGCCATGGCCAACAACATGGGTATCATCACCGAGTCGTTTCCGGCGCGCGAACGAGGCCGTGCCATGGGTATTCTCGCGACCTTCGTGGCCCTCGGCATGATGTGTGGCCCCGTACTCGGCGGCGTGCTGGTGGCAAGCTTTCCCTGGGAGAGCATCTTCCTCATCAACCTGCCCATTGGCGTCATCTCGTTTATCGTGGGGTTCTCCACGCTGCCGCATGTTAAGCCGGAGGCCGGCGAGCGCCCCATGTCGCTGGCGGAGGCTGCTCGTCGCTGCTTTGCAAATTCGGCCTTCACCATCAACCTCGCCTGCATGCTCATCGTGTTCGTTGGTATTGGCGCATCAGAGTTTATCCTGCCGTTCTATTTTCAGGACGCCCACGGATTTGGTTCCGACATTTCCGGATTGCTCTTTTTGGCGCTGCCGATGGTGAATGCCTTTATCGGCCCGCTTTCGGGTACGGTTTCGGACCGTGTTGGCTGCGAGGGTCCCACGGCGGTCGGCCTAGGCGTGTACGTATGCGGTCTTTTTGCGGTAAGCACGCTCGACGAGTACTCTTCCATCCCTGTGATCGTGTGCTGCGTCGCGTTTATGTCGTGCGGCACGTCGATTTTCCAGAGCCCCAATAACTCGCTGTATATGGGCTCGGCTCCGCGCGAGGCACTCGGCTTTGCAGGTAGCTTGGGCAGCTTGGCGCGCTATGCGGGCATGGCGCTGGGTATTACGGCAGGTTCGCATATCCTCTATGGGCAGATGAGCGTGGCGATGGGCGAGGCCGTGACCAGTTTTGTTGCAGGCCGTCCGGATGTATTCCTATTCGGCTTTCGCTCGGTGTTCTACGTGCTTATGGCTGTGGCCGCTGTGGGCTTTGCGCTTGCCATGGTGCGTTTGGTGAAGATGCGCGCCCGCCATTAGCGTGTTGGGAGGCTGTCTGCCACGATTCGCGCCGTCCCAAAAAGACTGGTTTGTGGTGCGATGCGGCTTGTGGGGCGGGCGGGGGTCGGTCCGTGGTAGACTATCGAACAACGTTTATTAATCGCGCGGTATCGTTGCCGCGAGAAGGGGTTGCGCCATGCAGGAGCTTGAGGATCGTATTCGCCATGACGGCATCGTAAAGGCCGGTAACGTCCTTAAGGTTGATGCCTTCCTCAACCACCAATGCGACGTTGAGCTGTTCGACCACATGGGCGCCGAGTGGGCCCGTCTGTTCGAGGGCGTCGAGATCAACAAGATCCTGACGATCGAGGCTTCGGGCATTGGCATGGCTTGCATTGCAGCCCAGCATTTTGGCGGCGTGCCGGTGGTCTTTGCCAAGAAGGCACAGTCCATCAACCTCGACGGCGAGCAGTATGCCACGACCATCTACTCCTTTACCAAGCAGAAGGAGTACCCGGTCATCGTCGGCAAGCGCTTCCTGTCCGAGGGCGACAAGGTCCTGATCATCGACGACTTTTTGGCCAACGGCTGCGCGCTCGAGGGTCTTATCAAGATCTGCGAGGCTGCAGGTGCCGAGGTATCCGGCATTGGCATTGCGGTGGAGAAGGGCTTCCAAGGCGGTGGCGATAAGCTCCGCGAGCGCGGCTTCCGCGTTGAGAGCCTGGCCCGTATCGCCGATATGGACTGCGAGAACGGCGAGATCACCTTCGCCTAAGCGCGCAACACAAGCGATTGGTATGCGATGTGACAAAGGGACTGTCCCTTTGTCACATTTTTTTGTATGAGGGGAGGTGCTGATATGGACGAGAACAAGATGGAATGGCGCGAGTATGCGCGCTATGCCGAGATGTTGGCCGAGGAGTTGGCGCGCGATTGCGAGGTGCAGGTGTTTCGTGCGACGGGTCCGGGCGGGCAGGGCGTGAACACGACGGACTCGGCGGTGCGTATGAAGCATGGGCCCACGGGGATTGTTGTGACGGCGCGCGAGAGCCGTAGTCAGTTTCAGAATCGCGCGAGCTGCCTGCGTAAGCTGCGCGCAGAGCTTGAGCGTCGTGGCCGTCCGCCGCGCCGTCGCGTCAAGACCAAAGTGCCCCAGCGATCGCGCCAGCGCAGGCTCAACGACAAGCACTTCAATGCGATTAAAAAGGCTAACCGTCGCAAGCCGGGGAGCGACGAGTAGCCGATTGTTTCGCTGGTCTTGCTAGCGGGTGGGGTGCCAGACTTGGAGGGCGCCGGGTAGGATGTCGACTTCGATGCGCGAGGCGACGATGGGCTCGCCGTCGGCCTGGATGGGGTAGTCGGGCTCCTCAAAAGTTAGCTCGGCATGGCGGCAGCGGCGCATGCGAACCGGTGGCAACTTGGTATGGTGGCCGTCCTTGGCCGAAAGGAACATAGGCAGGGCTACCGCGCGAGGGACGGGGCCGCAGGCGTAGCAGACGTCGAGCATGCCGTCGCAGGGGTCGGCATCGGGGCAGATGCGATAGCCCGAGCCATACGTGGGGCCCAGCTGTATCGCCATAATGATCGCCCTCACGCGCTCTGTGGGCGCGCCGTCAAAGCTGACTGTCATAGGATAGTTGCGATAGCGTAGGCCAAACTGCTCAAGTCCCGAGAGGGTGTAGAGCGGCGCGCCCGTCAAGCCGGTCTTTTTGCGCAGCTCGGTGGTGCTAAGGCCGATGGCAGCATCGATGCCGACCGAGAGCGTCTGGTCGTAGTACTCAACGGTAGCCTCGCCGCTGCCGCTCGCAGGGCTCCACGAGCGAATGCGCCCGATATCCTGACGCTGCAGCTCGCAGGTGAGCAGCGCGCCAAAATCCTTGCCGGAGAAATCGTCGATGCCGAGCGTCTGGGCAAAATCGTTGCCGGAGCCCACGGGCAGGACGGCAAGAGCGGGGCGGGCGTTCTCCTTTTGCGTCATAAGCCCGTTGACGACCTCGTGAATCACGCCGTCGCCGCCGAGTGCGATAACGGTGCGATAGCCCTGAGCCTGTGCGGCCAGCTCCTTGGCGTGTCCCATACGCTCGGTCAACACCAGGTCAAACTGGGATGCGCGTGCAGTCATGTCCAAAAAGCGTTGCAGGCGTTCGGCAACTTCGCGTGCCGCACCCGACTGGGCGGCTGGGTTGGCGATGATGAGCGTGCGACCAAAATCAGTTGCGTGCATGGGGCGACTCCCGGCGTGTGACATGACGGTGCGGTCGCGCTCAGGTCGAATTAGCCCCGATTGTGGCTGCACGGCGATTATTACATCTACTCTATCAGGTCGTTGTGGCGCTCGATAGCATCCGCTACCGTACCGCCCTCATCCACAATAAGCGAACGGCGCTTGGGTGAGATGATGCGCTGGGCGGGGTACACGCCGCGGTGTCCGCCGGTTAGGTAGCTGATAAAGGCCACGATGACAAAGAACCCGGCGGCCGTGCCGTGGAACAGGTCGATGGCCATCATGCAGGTGGTGATGGGCACGTTGAGGCCGGCGCAGAACACGCCGAGCATGCCGAGAGCCGCCAGAAAACTGGGGTCAAGCCCGGTAAGGCAGCCGATCCAGCCGCCGAGCGCCGCACCGATGCCAAACAGAGGCGTGACCTCGCCGCCTTGGAAGCCGGCGCCCAGGGTAAGCGCTGTGACGACCAACTTGATGGCTGCGTCCGCCAGGGTGGTGTTGCCTGCAAACCCGGCGCCGGAAAGCCACGTGGAAAGGCCGGCGTAGTCCCAGGCGTCGAGGAGGGCGTAGGCGGCCAAAACCACGAGTGCGCCTATGAGTGCGCGAACGAGGTAATTGGTGATAAAGCGGCCGTACAGGCTCTTGACGGTACGAACCGACCAGGCAAAGAGACGTGCGGTGAGACCAAAGATGATGGCGCTGATGACTACGATGACAACCGTCCGTGGTGTCATGTTGGGAACGCTGGCGATGACATTCGCCTCGTACTCGGTTCCCAAGGCAAGCGACGTAAAGTAGCCGGTAAACGAGGCGACCAGGCAGTAGATGCCCGCGGTGTAGTCGATCTTGCCGATAAAGCACATCTCCATGCCAAAGAAAGCTCCAGCAAGGGGTGAACCGAATACGGCGCCAAAGGCCGACGAGATGCCGGCGAGCATGAGGTCGTGGTGGTCATGCTTTTTGAGGTGGGCGAGGCTCGAGATGTTGCTGGCGATGGTGCCGCCAATCTGCACCGCAGCTCCCTCGCGACCGGCCGACCCGCCCGTTAGGTGCGTGAGCGTGGAGCAGACGAAGGTGAGAACGGCCATGCGCATATGGATGAGGCGTGTGCCCAGAGCGGAGTCGATGACCAGGTTGTTACCGCGTTTGGCGGCAAGGCCGTGGTTTTTGTACACCCATGCGGTGGCAACGCCCACAACGGGAAGCAAGGCGTAGACCCATGCATGGTGCTCGCGATAGTCGGTCGCGATATTCAGCGAGGTCAAAAACGCCCAGGCGGCAACGCCCATGGCGAGCGAGACGATGACGACGAGTGTGAGCAACTTGGCGCTCGCGAGTAGGTTGCGGGCGTTGCGGCGCGTGTCGGCGGCCAAGAGATGCTCGGAGCGGGTGAGCTGATGCCTGCCGGCCATGATGACGTCGTTCAGGGAGAAAAAGCCGCCGTCGTCGAGCGACTGAGAATGATCCTGCGCTTCGTTTGCGCTTTCGGGTTTGTCGGTAAAAGTCATACGTTCCTCTTTTGGGTTGCAACACGAGCATTATAAAACGCGGTAAACGCGACGAGCCGGTGGGTTGGTTTTGGTTTTGTTTCGCGGCTTGCGGCCGACAGATGTATTCGCGGCCGCGGGCCAGGTCTTGAGCAGGCGGCGAGGGATTATACTGAGAGAAACATAAAGAATCGGCGCTTTTGTTGCGCGCCGCAGCATGCTAGAGGTGTATATGGCTGAGAAACTCATTCCGTTGGAGGACGCGCAGGCGATCGTCTTGTCGCACGTGAATCGCACCGAAGTCGTCGAGATTCCCGTGTGGCAGGCCGCCGGTCTTCCCTTGGCAGAGGATGCGGTGGCCGATATCGACATCTCGCCGTTTGCCAACAGCGCTATGGACGGATATGCCGTGCGCTCGGCGGACTTGGCGCAGGCATCTGGCGAGGCGCCGGTGACGCTCGACGTTATCGGACACGAGGCTGCGGGCCATGTGTTTGAGGGCACAATCGGCGCGGGCGAGACGGTCCGCATCATGACGGGCGCGCCGGTACCCGAAGGTGCCGATGCCGTGGTGAAGTATGAGATCGTCGATGTGCTCGTCGGTGACGGCAACGAGGGTTCGCGTGTGAGGTTCTCGGCGCCTGCCAAGGTAGGGGAGAACGTTCGCTCTGCCGCCGAGGAGGCCCATGCCGGCGATGTTGTGATGCACGCCGGCGAGGTCGTGGCTCCGGCGGGCGCCGGCTTGTTGGCGAGCGCCGGGTATGCGAGCGTGAAGGTGCATGCCGCGCCGCGTGTGGGCATTATCTCGCTGGGCACGGAGCTGGTCGCGCCGGGTGAGCTGCCGGCGCGCGGGCAGATTCGCGACTCCAACTCGTCGGCGTTGATGGCCGAAGCGCTCGATGCAGGAGCCGAGCCCGTGTTCTACGGCATTGCGCCCGATGATGAGCAGGCGATTGCCGAGCTGGTGCATCGCGCCGTGCTGGAGTGCGATTTTGTCATTACGAGCGGTGGCGCCTCGGCAGGCGACTACGACTACGTGACGGCGCTCGTCCGGCGCGAGGGCGAGGTGCTGTTCGATCGCATCTCGATGCGTCCGGGCAAGGCCATCACGTTTGGCTTGCTTGGGGGTAAGCCCTACCTGGGACTTTCAGGCAATCCGGCCGCGGCGTATGTAGGCTTTGAGATGCTTGCGCGTCCGGCGATCCGCAAGATGCGCGGCTTTGCCGAGGGTACGCGTCCCGTGCAGCAGGCGACGCTCACGCACGGCGTGAAAAAGCGACAGCATCGCCGCTTCTTCGATCGCGCCACGGTTTTGCGCGACCCCGAGACCGGTGAGCTGTTGGTGACCGAGGCCAAGACGCAGAATTCGGCGCTGCTCGGCACGATGCAGCGGGCTAACTGCCTGTTGCGTGTTGACGAAGGACCGTGCGACCTCAAGGTGGGCGATGTCGTGGACGTTGTTCGCGTCGACCTGCCCGAGGGCGCCGTGTTGTAAGAGGAATGCTATGGAGCTGAAGATATCGATCGTGACGTGCTCGGATACGCGCGATCTTGCCCAGGACGAGGCTGGAGCCGCACTCGAGGAACTTATCGAGGCGCAGGGCTGGACGGTCGCCTCGCATGTGGTCGTGCGCGACGACGTCAGCGAGATCGGTGATGCCATTGTGGAAGCCGCCGATGAGTGCCACGCCAATGTCGTGCTCACCTGCGGCGGCACGGGGCTTTCGATGCGCGATGTGACGCCCGAGGCGACGCGTACCGTCTGCGATCGCGATGTGCCGGGTATTGCCGAGGCGATCCGTGCGTACTCCATGACCAAGACGCGCCGCGCCATGCTCTCGCGCGCCGTGTGCATGCAGCGTGGGTATACGCTTGTCATCAACTTTCCGGGATCCACGAAAGCGGCCCGCGAAAGCTGGGAGGCCGTGAGCGACCAGCTGGAGCATGCGGCCCAGATGACGGCGGGCGGCGGGCACACCAAATAAGCGCACTACCTGCGGCGGAGCGACCTTGCGAGTCGCTCCGCCTTTTTATGCATCGACAGCGCGGGCCGTCTCGTGGTTATTGGTAAAAGAAAATTATCAGGCGAGAAATCTTTATCACTGATATTATTCGCACGAAAGTATAATCTAATTACAGAATAAAGCTCGCGGTGGGGTACCCGGGCACAAGGTCCGAAAGGGTTGAACATGTTCGATATGGTTTCTCGCCGCGGATTCGTCTCGCTTTCTGCTGTCGCCGCTGCCGGCCTTGGTCTTGCCGGCTGCTCGGGCAACAATGCGTCCGAGCCGGCCGGATCCGATGCCGGTTCTGCTAAGGCATCTTCCAAGAAAGCTGTCGAGCTGCAGGTCTTTGCCGCCAACTCGCTCGAGAAGGCTCTGCCCGAGGTTCAGGAGCTTTATACCGACCAGACCGGCACCGCCTTTGCCGACACGCAGTTCAAGGCCTCCGGCGACCTCGTCGAGCAGATGCGCGCCGGTGCCGCCGTTGACGTGCTCATCACAGCCTCCAAGGGCACCATGGATGACGCCGAGGCCGCCGAGCTCGTCGACGCCGACACCCGTGAGGATATGTTCGTCAACGACCTCGTGATCATTCGCGCTGAGGGCTCCGACACCAAGGTCGAGGCCATCGCCGACGTCGCGAATCTGGACGGCAAGATCGCCATTGGCGACGCCAAGACCGTTCCCGCCGGCAAGTACGCCAACCAGGCCCTGGCCTCCGTGGGCCTCTACACCGGCACCGAGGGCGACGACGGCGAGTACGCCCCCGAGATCGCCGACAAGGTGGCCCTGGCCGACAAGGTCGGCACGGCTGCGTCTTACGTCTCTACAGGCGACTGCGTGGCTGGCTTTGTCTACAGCTCCGACATCTACCGCTACGACGGCATCGAGGAGGCCTTTGTGTGTCCCGAGGACTCGCATAAGCCCATCGTGTATCCGGGCGCTGTCGCCGATGGCTCCGAACATGCCGACGAGGCCAAGGCGTTTATCGACTTTTGCCTGTCCAACAAGAAGGCCCAGAAGATTTGGGCCAAATACGGCTTTGAGCTTTCCGCGTAGTGCGGCTTGGCGCGATAATTCCATCGTTTTGTGTTTAACTCCGTCCTTGTATTCTCTTGGAGCTTTTTGTGCTTAATAGATTCCGCATGCTTGTCGCCTGTGCTTTGACCTTCGCGCTTTGCTGGGTGCCGGGATTTGCGTTTGCTGGGGACGCCGAGGACGGGGCCCAGGTTGCTGCGACCGCTCATGGGCTTTCCTATGGGATCGAGGGTTTTGAGCGGTTGGCCAAGGGGACCGCTCGTGCCATGGAGGGCCAGCCTGAGGGCTACCGGTTTCCCGTTGACGAGGACGTGGACCTTGTAGTGGCGCCTGCTGCCGATCGCGTTGTGGTGTGGATATCGCCCAAGGCGGTCGAGAAGTATGGATTGGATCCGCAGGACAACGAGTGCGTATCGGGCCTCAAGGCCCTCGTCTGTGAGCTCGACAGCGCAAACTGCATGGGAGGTGCGCAGCTGGGGGACGTGGATCTTCCTTGGTATGTCACGGCGGAAACAACGTTTGATGCCGGCGGGTATACCTATGGCTTTGACGAACGCGGTGCGGATGGGGACCGCTATGTGGTGATTGCATCGGCCTCGGGTGATGCCAAGGGCGGCGCGCGTTGGCTTGATAGCGCTCAAATGGTAGAAGCATCGTCAGTCGTGTTGCGGAATGAGCAGGGGCCCTTGACCTCTTTGGCCTCCTTT
The DNA here is from genome assembly GCA_900543505.1 of uncultured Collinsella sp. Lineage (GTDB taxonomy): Bacteria > Actinomycetota > Coriobacteriia > Coriobacteriales > Coriobacteriaceae > Collinsella. The sequence goes on along the minus strand of UQSB01000023.1, from coordinate 10,858 downwards.
TTAGGCGGCATCGACTACCGCCCGTTTTGGGTGTCTATCAAAACGAGCGGCCTTGCCCTGCTGATTGCCTTTGCACTGGGCTTGTTTGCCGCGTGGAAGACTATGGGTACCTCGAGTCGCATCAAGGGCCTGCTCGATTCGGTCTTTACGATTCCTATGGTGCTGCCGCCCACGGTCTGCGGCTTTCTGCTCCTCATGCTGTTTGGCCGCTCGACCGGGGTGGGCCAGTGGCTCATCGCGCACGGCATCTCGATCGTCTTTACCTGGCCCGCGGCGGTCATTTCGGCCGTCGTTGTGTCGTTTCCGCTGGTCTACCGCACGGCGCTCGGAGCCTTCGAGAGCCTCGACACGCAGATGCTCGACGCCGCGCGCACGCTCGGGTGGTCCGAACGTCGCATCTTTACCAAGCTTATGATGCCGCTCGGCTGGCCCTCGATTGCCGCCGGTACGGTGCTCGCCTTTGCCCGCGCCATGGGAGAGTTTGGCTGCACGCTGTTCTTTGCGGGCAACTATGCCGGCATTACGCAGACCATTCCCATCGCCATCTACTTTGAGTGGATGGGCGGCAACACGTCGGTAGCTCTCTTTTGGGTCATTGTCGTAATCGTGTTCAGTTTCCTGGTCATCCTGTTCATCAACATGTACACGGCGCATTCGCAAAAGTATCGCGAACGGGGCCTTTCCCGTGCGGAGCGCAGGCAGGCCAAAGATTTCGCCGGACAGGGCGATTCGCTCGACCCGGTCGGCGGCGATGCGCTGCGTATCGATCGCGAGGCGCTGGCCGAGTTCATGCGCGATGACGCCGTCTCGACGGGAGGTCGATAGGCCATGTCGCTCGTTTTGGATATTAAGAAACGTTATCCCGGGTTTGTGCTCGACATGCATCTTGAGGCCGGCGAGGAGCGCGTGGCACTGCTGGGCGCCTCGGGTTGCGGCAAGAGCTGCACGCTGCGCTGCATTGCCGGTGTGGAGACGCCCGACGAGGGCAAGATCGTCGTCAACGGCGTGACCTTTTTTGACTCGGCCGCGGGCATCGACCTGTCGCCCCAGGAGCGAAAATGCGCCCTACTGTTCCAAAACTATCAGTTGTTTCCCAACATGACGGTGGCCGATAACGTGTGCGCCGGTGTAAAGGATGCGGGCGACGCCGCCGCGCGTAAAAAACTTGCCGAGCGCTACTTGGGAATCTTTGGACTGGCCGACTTTGCCGACCGTTATCCCGCGCGCCTCTCGGGCGGCCAGCAGCAGCGCGTGGCGCTCGCGCGCATGGTGGCGGCACACCCGGGCATCTTTATGTTCGACGAGCCCATGAGCGCACTCGATTCCTATCTTAAGAGCGCGCTCGAACAGAACATGCTTGACCTGTTCGATGTATGCAGCCGCACCGTGCTCTATGTGAGCCACGACATCGACGAAGCGTGCCGCCTGTGCGAGCGCATTTGCGTGATGCACGACGGGCATGTGGAGGAGATCGGCTCCGTCGAGGACGTGGTCCGCCGGCCGCAAACCTTGGCTGCGCTGCGCCTGACGGGCTGCAAGAATACGAGCCGCGCGCGCAAGATCGGGCTTCAGGAAGTTGAGGCCCTGGACTGGGGCATGACCTTCAACGTGGGCCGTGAGGTTCCCGATAACGTGGCGTACCTGGGTATTCGTGCGAGCTACTTCCATGTGGACAACCGTGCCGAGCGGGGTCGCAACAGCTATGATTTGCACGTGGCCCGTGTGAGCGATTCGCGCTTTGAGCGCCTGGTGCTGCTGGATGTGCCGCGTGCCGATGCGCCGACGCGCCTGCAGTGGAAGGTCAACAAAGTGGGCATGCCTGTCGACGAGCTGCCGCAAGCAGGCGAGACGCTGCGCATGCATTTTGATGCCAGCAGGATCCATTTGGTTTGTCGATAGCGCCGGGTAATGCCGTCGGGGGATATAAGCCTCGGCGGCTTTGTTTTTGCCGTTCGCCGAATGAGGAATGACAAATTCTAATCAATCAAGATAATTATTTATTAAACGACGGCACACGACGCTGTCGTACGAATGTCAACGGTGTTCGCATGGTCGATGACCGTTGGTATAGTTGACCTCAACTTGTAAAGGAGGGTGCGCACATGCCGCAGACGACATACATTTGCCGCGTTGCCGCGCGTGCCCTGTATATGGCTCGGAGCCGCATATGAGCAGGTATGTTCACGGCTCCGGGAGAGACGACGCACAACTAAATAACCGTCCGCAAGGCAGGTTCCCTAAAATTCCGGGTTTAAGCACGGCCGGGCAATCGCCGTCCGTCGTGCATCGATACCGCCGTTATCAGTTTTTGGTTCGAGAGGGGAACCGTCATGGCTGAAGAATTCGATTTCCATCCGATGTGGGAGAGCCTCGGCATGAATCTTGCCGACCACGACATGCTGCTGGGCGCTGTGGGCCAGATGTACGGGGACATGTTCCTGTCGCAGAACAACCGCCCCAAGTCCACGTCCTACTTGGACTTTGTGGCCACCAACATCCACAGCGGCCGTATTAAGGAGATGCTCGACAAGAAGGAGGCCGGCGAGGCCACCAAAATCGTGGGCTCGTTCTGCGTGTACGTGCCCGAGGAGATCGTGCTTGCCTGTGACGGCATTCCCGTTGGTCTGTGCTCGGGTGCCGATTGGGCAACGGACAAGGTCGAGGAGCACTTGCCGCGCAACACTTGTCCGCTTATCAAGAGCTTTGCCGGCTTTAAGCTGGGTGAGGTCTGCCCCTACATTGAGTCGAGTGACCTAGTGGTAGGCGAGAACACCTGCGATGGCAAGAAGAAGGCCTACGAGTTCTTTGCAACGCAAAAGAACATGTACGTCATGGATATTCCCAACGTACACGACGAGTCGACGCTCGTGACCTGGAAGGCCGAGGTCAAGAAGCTCGCCGCCAAGATCGAGGAAGAGTGCGGCGTCACGATTACGTCTGAGCGTCTGAAGGCCGCCATCCACGCCGTCAATGAGAAGCGTCGCGCCCTGCAGCGCCTCGCTGCCACGCGCGCTGCCGACCCTGCGCCCATCAGCGGTCTTGACAGCCTGCTGACCGTTCAGGCCGCCTTTATGGACGACACGCCACGTCTGACCGGAGCCATTAACGATATGGCGGCTGAGTGCGAGCAGCGTGTCGAGGCCGGCGAGGGCGTGGCGCCCAAGGGGACCAAGCGCATTCTGTACACCGGCACGCCCATGGCCGTGCCCAACTGGAAGCTGTTCAACCTCATCGAGAAAGCCGGCGGCGTTGTGGTAGGCGAGGAGTCCTGCACGGGCTCGCGCTACTACAAGGACCTGGTCGACGAGTCCGGTGAGACGGTGGACGAGATGCTCGATGCCATCGCCGAGCGCTACTTTAAGATCAACTGCGCCGTCTTTACGCCCAACGACCAGCGTATGAAGGACATTGTCCAGATGGCCAAGGACCTGCATGCCGACGGCATCGTCGACGTGGCCCTGCAGTTCTGCACGCTCTATGAGATGGAGTCGTTTGCCGTGGAGAAGGCCGCCGAGGAAGCCGGCATTCCGTTTATGCACATCACGACCGACTACGCCGGTGAGGATGCAGGCCAACTGCAAACCAGGATCGAGGCCTTCTTGGAAACCATTTAGGGCTATCCGTCCCGGCGGCTTTCCCAGGCACCCGATCTTGCCGTTCAAACCGTCGTTTGCGTACCAAAGTACGCGGCGCTTCTCTTTCACGGCAACCTCGGGCACCCGGGAAAGCCGTTCCCCCAGGTCGGTTAAAAGGTTTGTTAAGGAGTTATATGTCGGAAAATATTGAGCAGCCGTTGCCGTCCACGTTTGAGGAGTTCAACGAGCAGCGCAAGGCCGCGTTTATTCGCGTTAAGGATTACAAGCAGGCGGGCAATCGTCTTGTCGGGTATCTGTGCAGCTATACGCCGCTCGAGATTATCGATGCCGCGGGCGCCTCGAGCGTGGCTCTGTGTGGTACGTCCGACGAGGTGATTCCCGAGGCCGAGAAGGTGCTGCCGGCAAACCTGTGCCCGCTCATCAAGTCTACGTATGGTTTTGCCTATTCGCAAAAGTGCCCGTTTACGTACTTTAGCGACATGATCATCGGCGAGACCACCTGCGACGGCAAGAAGAAGATGTACGAGCTACTCAACGAGCTCAAGCGCACACACATTCTGCATCTTCCACAGGGTCGCGATCGCGCCTACGAGCGTGAAGGCTGGTACGAGGAATGCCGCCTGCTCAAGGAGGAGCTCGAGAACTTCTACGGCATTACGATTACTGATGACGACCTGCGCGCCGCCGTCCGACGCCGCAACCGTCTGCGTGCGGCACAGCTCGATATGTTCGCGCTGCAGGCCAACCAGCCGGCGGCCATGAGCGGCGTCGACCTGATGAGCACCATGTTCGCCGGCACGTTCAGCTTTGATATCGAGACCTATACGGAGCAGCTGGAGCAAAAGGTCGCCAAGCTGCGCGAGGCCTACGACGCGGGCGAGCGCCCGGTTGCGGCGGATGCCAAGCGCATTCTGATCACCGGTTGCCCGGTGGGCGGCGTGATCAACAAAATCGGCCGCACTATCGAGTCCAACGGCGGCGTGGTCGTGTGCATGGACGACTGCTCGGGCGAGCGCACGGCGGCGATGATGATCGACCCGGATGCGCCCGACATCCTGCGCGCCATCGCCGACCGCTACCTGGACATCAACTGCTCGGTCATGACGCCCAACGACGGTCGTATGGAAAACACGCTGGCCATGTGCGAGAAGTATCATGTCGATGGCGTGGTGGAGAGCGTGCTGCAGGCCTGCCACACCTTTAACGCGGAGAGTGCGCGCATGCAGGAGGCTGTCGAGGGTGCGGGTATTCCGTATATGAAGATCGAGACCGACTACAGCAACGGTGACATGGGCCAGATTGAGACCCGTATCGCCGCCTTTATCGAGACGCTCTAGCTTCCTCAGGCACCGGATCTTGCCCCTCAAACCGTCGCTTGCGTACCAAAGTACGCTACGCTCCTCTTTCGGGGCAACCTCCGGCACCTGAGAAACCTAGAGCTAAGGCGCCTGAACTCGCCACTGTCTTTGATGTTTTGATGAGGAGAGAGCCATGATAGGGATCGGGATTGATATCGGGTCTACGGCGGCTAAGGCTGCTGTGGTCGACGGGGAGGGTTCATTGGCGTGGACGTGCGTGCAGCCAACCGGGTTCTCCTCGGTCGATGCTTCCGAGCGGCTGCGCGAGGCACTGGCAGCGGCCGGCTATGGCGTGACAGCCGACGACGTGCGCGTGATCGCGACCGGCTACGGTCGTGTCGCCGTGCCCTATGCGCACAAGGTCGTGACCGAGATCACCTGCCACGGTACCGGTGCCGTGCGTCTGTTTGGTGACCATGGCACCGTGATCGATGTGGGCGGCCAGGATACCAAGGTCATTCAGCTTAAAAGTGGCCGCGTGGCCAAGTTTGCCATGAACGACAAGTGCGCCGCCGGCACGGGGCGCTTTTTGGAGATCATGGCCGACCGCCTGGGCATTTCCCAGCAGCAGATGGCCGACCTGGCGCGTTCCGGCGAGCCTACCAAGATCAGCAGCATGTGCACGGTGTTTGCCGAAAGCGAGGTCATCAGCCTGATCGGTCGCGGTGAGCCGCGCGAGAACATCGCCCGTGGTGTGATCGACAGCGTGGTCTCGCGCGTGGCGACCATGGCCGGGCAGGCGGCGGGTGCTCCGTACTACCTGACGGGAGGCCTGTGCGAGAACGCCTACGTTGTGGAGCGGTTGGGCGAGCTACTGGGGTCGCCGGTGACCACCTCGCCCCAGGCTCGCTTTGCCGGTGCCATCGGCGCGGCGATTCGCGCACAGGCGCTCAATTAATGCATCCGCCTTGGGCTCGCATTCATGCGTATACTGAGAGAAAATGATTGACCGATGAGGGGAGGTATCGATGCCTGACGATCAGATTAAGCTCACGTCTATGACTGCCGCGAGCGGTTGAGCCGCTAAGTTGGCTCCTGGAGCCCTCGCCCAGGTCCTGGGCGACTTACCCAATGTGCATAACGACAACCTGCTCGTGGGGTTCGATACCTCCGACGATGCGAGCGTCTTCCGCGTAGGGGAGAACCTGGGGCTCGTGCAGTCCATCGACTTCTTCCCGCCGATGGTCGACGACCCGTTCCTGTTTGGCCAGATCGCCGCGGCCAACTCGCTGTCGGACATCTACGCCATGGGCGGGCGGCCGAGCCATGCCATGAACTTGCTGTGCATCCCGAGCTGCCTGGGCGTTGAGGTTGCCGGCAAGATTTTGGCAGGCGGTGCCGATAAGTGCGTCGAGGCCGGTTGCTCTATCGCGGGCGGCCATACCATCAACGACGACGAGCCCAAGTACGGCCTGTCCGTGAGCGGCTTTGTCTCGCTCGACCGCATGCTCGCCAACAGCGGCGCGCGCGCTGGCGATGTCCTGTTGCTGACCAAGGCGATCGGCTCTGGCATCATCACCACGGCCATTAAGGGCGAGCTCATCGAGCAGGACGAGGCCGCAGCCATGTTTGACTCGATGCGCACCCTCAACGAGGCGCCGATTCGTCTGGCCGAGGGACTTGAGCTTCACGGCTGCACCGATGTCACGGGCTTTGGCCTGATCGGGCACGCGTGCGAGATGGCCGAGGGCTCGGGCGTGCAGGTTGAGCTTGCGTCGGGGGCGGTGCCGCTCTTTGATCAGGTGCTCGACATGGCACGTCTGGGCATTATCCCAGCGGGCTCCTACCGCAACCAGGACTTTTTTGGCCCGCGTGTGGCTGCCGACGAGGACCTGGAGCCGGGCATGCTCGACGCGCTGTACGATCCGCAGACGTCTGGTGGCCTGCTTATCGCGGCGCCCGCGGCGGATGTGGATGAGCTTGCGCGTCGCCTGGATGCCGAGGGGTGCATCGCCGCCGTTATCGGGCGCGTGTGCGAGGCGATGCCGAGCGGTCCTGCTGTTCGCGTTGTGCATTAAAGAAAACCGTTTATGCGACCGCCTACTGTTCTGGGCGGTCCCTTTTGAAAGGATGTAGCTATGTCTATCAAGATTGAAGTCAATGCCATGGGCGATGCCTGCCCGCTGCCCGTCGTCAAGACGCTTAAGGCACTCAAACAGCTTGATGGCGAGGGTGCCGTGGTGACCTCGGTCGACAACGAGACCGCCGTCAAGAACATCTCCAAGATGGCGCAGGAGAAGGGCTGCACGGCTTCGGTCGAGAAGATCTCGAACGCCGAGTGGCACGTGAGTGTCGCGACCGCCGGTGCCGTGGCCGTTGCGGACCCCGAGCAGGACGGTGCCGCTTTCTGCGACGCCAGCGCCGGCAAGGGCAAGCTCGTCATTTCCGTCTACACCGACTGCATGGGCCGTGGCGACGACGTGCTGGGCCACAAGCTCATGAAGGCCTTCATCTTTGCCGTGACGCAGCAGGAGGAGCTGCCCGCGACTATGCTGTTCTACAACGGCGGTGCCAAGCTGACCGTCGAGGGATCTCCAGTGCTCGACGACCTGAAGGGCCTGGCCGAGCAGGGTGTCGAGATTCTCACCTGCGGTACCTGTCTCGACCACTATGGCATTAAAGACCAGCTTGCGGTGGGCGAGGTCACCAACATGTATGTGATCGTGGAGAAGATGGAGCAGGCCGTGCGCGTCGTGCGCCCGTAGCGTATTGGTTGGAGTTGCCATGAGGGAGAAGCGCCCGGCGCTTGTCATCACGTTTCCCACCACGGCGGCCGCCATGGGTTGCGAGTCCCTGTGCATCGAGCGCGGCCTTCCCGGGCGAACGATTCCCGTGCCCGGGGAGGTCGCTGCCGGCTGCGGTCTGGCGTGGAAGGCGTTGCCTGCCGATGAGGAGCTGCTGCGCAGCGAACTTGCCGCGGCGGGCGTTCCCACCGAGGGCTATACCGTGATTGATATGTGGGAGGTCGTGCGATGATCTACCTGGATAACGCGGCGACGACCATGCACAAGCCGCAGGCGGTCATCGATGCCGTGACGCAGGCGATGTGCTCGCTCGGCAATGCCGGGCGCGGCGCCACGTCGGGTGCCCTCGACGCGGCGCGTGCCATCCACGGCTGTCGCGCCAAGCTTGCGCGCTTGCTGGGCTGCCCGCGTGCTGACCATGTTTGTTTTACGCCCAACTCCACCACGGCGCTCAACACCGTCATCAATGGCGTGGTGCGCCCCGGCGACCGCGTGGTCACAACGGTGCTCGAGCACAACTCCGTGCTGCGTCCGCTCAACCGCCTGGCGGCAGAGCAGGGCGTGACCGTTGAGCACGCGGGCTGCGACGCGAACGGCGTGCTCGACTACGATGAGCTCGAGCGGTTGGTCACGCCGGGCACGCGTGCTGTGGTGGTGACGCACGCCTCCAATGTGACCGGCAACGCGGTCGACATTGCACGCGTGGCCGCTATGGCCCATGCTGCCGGTGCGCTGGTGATCGTCGATGCCTCGCAGTCTGCCGGCACGGCGCATATCGATATGCGGGCCATGGGGCTCGACGTGGTGTGCTTTACCGGCCACAAGGGGCTCATGGGACCTCAAGGCACGGGTGGCCTGGCCGTGGCGGAGGGCATTGACGTGGCTCCTTGGGCCATGGGCGGCACGGGCGTGCACAGCTTCGATGCGCTGCAGCCGCGGGAGTGGCCCACGCGCCTTGAGGCGGGCACGCTCAACGGTCACGGTATCGCCGGCCTTTCTGCCGGCCTCGACTTTATCGAGGCCCAGGGTGGGGTCGAGGCGATTGCTTCCCACGAGCGTGCGCTCGCTGATCGCTTCCTTGCCGGTGTACGCGAGATTCCAGGGATTAAGCTCTACGGTGCGTTTGACCTGCCCACACGCTCGGCGATCGTCTCGCTCAACGTGGGCGATATCGATTCTGCCGAGATTTCGGATGCGCTCATGCAAGGGTGGGGGATTGCGACGCGCCCCGGTGCTCACTGCGCTCCGCTCATGCACCGCGCGTTGGGGACCGAGCGCCAGGGTGTCGTTCGCTTCTCGTTTGGGTATTTCAACACGGACGAGGAAGTTGACGCCGCGATTGAAGCTTTGCGCGATTTAGCTTACTAAAGCGTATATACTTGCGGGATGGGCCTTTTGCCCGTCCCGTTTTTGTTTCGACCCGAAAGGTGGTCCCATGGCCTCATCCGCTTCCCGCGGCCTGCGCTCCGACCATGTCCTCACTGTCGGCATCGCCCTGTTCTCGATGCTCTTTGGCGCCGGCAACCTCATTATTCCGCCGCTGCTGGCGCTGCAGGCAGGTTCTGCCACGCCGGTCGCCATGCTTGGATTTCTCATTGCCGCCATTGGCCTGCCCGTCATGGGCTTTATCGCCGTGGCGCTTGCCGGAACGGCGCGCGAGCTTGCCGGCCGCGTGCACCCCAAGTTTGGCGAGTTCTTTGTCGCGGCGGTGTATCTGGCTATCGGCCCGTGTCTGGCCATTCCGCGTACGAGCTCCACAGCCTTCGAGATGCTGGTGCCGCTGCTGCCCGAGGGCGTCTCGCTCGCCACGGCTCGCCTGGTGTTTGCCGTCGGATTCTTTATTGTCGCATTTGCGCTCACGCTGCGTCCCGGCGTCATCACGCGCGTGCTCGGCCGCATTACGGGCCCCGCGCTCATTGCGCTCATCGTGCTGGTTGTGGGCGCTGCCGTGGTCTCGCCGCTGGGTCCCGCTGCCGCGCCACAGGCTCCCTATAATGCCGGTGCTGCCGTGCAGGGCTTTTTGACCGGCTATCAGACCATGGACCTGCTCGCGTCGCTCGCCTTTGGCATCATCATCGCCGAGACCATCCACGAGTTGGGTGTTACCGATGACAAGCGCGTGGCCTTCGAGATTTCGCGCTCTGGTGTTATCGCCGGCGTGCTCATGGCCATCATCTACTGCGGCTTGGGCCTTGCCGGTATGCAGCTCGGCACCGTGATGCCCGACGCTACCAACGGCGCCGCCATCCTCGCCCGTTCGGCCTCCATGCATTTTGGGCTTGCCGGCACGGTCGTGGTCTTCGCCATCTTCTTCCTCGCCTGCATGAACGTGTGCATCGGCCTCATCAGCTGCTGCTCGCGTTACTTCTGCGAGACGTATGTGGTCGAAGGGGGAGCGGAGGCCTCTGAGGAGGCCATGCGCCGCCCCTTTGCGGTTCTCGCCTTTGTGTTCGCAGCGTTCTCGTGCGTGCTTTCCAACGTGGGCCTCGACGTGATTCTTATGTTCTCGGTGCCCATGCTCAACGCCTTGTATCCCGTTGCCATTGTGCTGGTACTGATGGGCCTAGTACACGGTTTTTGCGATGCGCATCCGCAGGTGTGGGTCTGGGTTGGCGGTGTGGTTGCCGTGCAGAGTGTGATCACCTCGGTCCGCGACGCGTTCTTTGCGGGCGTGTGGCTGCCGTTCGATGCGCTGCCGCTGGCGGATATCGGTGCCGCGTGGGCGCCGGTTGCCGTGGTGGCATTTGTGATCGGTCTGCTCCATAGTCGTTTTGTTGCACATTCGAGGAGCTAAGGCATCAATGCTTGCACAGGCGGGGAGTCTCCCCTATAATTTCCTTCGCTTTGGGACACGCGAGGTTTAGACCTTAGCTGCTCAACACCTTCGGGACGTGGCGCAGTTTGGTAGCGCGCCTGCTTTGGGAGCAGGATGTCGCAGGTTCAAATCCTGTCGTCCCGACCATATCTTGCGGGCGTAGTTCAATGGTAGAACCCCAGCCTTCCAAGCTGATGACGCGGGTTCGATTCCCGTCGCCCGCTCCATAAGAATTGTTTTAACGGCTTTGGTTTCCTTTGGGGATCAGAGCTGTTTTCGTTTACGCGCCGGGCGACGGGAATCGAATCCGCCAGGGTGCTGCGCTGGAAAATGCGTGAGCATTTT
>UQSB01000022.1 GCA_900543505.1 uncultured Collinsella sp. | reverse complement strand
CCTCGCTCGAGGCGGCGCTGCTCGAGTTCCCGGGCTGCTCGGTGGTCATTAGCCACGACCGTATGTTCCTGGACCGCGTCGCCACGCACATTCTGGCGTGGGAGGGCACCGACGAGAATCCGGGCAACTGGTATTGGTTCGAGGGCAACTTCGAGGCCTATCAGGCCAATCGCATCGAGCGCCTGGGCGAGGACGCAGCCCAGCCGCATCGTATTCACCGCAAGCTCACGCGCGATTAATCGAGCTCAGGTGACCTAACGAGAAAGGGACGATAACCTTGAGGGCTATCGTCCCTTTTTGCTACTCGGCAGAAGATTCAACCTTGTCGATGGTCCAGGCGGCTCCGAGACCGCCGGTGGTGTTGCGGCGGATGCGCACGGCAACCTCGCGGCGCTCGCCGGCCTGCGTGTAGTGCAGGGGGAAGCTTGCGCGGTTTCGCGCGGCCTCGATGGTACCGCGCTCGCGGGCGATCCAGTAGTACTCGCCGACGATGCCGAGGGTATCGGCGCCGTAGGGGAGATAGGTCGACAGCTGGTGCAGAAGCGGGCCGGGGCAGAAGACTTCGGTTGCGAAATCGATGGGGAAGTCCTCGGGGATGGTCGGTGCTGCGGGTGCGGGGGTTGGGGCCGCTGCGGGTGCCGAAGCCGGTGCGGATGCGGGTATTTGGTCGCAAGCAGCGACGGGCACGGATTCGATGACGGGTGCGGGCTCCGGCGTTACTTCCGGCTTGATCTCGGAATCTGCGGGCTTCACGGTGACGGGCGCGTCTGCAACTGCGGTTTCAACCTCAACCTGCGTCGCGTTCTCGTTCTCGACGCTCGGCTTTGCCTCGATGGGCGTGGATGCCATGGTGGTGATGCCGGCGTTTGCGTTCTCGGGGTCATAGACGACCGTAAGCGAGATGGCGGGCTGCGGTGTCTCGGGCTCCGGCGCCGACTCGGTAGCGTCTTGATCGGCGGGTTCGTCGGACTGATCGTCCTCGGCCTCGTTGCCAAAGACATTGCTGTTTTGGAACGCAGACGTCTCGGGTTGGTTAGCGGCTTCTTCGGTTGTCGACTTGGGAGCTTCGTTGAGCTCAGCAGTGGCTTCCTGCTCGGATATGACTTCAGGATCGGTCGTGGCGGCGATTTCGGTTTCTACTGCTACCTCAATAGCGACTTCGATCTCTGTCTCGGGCTCGGGCTCCGGCACAGCTTCAACCGCGGCTTCTGGTTCGGGACGCTTAACGTGCTTGGGGCGCACAGCCTTGAGGTCCTTCTCACTGCGCTTTTTCTTTTTGTAGGACTGCTTAGCGCCCTTGGCGGTCTTGGGCTTGTCCTCGCCCTTGGCAAGTGCGGCATCCCAGGCCTCGTTGGCGATGACGGTGGCATACAGGCGACCGCCCTTAAAGACGGTCAGCTTAATGCAGTCGTCAAGCTCTTCGAGCAGCTCGCGCGTGGATTCGAAGCCCAGGTCATAAGCAGTCATGTCGTCAACGGCGAGAGCCTCTTCGACCTGCGTCATAAACGTTTGCTTGCCGCATCCAATCGCATCACGCAGCAGGCGATACAGATAGATGTGGTTGCCCAGCGAAAGCATGGGCCTAACTATTGTCTTGCTCATGGCAAATCTCCTCTTTACACATGTAAAGCATCTTACCATCGCATGGCGCTCGCCATGACGGCGCCCAAGGCAAACGGGCGCGAACCGCTGTCGATTCGCGCCCGTTGTACAGGTTGCCTATCTGGGGATGCAGTGCCTAGTTGCCCGATGTCGTGCCTTGGCTTGAACTGTCAGATGCCGTGCCGGACGCGGTTCCGCTCGAGCTGTTGGTGTTGCTGTTGTCGGTAGATCCCGTACTCGGTGTATTGCCATTCGCCTGGTCGCCCGTGCTCGGTTGAGAGCCGTCAGTCGTTTGGCTTGAGTCAGTCGTGCTGGATTGCGTGCCGCTGTTGTTCACGGAAGAATCGACGCCCTGCGATTGGTTTTGGGTGTTCGAGGACGAATTGGCAGAGGTAGAACTGCCTTGCGTATCGTCCGTCTGTGCCTGCTGATCCTGCGACTGGGTGTTGCCATTTGCATCGCTCTCGCTCGTGCGCGACGACAGGATTGGCTCGGGACGCTCGCCCAGACCCTCACCGGCAGTGGTGATAAGGATGGCGCCGGCGCAGGCGATGACCGCGACGATGGCGATAGCGATCGAGAAGACGATGACCTTCTTTTGCGTCTGGCTGCGCTCAGCCGCCGCCTTGGCGCGCAGGCTGTTGGGAGCGACGCGCGCCGTGGTCGCGCGTCCCGCAACCTGGCGCATCTCCTGCGTGGTTGCGGCGCCACCTAGGTGCTCCTCGACATTGGGCTCAACGGGCTCGTAGGCGCCGGTAGGGTAGTCGACAGCGGCATGCGTGCCCTTGATTGCTTCGGCGCTGGCGGAGATAAAGTGGCGATAGACCTGCGAGGACACAACAGTGATGACTGAGCTCACAGCGGCACCAATCACCGAGCCGGCAATGCCAATCTTTGAAGCGAGCGCGACACTCGTGGCGGCTGCCGCGGCACCGGCGATGATTTGGGGAATGGAAATGTCATCAAAGAGTTTTTTCTTGGGCGCAATGGCCATGGTCTGGCCGATGGAATGGTTCTCGTGAACGCCGTTGTTGAGTGCGGCCGGCGTCATGACACGCGTGCGCGGCGCGTCGGTGTACTTGGTTGTCATACGGGGTCCTCCCGATGTAAATCTGCTTCGTTTCGTGTAGCCATCAGGGTACCCACCAGATGTGAATCGTACGTGACATTTAACAGATACCATCAACTCATCAAGGGGGCCTGCTGTCTTTGGTGCAATAGCTTGATGCTAAACTGGATTTACTATTGCGAGGTGGTTTACGTGATGTACCCGTATATGACATTCGAAGATGGTACCGAGGTCATTCATTCTGACCTGATTACAGATGGCGATATCGAAAAGGTTATCGTGCATTTTGAGCGACCGACGGCAGAGGGCTTCGACTCCGCTCGTTGTGAGTTGCCTTCCTGTTCGTGGACTGACTGGGAAGGGCATTTTACTCAGAGTGAAAAACGAGCTTTCGAAGAGTGTCTGAGCAAATAATTTAGATTAGTTCGAGTTTAGTTCGAATAAAGAAGCTGAATGCGATGACCTAAAGCGTATGCATTTTTAGTATTAGATGCGTATGAAATGGAGGATGTGAATGGATGAGCTAATAGACTTTAAAAAACGATTTCTCAAGAATGGCGAGCTGGTTTCAATTCCAAAAAAGGAAAGCTATAAAAGAATCATGCTGCTATGGGCCGTCTCTTTCTTTGAATTAAATACAAGTTATACGGAGCTTCAGGTTAATCGTGTGCTGTCACAGCTCTATCCTGATTATGCCGTGTTGAGGCGGTACTTGGTTGATTATGGATTCCTATTAAGGGATGAACGAGGCCTGAAATACGAGGTTAATCGTGATGTTCACGGTATTGAGAGCTAGCCGTCCGGTTCGGGTCCTATATATTGCTAGAGGGATAAGCGAAATAGGCAATTGGTGTGCGAATATTGCTTTGCCAATGCTGATTTACGAGGTAACTCACGATGTTTCTGCAACTGCTTTGATGGTCTGCTGCAGATTTGCCCCCTCTCTGTTTTCAGTTGCGCTCGCGCAGCTGCCTCAGAAGATGGGTATCGGGACACTGCAGGCCATGAGATTGGCAGACTTAATTCGCGCGGGATTATTCGTTTGCTATATTTTTGTTGATAGTAAATGGAGTATGTTTGCTATTACGTGCGCGGTATCGCTTTGCCGAACGGTAGAAATGCCCTGCTTTTACTCATTGTTAAGAGCCAATACGAATAGTATCAATCGCGACGTAATTAATAATTCGTTTGGGTTCCTGCAGAATTTGATGATGGTTCTGGGGCCAGTTGCCGGCGGTTTTGTTGTCGCTCAATTTGGGGCGGAGGCTGTTCTTGCATTAGACGCGCTTTCTTTTGCCGCGTCGTTCTGGTTGCTGCGAGATGTTCCGTCGGTTATCGAGGTTAATGATAAAGAGGGAATAAGCAAAAATGAAAAAAACAGGACTGCATTTAGTGATCTTAGCGCGAAGCACTTGGCAATTGGTTTCCTATTAATCGATATTTCTAGTGGCGTGGCATTCGGCTCTCTGAATTCTCTTTTGCCAGCTATAGCGCAATTGCAATTTGACTCGTCATCGATACAATACGGATTCCTTCAGAGTAGTCTTACAATCGGACTGTTGTTCGGAAATACAATATATGGTCGTTTAATCAGTGGTTCCGATTGCGTTAAATCATATTGTTTTGTGACGTATCTTGCGCTCGGTGCGTATCTGGCGTTTGGCTATCGCTATGCGTCTGGGATATCGTTTATTTTCCTTTTTATCGTCGGTGCCGGAAACGCCATTCAAGATGTGCTTCTCATAACATCGCTGCAGGATTTGGCGAGAGACGGATCTGAATCGATAAGCCTGTTTTCAATTAGGGAGTCTTTGCAATCGGTTGCTGTTGTTATTTCAACACTTCTTGTTTCGCTGTTCACGAGCATCGCGATGTTCTCAATTCTCGTTACAGGACTTGGTGTATTTTCAATTATGATGGTAGTTGTGTTTCAATTGAATTATTTGCGAAAGATGTGACGTTGATATGCCTAAAACGCTTTTAGTATTTCCCCCAGGATGGAGTCCAGTGGGGCCGTATCTTGCCTTGCCTGTTTTGAAGTCATATCTTCAAGAGGTTGAACAATACAAAGTTGACATTGTTGACTTAAACGTGGAATTTTACGATGACCTCCTATCTTTTAGACATGTCGAAGAGTGCTGTAAAAGGTATCGGGAATCAAAGGATTCGTTTAGTTCGAATGTTCAATTAACAATCGAGTTGATACAAAAGTCGGCACTTAATGTTGACGAGGCAAAAGATATTTTCAGATCGAAGAGATACTTTAATCTAAAAGAAAGACAATATGCTGAAAACATTTTTAGAAATGCACTCTATATCATAAATCACGTCTCATATGGAGTTAAATACACGTTCAACTCCATAGATCTGCCCTATGATTATTATTCGACACCAGAAATAATGAAATCGCTTGCGGATACCTTGCATAATCCGTTTATTTCCTTCTATGAAACTGCCTTTCTTAAGCGTATTCAGAGGGAAAAATTCGAGTTTATTGGGATTTCGGTGAGCGGCTGTTTCCAATTGATTTCTGCAGTTACGTTAGCGAAACTGATTAAGGAAGAATGTCCATCTGTTAAACACGTCTCATTGGGCGGCAATTACATTACTCGTTTAGCAGATGACTGCATGAAAGAATGGCATCCCTTTTTTGAATACATTGATTCGATAATGATGTATGACGGCGAAGAGCCGCTTGCACGTCTTCTTGAGGCTCTTGACTCTGGTGATGACAATCTCGACTGTGTTCCAAACCTTTGCCATGCTAAAGGTGGAAAGATATATAAAAACCATCGGATTGAGCAAACATTTATCAACGATACAGTTCCCGATTTCGATGGCTTCGCCCTTTCTAAATACTTCATGCCTGAGTTAATATTGCCGGTTTATTCCTCTAGGCAGTGTTTTAATCATTGCGCCTTCTGCACCATTCCCGGTGCCACCGGTGGTTGTTACCGAAAGATGCCTATATCGAGAGTATTTGAAATAATGTGTCGGTTAAATGAAAAATACGGCACGAGAGTTTTCTCTTTTGTGGATGAAACATTCGAAGGCAAAAGAATGGAGCAACTCGCGGATGAAATAAACGCATCGGGAAAAACGTTTTTCTGGCATGGAGAAACGAGGTTCTCTCCAACCCTAAGTACAGAAGTTTTTAACAAGATATACCAAAGTGGATGTAGGCAGATTCAGTTTGGCCTCGAGTCATACAACCAAAGAGTTCTTGATCTAATGAAGAAGAACACGAGAGTTGATTGGATTGATCGCAATGTCCATGATTGTCTCAATGCGGGTATTCCTGTTCATCTATTTTTTATGATTGGCTTTCCGACCGAAACTAAAGAAGAGGCTCTGAACACCTTAGCTTATACAGAGAATGTTTTGAATTATTCAAAACAGGTATGTGGTGTTCCATATTCCACGAGAGGATTTACGAATTTTGGTCTCGTTATGGGGTCGGATGTTTGGAATCATCCCGATAAGTATGGTGTCTCTGTAATGCCGAAGTCCCAATATGAGGATTTGCGCCTCGAAGTGGATTATGTTTCAGGCACTGGTTTAACTTTAAATGAAGCAAAATCCTTATCTGATGAGCATCATATTGATTTTTATATGCAAGAGGTCATAAACGGTAGCGACACAATTGACTTGCCCCAGCGGCTTCATATTTCAGAGGTGACCTGGATCCTAGATTCTATTCACGCTGTCAGGTATAAGGGACATTTGACCAAAGTAAAGCGACGGCTAACTAGTCTAAATCCAGCTGATCGAATCTGGCTGGATTCCAAGACCTCTGTCGTGCTCGTTGAGCCATTTGCCTACTTCTATAATTCTGAATACCATCATGTCTATGCTGTTTCCCAGTTGGTATACCTTAAGTTGGCCCGTTTATTGGAGGCCGATTGTAGCATTTCTCTTATTCTTGATCAGGGCGACCTCGAGCTGACAAGGGCGATAGAAGAACTGTTGCATTATGGATTGCTGAATACAAATATCGATGCCGATTATGTAATGCACGATAACGGTTTTCAATTGGTTAAAAGTTCGTTTGTTAAAGAAGTCGGACGCTCAAAAGAGGGGTTAAGAGTACTGCTGAGTTGTGCCACCCATAGAATGTGTGCGGTTAATGATTTTTCGTTCGCTTTGCTTTCGTTGTTTGAAAAGCCGATTACTAAGAACGAGGTGCGCGACATTTTGAAAAAAGAGGGACTATCGACAAACGAGGAGCAATTAAACAAGTTGGTTGATAATTGCATGAAAGCAGATATACTACAATTGATTAGATAGAGGAGGTTTCTGCATGGACGTTATTAACAAAGATCTCTTGGAGCAACTGAAAGAGTCTCAGGAAGAGGGCGTCGTGGTAGAAGTGTTCGACTTTGAGGACTACATGGATAAATTCTGCCATTAGTTTCGGAATTAACTTGCCTCGCTTAAAGGAGAAGTCGATTATCGATTTCTCCTTTTTTAATTAAAGATATTTTTGGAATACATGCTCTTAGCACAGGTTGGCGTCTCAGTAAACTGAGAGGTTGCTTTGGCTAGTTAGAGATATGTGAACGTCCGTTAGACTGAATCTCAGGGTAGAAGGGGCCTCCAGTGTCCAGATCAACAAGGCAATGCTGCGTTTCGGCTAATAAGAACGATGGCTTTTTGCGTGTGGCGGCGGCGTCGCCGCAGATTCGCGTGGCCGATGTCGAGGGTAATGCCGAGGTTGCGCTGGCAGCTGTTCGCAGAGCTGCCGAGCGCGGCATTCGCGCGTTGGTGTTGCCCGAGCTTAATCTGTGCGGCTATACCGCGGCCGATCTGTTCCATAACCGCACACTGCTGCATGCCTGCGAGGCGGCACTTGTGCACATCCTTGATGAAACCCGTGAGTTGCCGGTCGTCTTTACCATCGGTCTTCCCGTTGCAGTTGCCGAGAATATCTACAACTGCGCCGCCGTGTGCTGCGCGGGCGAGCTTTTGGGCCTCACGGCCAAGAAGTATCTGCCCAACTATGGCGAGTTCTATGAGCGCCGTTGGTTTGCTCCGGCGCCTGCGGATCCCGTGTGGGTTGAATTTGCCGGTCAGGGTCCGGTCCCGCTGGGTTCGGGGCTTGTCTACCGTTGCTGTGATGAAGGCGCCGAGGACCTGGTGCTGGGCGTTGAAGTCTGTGAGGACCTGTGGGTGCCGGCACCCCCTTCGACCGAGATGGCGCTTGCCGGTGCGACGGTGATTCTCAACCCGTCGGCCTCGGACGAGATTATCGGCAAGGCGGATTACCGCCGCAGCCTTATCTCCAATCAGAGTGCGCGCCTGTACTGCGCCTATGTCTACGCCGATGCGAGCGAGGGCGAGTCCACGACCGACATGGTCTTTGCGGGCGAGAACCTGATCTACGAAAACGGCT
Organism: uncultured Collinsella sp.; assembly: GCA_900543505.1. GTDB lineage: Bacteria > Actinomycetota > Coriobacteriia > Coriobacteriales > Coriobacteriaceae > Collinsella. The sequence continues at coordinate 24,353 of UQSB01000022.1, read as the reverse complement.
CTAAGCTGGCCGCCACCAAACTGCTTACCTGCGACATGGCCGTCGCCGATGTTGACCTTGACCGCCTGGTTGCCGAGCGCCGCCGCTCGACGACGTGGACACGCGCGGACGATGCGCCGGAGGACACGACCGTTGAGTTTTCGTTTGAGGGTGTGTTGGCCGAAGAGCCTGTCCTGCGCGATGCCTGCGATATCGACCGCGTTTTCCCGCGCGCGCCCTTTGTGCCGGCCGACCATGGCGACCTGGCCGAGCGCTGCGAGACCATCCTCGACCTGCAGACTGCGGGCCTCAAGACCCGCCTTGCCCATACGGGTACCAAGGCGGCTGTCATCGGTCTTTCGGGCGGCCTGGACTCCACGTTGGCACTGCTTGTGACCGTGCGTGCCTTTGATGCGCTGGGGCTGCCGCGCACAGGCATCACTGCCGTGTCCATGCCCGGCTTTGGCACGACGCATCGTACCAAGTCGAATGCCGAGTCGCTCGCTCGCGACCTTGGCGTGAGCTTCCGCGAGGTTTCGATCCACGCGGCCGTGGAGCAGCACTTCAAGGACATTGAGCACGATCCGGCCGTGCAGGACGTGACTTACGAGAACAGCCAAGCCCGCGAGCGTACGCAGATTCTGATGGACTTGGCCAACCAGGCTGGCGGCTTTGTCATCGGCACCGGTGACCTGTCGGAGCTGGCGCTCGGCTGGGCTACCTATAACGGAGACCACATGAGCATGTATGCCGTCAATGCGAGCGTGCCCAAGACGCTTGTGCGTCATCTGGTGCGTTATGCGGCTGATGTCTTTGGCGGGCGTATTGCCGAGACGCTGCTCGACATCCTCGATACGCCGGTGTCCCCCGAGCTTCTGCCGCCCACGGGCGACGGCGAGATTGCGCAGAAGACCGAGGATTTGGTGGGCCCGTACGAGCTGCACGACTACTTCCTCTACTACCTACTGCGTTTTGGCTTTGAGCCGGGCAAGATCTACCGCATGGCGCTCAAGAGCTTCGAGGGCGTCTACGATGCCAAGACCGTTCACACGTGGCTGCGTACGTTCTATCGTCGCTTCTTTGCCCAGCAGTTTAAGCGCAGCTGCCTGCCCGATGGTCCCAAGGTGGGCTCGGTGACGCTCAGTCCGCGCGGCGATTGGCGTATGCCGAGTGACGCCAGCTCGCGCCTGTGGCTCGCCCAGATTGACGCGCTCAATCCGATGGACTAAGGTTGCCAAATTGAACCAAAACAGCGGGTGCAAGCGTTACACTTTTGCAATCTGATGGCCCGTATCGCGCGGCGCTCTTGTCGGAGCGCCGCGTTTTTCATATCGAAAGGTGGCACCATGCAGGCATCGCAGCGTCTCGACCGCTTTGGCGCGGAGGTCTTCGCCTCGCTCAACAACAAACTGCTTGCGCTGAAGGCTCAGGGCAAGACCATTTACAACATGAGCGTGGGCACGCCCGACTTTAAGCCGTACGACCACGTGGTCGAGGCGCTCACGCAAGCGGCCCAGGACCCCGAGATGTGGAAGTATGCCCTGCGCGACCTGCCCGAACTCAAGCAAGCCGTGTGCGATTACTACGAGCGTCGCTTTGGCGTTTCGGGCATTACGCCGTCTATGGTGCAGTCGTGCAACGGCACGCAGGAGGGCGTTGGCCATTTGGGCCTTGCCCTGCTCGATCCGGGTGACACCATTCTGGTTCCCGATCCGTGCTACCCGGTCTTTGAGGCAGGTGCCAAGATCGCCGATGCCAAGCTCGAGTACTATCCGCTGGTGGCGGAGCACAATTACCTGCCCTATGTGGCGGGTATCGATCCCGAGGTGGCCGATCGTGCCAAGTACATGATTGTGTCGCTGCCCGCCAACCCGGTGGGCTCGGTGGGCACGCCCGAGGTCTACGAGGAGATCATCGCTTTCGCCCGCGAGCACGACCTGCTCATCGTTCACGACAACGCATACTCCGACATCGTGTTCGACGGCGAGCCGGGCGGCAGCTTCTTGCAGTATCCCGGCGCGCTCGAGGTGGGCGTTGAGTTCTTCTCGCTCTCCAAGTCGTTTAACGTCACCGGTGCGCGTATCGGCTTTTTGGTCGGTCGCGAGGATGCGGTCTCGGCCTTTGCCAAGCTGCGCGGCCAGATCGACTTTGGTATGTTCTTCCCGATCCAGAAGGCTGCTATCGCCTGCCTGAACGGTCCGCGCGATGAGGTCGAGGCGCAGCGTCTGAAGTACCAGGAGCGCCGCGATGCCCTGTGCGACGGTCTTGAGGGCCTGGGCTGGGAGCGTCCCAACGCGCATGGCTCTATGTTTGTGTGGGCCAAGCTTCCCGGTGGTCGCACCGATTCCATGGCGTTTTGCGAGGAGCTCATGGAGAAGGCCGGCGTTGTGGTGACGCCGGGCGCGAGCTTTGGTCCTTCGGGCGAGGGTCACGTGCGCATGGCGCTGGTCTTGCCGCCCGACCAGATTGCTTTGGCTGTCGAGGCCATTCGCGAGGCGGGCCTGTATTAGAAAGGTATTTCGGCTCGTCAATAGCTCGAAACCGATTTCGTGCAGTTATTTTACGATTTCTGCAAACAATTTCGGTAAACGGTCGATTTTTGGCTGCGAATAGGAGCATAATCAAAGTCCCGATTGGATGTATTGGGATTACGGCAAGCCGCTCGGGTCGTTCCCGGGCGGCTTGTTTGTGGAGAGAGATGGGAGTTTCTAATGGTTAACGAGAAGAAGGTCGCTATTGTCGGCTGCGGTTTCGTTGGTTCGTCTTCGGCGTTCGCGCTGATGCAGAGTGGTCTGTTCTCCGAGATGGTCCTCATCGACGTGGACAAGAACCGCGCCGAGGGTGAGGCTCTGGATATCGCGCACGGCATGACGTTTGCCGAGCCGATGAAGATCTACGCCGGCGATTATTCCGATGTCGCCGACGCCGCCATGATCGTCGTCACCGCTGGCGCTGCCCAGAAGCCCGGTGAGACTCGCCTGGACCTGGTCAACAAGAACGTCAGCATCTTTAAGTCCATTATTCCCGAGATTAAGAAGTCCGGCTTCGACGGCATTCTGCTCATCGTCTCCAACCCGGTCGATGTTCTGACCTACGCCGCCATCAAGATGTCCGGCCTGCCCGAGGGCCACGTCATCGGTTCCGGTACCGTGCTCGACACCGGCCGTCTGCAGCAGATGCTTGGTGCCCATGTCGAGGTCGACCCGCGCGATGTCCAGGCCTATGTCATGGGTGAGCACGGCGATTCCGAGTTTGTCGCTTGGTCCAGCGCTCAGGTTGCCGGCGTTCCGCTGAACACCTTCTGCGAGCTTCACGGTCATCTGGAGCATGAGGCTGCCGAGAAGCGCATCGCCGAGGACGTCAAGAACTCCGCCTACACCATCATCGAGAAGAAGCACGCCACCTACTATGGCGTCGCCATGGCCGTCAAGCGCATCTGCACTGCCGTCATGCGTGACGAGCAGACCGTTCTGCCCGTTTCCTCGCTCATGGTGGGCGAGTACGGCCTGTCCGATCTTGCCATCTCCATGCCGACCGTCGTTGGCCGCGACGGCGTTGTCTGCCGCGTCCCCGTGCCGCTGAACGATGACGAGCAGCATGAGCTTACCGCCTCCGCCAAGGCCCTCAAGGACATCATCGACAGCGTCGACTTCTCCTGCTAAATCCAGCTCTTTTGGGCAACAGGCTACAATGAAAGGCGTCCGGGCCCACACGGCCCGGGCGCCTTTTTGGTGCAAAGTAACCTGACCCCAATGCACCATAGTTGATGGGAGGGCCATGTCGGATTCGCCTAATTTTTTGACCTATGCCCAGACGGCGTTTGATCCGTTTGAGGAGCGGTCGTTCTGCGCGGTGGATAGCCTGATCTTTGCGTGGTTGTCCTATTTGCGTTTGCCGGGTGATATGGCGGAGCTGACGAACTGGCAGGGCCTAGACGTACGCGAGCTGCTTCGTGCCGAGTGCTACCGGGACATGATTGGCGACCTGTGGGATCCAGAGGGGAGCAGGGCCTTGTTGGAGGCCGTGGCAGCAAGCCCTCGCTACCGTGGCGTGCACGTTTGCGGCTATCGTGCCGTGAGCGATGTGGTGGCGACAGAGCAGTTTGCAGCCATGGCGTTCCGGTTTCCGGCGGGGTTTAGCTATCTTTCCTTCCGGGGGACCGACAGCACGATTGTGGGCTGGAAAGAGGACTTCAACATGGCGTTCTGGTGTCCCGTGCCCTCCCAGGAATCCGCGGCGCGTTATGTGGACGAGGCGGCGGATGCGATTGACGGGCCGCTTTTGTGCGGAGGTCATTCCAAGGGTGGAAACCTTGCGGTGTACGGTGCGGCGATGTGCTCCGATGTCGCCCGTGAGCGAATCGAACGGGTGTATTCCCATGATGGTCCTGGCTTCGTCGAGGAGTTCCTGAACGGCAACGCCTTTGCCGATCTTTCCGGCCGCATCGATAAGACGCTACCTCGGTCGTCGATCTTTGGCATGATGTTCGAGACACAGGAGGACTATGCCATCGTTGAGAGCACCGAGTTCAGCCTGCTGCAGCACAATCCCTTTAGCTGGGTGGTTGATGGTCGCGACTTCGTGTACTGTGAGCGCCTGTCCGCCGGTGCTCGATACGTTGATGGCTCCATTCGCGAGATGCTGCTTGCAGTGGGGCCTGCCGAGCGCGAGCGTTTTGTAGATGCATTGTTCTCCGTGTTTGAGGCTACGGGTGCTGAGCGGTTTGCGGATATCGCTGGGAATCTGCGCGAGAGCCTGCCCGTGATGCTCCAGGCTGCGCAAGGTTTCGACAAGGATACACGACGCTTTGTCTCGCAGACCATCGTGGCAATCCTTAAGTGCGCACTGATGCCCAAACGACCCCAGATCGACATGTCCGCTGCCGGTAAGAGTCTGGCAGAACAGCTCGAGGCTTGGCAGTCCGAGCTTCTGCGCTAGCCATTGGTGCAAAGCAACCTGTCCCCGATGCACCAATCTTCGATGCGCTCGGGGAGGGCTCGACCGCTATACTGGTTCGTGCCGAAATCGATCTAGAACGGAATGCCGTATATGAAAATCAATCACGCGATTCTGCATATCCTGGACTTTGACTCTGCCGTCAACGTTATGAGCCAGCGCGAGCTCGATATCGAGAGTCGTACCGTGCGCAACTTTGTGACCACGCATCTGCGCCGCGCACGTACCTCGGCCGACAATAAACGCGCCACGTTTGCCGAGAACTCTGCGTTTGGCGGCGAGCTCAAGGGCTATTTCTTTGGCGAGCGTGAGTTCGTGGACCTGTCGCAGCAGATTGCGGAGTTTATCTCCTCCGAGCTCACCAAAGCCGAGAAAGCCGAGTCCACCGACGTGCTCGTGGCCGATTTTGACGACGATGAGGATGCCCGCTGGTTTGCCGTGATGCTGCTGGGCTCCAAGCAGGCTTTTATGCACGAAGTGGGCCGCGAGGAGGGGGAGGTGCGCAACGACATCGCGCGCCATTACGCTATCCTGCCGAACCCCTCGCAGAAGGTGCCGAGCTATGCCATCGTGCGCGCGAGCACCATGGAGATCGGCTACGTAGACAAGAAGCGCAAGATTGCCGGCGAAGACCGCATGCTCATTCCCGATGGCCTGCTGCAGTGCGACACGGGCGTATCTGGCAAGGAGGTCATCGACACCGTGACGCGTGTGGTCGAGGAAGTCGCCGAGGAGCACGGCGCCAACACGGCCGTGGCGCTCGCCAAGGTTAAGGCCGCTGTGGCCGAGAAGGTCGAGGATGACGAGGAGCTTCCGCCTTGGGATATCGTCGATGAGGTCTTTGAGGACGAACCGGTCATCAAGGAAAGTGTGCGCGCGGCACTGACCGAGGAGAAGGTTCCCGAGCGCGTTCCCGTGGAGCGCAAGCAGGTCGAGCGCGCGGCGGTGCGCAATCATAAGATTCGTACCGATACGGGTATCGAGGTCAGCTTCCCGGCCGAGATGGGTTCGAACTCCGAGTACATCGAGTTTGTCAACGAGCCCAACGGCCTCATTTCCATCGAGCTCAAGAATATCGGCAGCATCGAGAATCGATAAGTTGCGTTACGCCTGCAGCGAGAAAGCGAAGGCCGAAGCCTCGGATGAGGGCTTCGGTCTTTTTACTTGGGGCTTTATTTCGCTACTGGTTGAGCATAATTCAGCGAAAACGCCCCATGGCGAGCAAGGTGACGTGAAAGAGGGGGGCATTGACCTTTTGGTCATGCCCGACGACTGAACGTCAGATTGCCGCTCTGGGGCGTTTGCAGCGTCGGCTAGTTACGCGGTTTGGTAAAACCGCGTAACCCTACAGTTGACGTAAGCCCTCTTCCAGGCCGGTCTTGCTGTCGGTCTGGGCGTCGCGCATCTTGATGACGCGGGCGGGGACACCGGCCACGACGGCGCCGGCGGGGACGTCCTCGACGCACACGGCGCCGGCGGCAACGACAGCGCCCTTGCCCACGCGCACGCCTTCCAGGACCACGGCGTTGGCGCCGATCATGACATCGTCCTCGATGATGACGGGCGTGGCGCTGGCGGGCTCCACGACGCCTGCCAGCACGGTACCAGCGCCGATGTGGCAGTTCTTACCCACGGTGGCGCGGCCGCCCAGCACGGCGCCCATATCGATCATGGAGCCTTCGCCAATGACGGAGCCGATGTTGATGATGGCACCCATCATGATGACGGCGCGATCGCCGATCTCGACGCGGTCACGGATGATCGCGCCCGGCTCGATGCGGGCGTTGATGCCCTTAAGGTCGAGCATGGGCACGGCGGAGTTGCGGCAATCGTTCTCCACATCGTAGTAATCGATGGAATCGGCATTGGCATCAAGGATGGTTTTGAGCTCATCCCAGTCACCAAAGACGGTCTTGCCACGACGACCGCCGTAGACGTGCGCATTGCCCCACTGGACCTTCATGCCCGGCTTTTCGCGCACGTACAGTTTGACGGGCGTTTTCTTGGGCGCGGTGGCGATGTAGTCGATAATCTCCTGTGCATCCATCTCGGCTGCGTTGCTCATTTGCTATCTCTCCTTTGGGCGGATTCGGTTGATACCTGGTTAGGCAAACATGACCTGGTCGAACGTATAGAAGCCGGGTTCACGGGCGACGAGCTTCTGCGCGGCTGCCAGGGCGCCGTTGACAAAGATCTGACGGCTCGTGGCGCGGTGGGTGAGCGTGACTTCCTCGTCCTGGCCAAAGAAACCCACCTCGTGCACACCGGCTACGGTGCCGCCGCGCAGCGAGTGCATGCCGATTTCCTTGGGGTCGCGCGCTCCGCACATGCCCTCGCGGCCATAGACGGGGTGGTAGCCTGCCTCGGGCTCGGCTTCGACGACGGCGTCGAGCAGCAGCTTTGCGGTGCCGCTGGGGGCATCGACTTTTTGGTTATGGTGCGTCTCGACGATTTCGCAGTCAAAGCCGGGCAGCTCGCGCGTGGCCTGTGCTACCAGATGACGCAGGGCTGCGATGCCGATGGAGTAATTGCCCGAGTGCATAACGCGGGCGTTTTGGCCCAGCTCACGCAGGCGGTCCATCTGCTCGGGGGTGTAGCCTGTGGTGCCCGAGACTAACGCCGCGCCCGTGCGCTCGACATAGGCGACGACGGCATCGAAGGTCACGACGTTCGAGAAGTCGATGATGACGTCGGCTGCCGGGGTGCTCTCGAGCTCGGACAGGTCAAAACCGATCTGGGCCACGATATCAAAAACGGGCTCTCCAGCGGCGTTGACAATGCCCTCGGCGGTAGTGTGGATGAGCGAGCCCATGCGGCCCGTTCCCATAATGACGGTCTTAATCAAGCAGACCAGCTCCCTTCAGAGCATCGGTAAGTGCGGCGCGCGTGTTATCGGCCATGGGGCACAGCGGCATGCGGTAGTTGGCTTCGATCATGCCCATCTGGGCGAGTGCCTCCTTGACGGGGATGGGGTTGACCTCGCTAAAGAGGGCATTGATGAGCGGCTGGCCGGCAATTTGGATATCGCGGGCGCGCTCCACGTCGCCGTCCAGATAGGCGCGGCACATGTCGTGCACGAGCTGCGGCTGAACATCGGCCCACACGCTGATGGTGCCCGAGGCGCCCAGGCTCATGAGCGGCACGGTGAGCGTGTCTTCGCCCGAGTACATACGGAAGTCGTCGGACAGCAGGTGGGCGATCTTGGCCGCGTAGGCGACGTTGCCCGAGGCTTCCTTAATACCCATGATGTTGGGGTGCGCGGCCAAGCGCTCTACGTTGCGCTCGCTGATGCCGCAGCCGCAGCGGCCGGGGATGTTGTACAGGATGCAGGGGATATCTACGGCATCGGCAACGGTCTTAAAGTGCTGGTAGATGCCCTCTTCATTAGACTTGTTGTAGTAGGGGGTAATGAGCAGCAGGCCGTCGGCGCCCAGGCCCTGATAGGTGAGCGACTTGGTGAGCATGGTTTGCGTGGAGTTGGAGCCCGAGCCGGCGATGACGGGGACGCGGCCTGCAACCTGCTTGACCACGGCGGCGACGACGGAGTTGTCCTCGTCATCGGTCATCGTGGCGCTCTCGCCGGTGGTGCCCAGGGTGAGGATGGCGTCGGTGCCATTTTGCAGGTGGAAATCGATAAGGCGCTCGAGTGCGTCAAAGTCGACGCTGCCGTCCTTTTTAAACGGCGTAACAAGGGCGACGATCGAGCCCTCGAGGTTGCGGATATCCATGTTCTTCTCCTTCGCTTCCGCGATCTGGATGCGTTTGTTCCATTGGACGGCGACGGCCAGGCGCTCGTCCTGAGCGCGACGACGAGCGCTTTCGGCGCGCGACTTGGCCAGCAGCTCTCGGCCGCTCGGCAACACGTCGAGCGTGGCAAAATAATCGCCCGGGCGCTCGGCGCGGCGGATAAGGTCGGCCGAGCCGTCGGGGCGCAGCAGCACCTCGGCGGAGCGCAGACGGCCGTTGTAGTTGTAGCCCATGGAGTAACCATGCGCGCCGGTATCGTGGATCACGAGCACATCACCCATGTCGACCCGCGGTAGCTCGCGGTCGATGGCGAACTTGTCGTTGTTCTCGCACAGATTGCCCGTAATGTCGTACGTGTTTGTGACAGGCGCCGCGGTCTTGTCGGAGCCACCCGGCTGGCCCATCACCGTAATGTGGTGGTAGGCGCCATACATGGCAGGGCGGATCAGATCGACGGCGCTTGCGTCGACACCGATATAGTCCTTGTAGATTTGCTTCTCGTGGATGGCCTTGGTGACCAGGCAGCCGTAGGGGCCCATCATAAAGCGGCCCATCTCGGTGCAGATTGCCACATCGCCCATGCCGGCGGGAACCAGAATCTCGTCGTAGGCCGCATGCACTCCTTCGCCGATGGCATGGATATCGTTGGCCTGCTGCTCGGGCAGGTAGGGGATGCCGACGCCGCCGGACAGATTGATAAAGGCGACGTGTGCGCCGGTCTCGCGCTCCAGGCGCACGGCAAGCTCAAAGAGGATGCGCGCGAGCTTGGGGTAGTAGTCGTTGGTGACGGTGTTGCTGGCAAGGAATGCGTGGATGCCAAAGTTTTCGGCGCCCTTGGCCTTGAGCGTGCGAAAGGCCTCGAAGAGCTGCTCGGTGGTCATGCCGTATTTGGAGTCGCCGGGGTTGTCCATGATGCCGTTGGAGAGCTGGAACAGACCGCCCGGATTAAAGCGGCAGCTGACCGTCTTGGGGATGGGGCCTGCGACGCGCTCAAAGAACTCGATGTGGCTGATGTCGTCAAAGTTGACGATGGCGCCCAGCTTGTCGGCGAGCTCAAAGTCCGCTGCCGGCGTGTCGTTGGATGAGAACATGATGTCGTGTCCCGTGATACCCAGCGAGCGGGCGATCATGAGCTCGGTATAGCTCGAGCAATCGCAGCCGCAGCCGTATTCGTTGAGAATGGAGATGAGCGCCGGGTTGGGATTGGCCTTGACGGCAAAGTATTCCTTAAAGCCCGGGTTCCATGCGAAGGCGTCGCGCACCTCTTGCATGTTGCGTCGGATGCCCGCCTCGTCATATAGATGAAATGGCGTGGGGAACTGCTCGACGATATGCTCGAGCGTCTCCTTGTCCACAAACGGCTGCTTGGCCGCATATGCCTCGTTGGGGGTTAATGCCATGTCCCGTAAACCTCGCTATCCAGACGGCGCCATCTGCGCATCGAATCCGCATAGCGTGGACCCAATGTCCGGATAGCGCTCCCGCATTGCTGCAGACAGTCCTGCGGGTGTTTCCCGCAGGCCCACCAGGTTGTTCGTGCCCGAAAAGCCCAGTTCGGCGGGTTTCGCCTCCCCACGGGGTCAAAGCCTGCCGGCTCACCCGCGGTTCTTCGTGCCCGCGCCTCTATCAAGTGGTAACGACCCTACCACGTTGCACTTTACCAAACAAGAGTATTCGTATATAACGTTTAAAAAATGCAGGGATATGCTGGAAATAAGGGTGCGGCAATCTTGCGGCACAATAAGATGACAACTGGCGCGCACCTATGAAAGGAACCTTTATGACCGAGCTCCAAGAACTCCGTCGTTATCGTCGCGACCTGCACCGCATTCCGGAGCTCGACTTCGATCTTCCGCAGACGATCGCCTATATCGAGGGCGTGTTGGCACCGCTCATCTGCGAGGTGACCCATCCGTGCCCCGGCTGCGTCTGCGCTTTCTTCGACGCTGGCGTTGGCGCCGCGCATGCCACGGCGATTCGCGCCGATATGGATGCGCTGCCCATTGCCGAGGCAACGGGGGCAGCGTTCGCTTCGACCCATCCCGGCAAGATGCATGCTTGCGGGCACGATGGACACATGGCCATGGCGCTTTCGGCGGCAACCTTTGTCGACCGTACGATCCGTGAGCAGCCGGGCGCCATTAAGCGCAATGTGCTCTTTGTGTTTCAGCCGGCCGAGGAGACGACTGGTGGTGCCAAGACGGTGTGCGAGAGCGGCGTGTTCGAGCGCTACGGGGTGGATCGCATCTTCGGCTTCCACGTGTGGCCCGATCTGCCCGCCGGCACGTTGGCGAGCTGCTCCGGTCCGTTGCTGGCGCGTTCGAGTGAGACACACATTCATATCCATGGCACGAGCATCCATATCGCTAAGACCTATGGCGTTCCGGTCGAGGAGTCGCACGATGCGGCGCTGGCGGCTGCCAAGTTCTTGGTTTCCGAGCGCGAGCTCATGGACGAGTTGGGTGTCGACGAGCCCTGCATTGGTAAGTTCGGCCTGCTGCAGGCCGGCACCGTCTGCAATGCGGTGGCGGGGGAGGCCCATGTTGCCGGCAGCCTACGTGTGTTTACGGACGACATGTTCGACCGCGCGCGCGAGGGCGTGCGCCGCGTGCTGGACGATGCCTGCGTCGCAACGGGCTGCACATATGACCTCGATTTTGCCGAGGGCTATCCGCCGGTCGATAACGACCCCGAGCTGTTCGCCCACATTGCGCCTGTCTTGTCCGAGCTGCAACTTGTGGACGAGCCACTGCTAATCGCCGAGGATTTCGCGTTCTATCAGCGCCATCTGCCAGGCGTGTTCTTCCTCCTGGGTACGGGCGTGCCGGAGGGACAAGATAATCCGATCGATTCGGATGGCTGTCCCGCCTATGCCACGAGCGCCCTTCACACTGATACCATGCTCTTTGACGAGGAAATCCTACTCAAAGGTCTCGATGTCTACAAACGATTGCTTTTGCTTGCTTAAGTGTCGAAGGATGCCTGTTCTAGAAAACACGAACAGATGTACGGTATAATAGAGATGTAAGTCTATAGAAACGTTTGACGTTATTAACGTAAGGCGATACTATGATTGCATCATATAAAGATGAAGACACTGAACGCTTTGCAATGGGTGCGCGGATTAGGAAGTTCATTCCTTTTGAGCGGGTCGCCTTGAGGAAGATTCGCCAACTGCAGATCTGCGCTTCGCTTGATGATCTTCGCGTTCCGCCAGGCAATCGTCTTGAAGCGTTGAAGGGCGATCGCGCCGGTCAATATAGTATCCGTGTCAATGAGCGCTATCGGGTCTGTTTTGAGTGGAGACAGGGGATGGCTTGGAATGTCGAAATCGTCGATTATCACAAGTGATGAGACTGCGTTCGATTTGCTGCCGCCGGTGACTCCTGGTGAGCTTCTCAAAGAGGAATTTCTTGTCCCCATGGGCATTTCTCAATATCGCCTTGCTAAGGAGACCGGGATTACGGCTCAACGCATTGGACAGATTATCTTGGGAAGGCGTCGTGTGACGGCCGACACCGACCTTCGCCTTTGCCGCTACTTTGGCCTGACGGATGGTTATTGGCTGCGCGCTCAGGTGGCGTTTGACCTTGAGGCCGAGAAAAGGCGGATTGAACCGGAACTCGATAAGATCGTTCCTGTTCAGCAGGCCATCGCACTGTAGTGCTCAAAGATGATGGGGATGGCGATGAGGCGACGTCGGCAATCTGCCGTATATAGTCCGGGTGGATGCGGGTGTGGCTTGCTACTGCTTCCGGTTATTGCTGTGAGCATTGGCGTGATGTTTGCGCTTGCCGGGTTGGCAGCAGCGGCACTCGTGTTGCTGATTGTGGCCATTGGCGTGACGGTATGGCTGTGCCGTTCTCGCGAGCAACGCCGCGCCGATGGTAAGACCAATGTTGGATGGACCATCTTTTTAGTCGTCGCCTACCTATTGAGCATCAGCTATTTAGTTTTCTTTATCCTGTTGCTTGTGAGTACCTTTACCGGGGAATCCGTCACGTTGGGTTGATGCACTGCCAGCAGACGGTTGCGCAAAGTGCGTTTGCTCGGCGTTCGGATAACCGCATTGGCCGTTTACCGCAACTTTAGCTCTCAGCTAATGAATTCAAGTGTAATCCTTCCTACGATGTGCTGTGTGCCGGCGCGGTAGCCGGATCGTAGGAAGGATGCATAATGAAAAAGCTCGAAAACGAAGTGCTGCTGAGCCGTCGCGCTGCACTGGGCGCATTCGCCACCGTCGCCTTGGGGACTGCCGGTCTTCTTGCCGGTTGTGGTAGCGATAAGGCGACCGTCACCGAGGACGCTGGCGATGGCGAGAAGAAGGAAGAGGCGAAGAGGGAAGAGCAGTCTACGACTGACCTGGCGGTTGGTGCGACGGTGACCACGGCTGCCGGTCTTTCCGTCGTTGTCGATTCCGTCCAGCCCGGCCTCACAAATTATGACGGTTCGATTATGACGGGCATTCACGTCACGTACGTCAACAATGGCGATGAGGGCGCAGATTACAACATCTACGACTGGAAGGGCGAGGACGCCAACGGCGCTCAGCAGAATCAGGGTTACTACAGCGAGGGCTCCGATGAGCTGCAGTCTGGTACCCTTTCCGCCGGTGGCTCCGTGGCGGGCAATATCTACTTTGATGGCGATATCAAGAAGGCACTGTATTTTGCCAACATGTTTGATAAGTCTGCCACTGCAAGCTGGGTGCTGGCCTAGCATGTCGCTACCGTTGCGCCGGATGGGAGGTGAGATCGTATGCCCGATAAAAAGCTGACCGAGGAGTTGCTCAATGAGCTTCTCGATGCGCCGAACATCGATGGCTATATCAGGGAGCACGACTTTGCCGCCCCGTCGCTTTCGGACTACCTGAAGCAGCTACTGCAGGAAAAGGGCTTGGAGCGCTCGCGCGTGGTGCGTATGGCCGACCTCAACGAGACCTTTGGCTATCAGATCTTTACCGGTTCGCGCAATCCGAGCCGCAATAAGGTGCTGCAGATTGCCTTTGCAATGGCGCTGTCGATGAAAGAGACCAACCGCGCCCTGACGGCTGCCGGAGTGAGCGTCCTCAACTGCAAGGACCGTCGCGATGCAATCATTATCTTTTGCATCGACCGTGGCTGTAGCCTCCAAAAGGTCAATGAAGAGCTGTATCGCTTTGGCGGGGAAACGGTGAGTTAGTGGCCGATGGCTGAGCCGGTTGTGTCACCAGAATAACCATGCAAACGAACGGGGTGCGGACAACATGGGGTGTCCGCGCCCTGCGTTATGATGGACGCTATGGATACTCAGAGCCCAACATATTCCGATGATGAGCTGACTGCTTCGCTTGTCGAGCATTTGGCGTCGTTCGACCGCGATGACAGCTATCGTGTGGAGCGCGTGCTCAAGCTCTCGGATGTCGAGACGACCGAACTCGTCTATTTTGAGGGCTCTGGTGGCGGGTCTCTTGGCCCCTTTGTCCGCAAGCGCATCGATGCTTCGGTGCAGATTGGCGGAGCTTATGAGCGCCTGTTTGCGGCCCAGCGCGCCGGTCGTCGTTTTGAGCACCTGCCCCGAATCGTCGATTGCCGCCGCGTGGGCGACGAGCTCGACGTGGTGATGGAGTATGTCGAAGGCGAGACACTCGAGGCGTTGGTGGGACGCTTGGGGGCGACGCCCGATTATGCCCGCGGGCTGTATCCCGTTTTGTGTGAAGCGGTAGGCGAGCTACATGCTGGTTTTGCAGCTGCGGGGGAGCCGGGGGTACCGGTAATCCACCGCGACCTGAAACCCTCGAACATCATCGTATCGGGCGTGAGGCATGCGGCCGATGCTGGCATGACCTTCTCGTCGCTGGTGATTATCGATTTGGGGATTGCGCGGGTGTGGCGTGACGGGGCCGATGCCGACACGGTTAAGTTTGGAACGCGACCCTATGCGCCACCCGAGCAATATGGTTTTGGGCAGACGAGCGTGCGCAGCGATGTCTATGCGCTCGGCGCGCTTCTGTTCTTTTGTCTGACGGGGGCTGACCCTAAGCCGGGTCAGAATATGCGCGAGCAATGCGAGGCGTGCGACGTCCCCGCGGCGCTGGCTGATGTCATTTGCATGGCCATGGCGCTCGATCCGGCCAAGCGCTTTGCAAGTGCCGAGGCGCTCGGACACGCTGCGCGCGCGGCATACGGGCTGTGTCTGCCTGAGCCTGGCTCGAATAGCACGACGGCGCCTTCAATGGCGCAGGCTGCTCCGCAAATGGCGCCGTCTTTCGGGCGGCGGCCCAAGGAAGTCTCTTCGGTGACTCCTTGCCGCAAGAGCCTGCTTTCACGGATCCCGGAACCCATTGGGCGTATATGGAACGGCATGATCTATGCGGCAACCTTGCTGCTATTGGTCGGAAGCCATTTTGCCGTATTCCAGCCCACGGGAGCCAACCGCAGCTATCCAACGTGGTTTTTGGCCCTTGAGTATTTTCTTATGGTCGATGGCATGGTGGTGCTCATCTCGTTTGGCGTGCTCGACCGCCGCAGGCTTCGGCGCCGCTTTCCCGTGCTTGATCGTTATCGGGGCCGTGAGTTTGTCACGCTGTGGCTTAAGGCGCTGGGAATTATGTGCGTCATCATGATCGTGATTATTGCCGTCGGCAACGCAACCGGCATAGTCGCTTAATGCAATGTACCGCTATAAGAAACGGGCCCCGATTGGGACCCTTTGCAGTAGCGCTTAAATGCGGTTCATCTGGTTGCAACCTTGTTGTACCAGTCCTGCCTCGTGGGCGGGGCGAGTGCCCATCGCCATAGGTGTTGTGACGGTTAAATTGCTCCGTGCTTCGAAGCGCCGTCAATTGTCACCGCAGAATTCCGTCAATTGTCACCATAATTCGCCGTCAATCCTCACCACAAATTTCCGTCAATCGTCACCACGCAGCTGGTAAAATACCTAATATGGGTAAGTCAAGAAGGAGGCTGTGTGGATAGATATGTAGATAGATGCATCGATAAGGCAATCAGCCGTAATCTCAATATCTTCGGTGCGGTCCTCATTCAGGGTCCAAAGTGGTGCGGAAAGACCACTTCGGCTAGTCGTTTTGCTAATTCATCCTTGTCTCTTTCCGATCCGGCTGGAAATTTTTCCGCTCTCCAGCTGGCACGGATCGATCCGGCGCAAGCATTAGCAGGGCTATCTCCCAGGCTCATCGATGAATGGCAGGAAGAGCCGAAGCTGTGGGATGCCGTGCGTTTCGAGTGCGATGCAAGGAGGGGAGAATCCGGTCAGTTTATTCTTACGGGTTCGGCAACGCCTCGGGATTCGATGCAGCCGATGCATAGCGGCGTTGGACGAATAGCTAGGTTGCGAATGGACACCATGACGATGTTCGAGCTTGGCGTTTCTTCTGGCGCGGTTTCGATCGGAACGCTTCTTTCCGGTTACCCTGCCAAGCAGGCTGTCGGGTCAATCTCCGGCATCGCCGGAATCGCCGATTTGCTGTGTCGTGGCGGTTGGCCTCAGGCGATGGGGAAAACGGCTGACGATGCCATGCAGATAGCCGCTGCCTATGTTGATGGCGTATGCGAATCGGATGTTTCTAGAACTGATGGCGTTAAGCGCGATCCGGTCAAGGTCAGGTCTCTTTTGGCATCGCTAGCGCGGAATGAGTCGACGCTTGCTGGCTCAAAGTCTATTGACAAAGATATCGGTACCGGCGTTTCGAAGAACTCGGTCTCCAGATACATGGACGCCCTGAGACGAATCAATATCGTCGACGATATCCCCGCTTGGCATCCAGCGCTCAGGTCTCCGGTGAAGCTGCGGCAGGGGGCGAAGAGGCATCTCGCCGATCCTTCGCTTGCCGTTGCGCTGCTCGGAGCAAATCCGGAGTCGTTGGCATCTGACCCGAAGACACTGGGACTGCTCTTCGAATCCCTCGTCCTGCATGACCTCAAGGTTTACGCCGCCGCAAATGACTCGTTGGTGTCCCATTACCACGATGCCGACGATCTCGAGGTTGACGCAGTTATCCACAGGCGCGATGGAACTTGGATTGCCGTGGAGGTGAAGCTTGGAAGCCCTCAAATCCCCGAGGCATCTGCAAATCTGCTTCGGCTGGAGCGAAAGCTGGTCGAGCGTGGCGAGAAGCCGTCTGTGGCAAAACTCATCATCATTGGGTTCGGCATGCCGGTTCATACAACGCCCGATGGCATCATCGTTGCTCCCGTTGACACACTCGCGCCATAACGTTGTGGTGGGATCACCTTGCCTTCGGAAGGGGGTTTCAGTCTCAAGCGACTTTTCCAACACTCACTTATGCCTGCATGCCAATTCTGGTCTAGCAAGGCCAAAGAAAAGGGGTCCCGTTTGGGGCCCCTTTGCAATTGCACTTAGATGCGGTTCATCTGAGCGGCGACTTTGTTGTACCAGTCCTGCCACGTGGGCGGGCAGTACTTTTTGGCCGCTGCCGGGGTAAGGGTGGAGCCGTAGTTGGCGCCCAGATAGGCAACGTGAGCGGAGATGCCCTCGCTCCAGCTGCCAAAGCTGCGCCAACCGCCACCACGTGCACTCCAGCCCCAGGCGTTGTAAGAATTGGCGCAATAAGCGCCCTTGGTGCTCTCGATGCAGGCGATGGCGGGGGACCAGCGGGGGTCGACACCGGTATTCCAAGCGGCGACGGCAAAGTTGTAACCCTGGCCTGCCATGGGGGAGCCGGCAAGATAATTGTCGATGCGGCTCGTCCACTCATTAATGAACGAATCGTAATCGGAGCTACCGGTATTGGCGTTGTTCACCGTGGTGTCGATGGTGGTGTTGGTGTTGGTGGCCTGGCTGCTGGAATTGCTGCCGCTTACGCCCTCGCCCGAGAGCTTCTCGGCGGCAGCGGCCTTATCGGCCTCAAGCTTGGCGATCTCGGCGGCATTTTCCTGCTCGGCTTTTGCCTGTGCCTCGCTGCGGAGCTGCTGGGCCTGCGCCAGCGCATCCTCGGCGTTTTTCTGTTCCGCTTCAAGCTGTGACTTGGCCTGCTGGAGCTCGGCCTTGTTCTGCTCGAGTTCGGTTTGCATGTTATTGAGCTCTTCGATCTCGTCGACGCTCGAGCTCGTGATCTGGTTGGTGTATTTGCAGGTCGTGATGAACTCACCCAGGCTCTGCGCGTTGACCAGGAAGCTCACGATGGGATTGGTGCCCTTCTGATACTTGTACAGATCGCGCATGGCAGAGCTTGCCTTGGCCTGCTGCTCGGGAAGCTTAGCCTCGATTTCCTCGATGCTCGCCTCATTGGAGTCAATCTGCTTTTGCAGGTTATCGAGTTTGGTGCGGGCGTCGTTGTAGGCGCTCGTGGCGGCTTCGATCTTCTGCTGGGCTGCGGAAAGCTGGTCCTGCGTTGCCTGCGAGGCGGCATACGCCGCAACGGGGGAGAGCATCGGTGTGGCCGTCAGCGCAACGGCGAGCGCGGCGCTCGTGATGATACGAGCCGGCTTCGACGCAATGAGCGCTGCGGTGCGATGATTCGAATGCTGCATCCAGTCCCTCTGCAATCAATCGTAGGTTATGGTTCGAACGGTATTCTACTACTGCTTTCGACCTCAACTTGAACCTTAAAGGTTCCAAAGGGTCAAGTTGAACTTGAGGCTTTGGCTTTGACCTGCAGTTATGATGAATTGTTGAGAAACCATAGAGTTCAACTTTAACGTTACGGGGGCCTGTTTGCGGACGGGCTTTCGGTCGTGAAAGCTATCTCAACAGGGGGTTTGCAGCTACAAGGCCCCATCGCGGTGAGTGCGGCCTTTATGCTGGACGATTGCATCGATTGCCATAGATACGGTGGAGCTTTGGGCGCCGGCGGTTTGGCACGCTAGAATAAATCAGTTGCGCAAAGACCGCCCGTTGTGTGGGCAGTTCATGATAGGAAGTTTCCATGGCATTGCAATTTACAGAGCGCGAGTTCATTCCCGTGCTGCTCGGTGGCGACATCAACGCCTATTCGGTGGCGCGCGCCTTCTACGAGGAGTACCAGGTCAAGAGTCTGGTCTTTGGCAAGTATCAGACGGGTCCCGCGTACCGCAGCCAGATTATCGATTACACGCCCAACGTGGACATCGACACCATGCCCGTGATGCTCAAAACCGTCAACGGCATTGCCCAAGCGCATGCCGACAAGACGATTGTCCTTGTGGGCTGTGGCGACAACTATGTTGCCCTCGTGGCTCAGGCCAAGGATGCCCATGAGTTGGCGGATAACATCGTCGCGCCTTACGCTCCCTATAGCATGCTTGAGCAGTGCCAGAAGAAGGAGATCTTCTACGAGCTGTGCGAGAAGCATGGCGTGCCCTATCCGCACACGTTTACCTTTACCAAGGCGATGCTCAATGCCCAGGGTGAGGCGCCTGCCGAAGTGCTCGACCAGATCGATTTTCCTTACCCGATGATTCTGAAGCCTTCTGACGGCATCATGTGGTGGCAGCACGAGTTCGAGGGCCAGAAAAAGGCCTATGAGATTGCCGACCGTGCCGAGCTGGAACAGGTCATTCGCGACTCGTATGCCAGCGGCTACACTGACGACCTGATCTTGCAGGATCGCGTGCCCGGCAACGACGAGTACATGCGCGTGCTCACCAGCTATTCCGACCGCAACGGCAAGGTCCGCATGATGTGCCTGGGTCACGTGCTGCTCGAGGAGCATCAGCCTCACGGTGTCGGTAATCACGCCTGCATCATCACTGAGCCCAATGACGAGCTTATGGGCGGCGTGCGCAAGTTGCTCGAGGACCTTCACTTTGTGGGCTATTCCAACTTTGACGTTAAGTACGACGAGCGCGACGGCTCGTTTAAGTTCTTCGATTTCAACACGCGCCAGGGCCGTAGCAACTACTACGTAACCAACAGCGGCTTTAACGTTGCCAAGTATGTGGTGGACGAGTATGTGTTCAACCGCCCGTTTGAGCCGGAGTTTGTGACGGCGCAGGACGAGGCGCTGTGGATGGTCGTCCCCATGGGCGTCGTCGACAAGTACGTCAAGGATCCCGAGCTGCGCGCTAAGGTGCATCGTCTGGACAAGGAAGGCAAGGGCGCCGACCCTTCGTTTATGAAGGGCGACTTTGTCTTTAACCGCTGGCTGCGCATGTGGCACACCAAGCTGCGCCACTTTAAGCTGTTCAAGACGTATTACAAGTAGATGAGTGCGGCGCCCGTCCGGTTTACATCGGGCGGGCGCGGGTATGATACGCGCAATTGCGCAAGCGTCACCAAGGAGGCGGCGATGGAAAAGCTGGGAGTTATCGGCGGCATGGGCGCCGAGGCCACGTCGTATTACTACGACCAGGTGGTGCGCCACACGGCTGCTGCCTGCGATCAGGAACATATCGACATGGTGGTGCTCTCCAAGTCGACCATGCCCGACCGCACACTGGCCATTAAGACCGGCGAGCACGCCAAGCTGCTGGCGACCATGAAAGAATGTGCCCAGGCACTCGAGTCGCTGGGCTGTGCGCACATTGCCATTCCCTGCAACACGTCACACTACTTTTACGACCAGATTCAGTCTTTTACGAAGGTGCCGATTATCCACATGCCGCGCGAGTCGGTTCGCTATGCCCTTGCGGGTGCGGTGATGGGGGAGTGCGAGTTCGACCCCAACCTGAGTATGCCGGCCGAGCCGGTGCACAAGATTGGCATTATGGGAACCGACGGCACCGTGGGCGCGGGCGTCTACGGCCGCGAATGCGAGGCTGCGGGTGTCGAGGTTGTCTATCCCAGCGTGAAACGTCAGAACGATGTGATGTCGCTTATCTACGATGATGTGAAGGCCGGACGTGAGCCCGATATGGATAAGTTCGACCGCGTGATGTGGGAGTTCGCCCGTAGCGGCTGCGACCGCGTCATTCTGGCCTGCACCGAGCTATCGGTGCTGCAGAAGTACCGAGAGATGCCCGAGATTACCCTCGACGCCATGGATGTCCTGGTGCGCGAATCCATCATCCGCAGCGGCGCCCCCTACCGCCTCTAGCTTCCGACCTGCCAAAAAGGGACAGTTTTATTTTGGTGGGTTTTATCTGGTGAAACAGTAAAGGCCTCGGCTCGTTTAGTGCGAGCCGAGGCCTTTTGCGTTGGGCGGTTGCCGGTGGCGATGGGTTAGAAGAGGAATCCGAGGGCGATGAGGGCAATGCTGATAATAAGTACGGCAATGTCCAGGCCCTTGATGGGGTAGCGCTTGTACGAGCTGGCGCGCGTGCGCAGATAGAAGCCGCGCTGTTCTGCCGCCAAGGCCGTGGCATCGGTCTTGCCCACGCTCGAGATGAGCAGTGGCACGCACAGTGGCAGCATGAGCTTAAGCTTCTTGATGGGGTTCTTGGTGTCGTACTCGACGCCGCGTGCGGTCTGCGCCTCCATGATGGCGTTCATCTCCTGACCAAACACCGGCACAAAGCGCAGCGCCGTGGTAAAGGTGAAGGCATAGCGATACGGTACGTGCAGCACCTCGACGCAGGCGTTGGCAAGGTCGTTGAGCTTGGTCACCATGAGCATGAGGATGAGTGGTAACGCCACACCCAGTAGGCGCAGACAGGCCTTCGATCCTGTGATGAGGCCCGTGTCGGTGATAAAGCCCCACATCACGTTGCCATCGCGCATAAAGGCCAGCTGGAGCACCAGCATGATAAGCGCGAGCGGGATCAGCAACTTGAGTAGCGAGAACAGACGGTTGACGACACCGGCATAGGCGCCCAGCGCAAGGGTGAGTGCCAAAAAGCCCAGCAGCGCCACGTAGGTGTCGGACAAGAAGATGCCGACGATGATGGCGGCGGCGAGGCCCAGTTTGACGACGGGGTTCAGGCGATGCAGCAGCGTATCGCCCGGCATGTAGTCGATGACGTTAACCACGGCGGACCATCTCCTTGGTAATGCGAACGACATCGGTGACCTCGCTCACCTGCGCAAAAGCGGGCGAGACGGAAGATGCCAGACGGCGCGAGAGCTCAATAACCTGGGGAGGCTCCACGTAGGCACGCCGCATGAGATCGATGTTCGAGAATAGCTCGTGCGTGCGGCCGCGGTCGAGGATGCGACCGTCGGCCATTACTACGATACGCTCGGCAAAGTCGGAAACGACTTCCATGTCGTGACAGACCATAATCACGGCGCAGCCGCGCTCGGCCATGGTGCGCACCGTTTCCATGACGGTCATGCACTCGCGGTAATCAAGGCCGCTCGTGGGCTCGTCGAGCACGACGATCTTGGGCTCTACGACCACGACAGAGGCGAGTGCCACCATCTGGCGCTGACCGCGCGAAAGCGAGAAAGGTGCCTCATCGGCAGGCAGGCCAAAGCGGTCGATGACGAGCTGGGCGCGACGCAGAGCCTCGGCGCGGTCCATGCCGCCAAGCTCCAAGCCAAAGGCGACCTCGTCGAGCACGGTGTCCTTGCAGATCTGACGGTCAGGGTTTTGGAAGAGGGTTGCGACTTCGCGGGCGATACGGCTCGTGGGAACGGCTGCGGTATCCAGTCCCGTGACGCGCACGCTGCCTGAGGCGGGCTTAAGCAGGCCTGTGAGCAGCTTGGTGAGCGTGGTCTTGCCGGCACCGTTCTGGCCGACGATGCCCACGAGCTCGCCGGGATAGAGGGTTAGGTTGAGGTCGTGGACGGCGGCGCCGCCATTGGGATAGGCAAACTCAACATGGTCGAAGGTGAGCACGGGCTCGGCGTCCTTGGCGTGCGGGCGCAACGACGGTGCGTGCGGTGAGCCGGCGGGTGCCTGAATGTCGCTGCTTGCGTGTGCGGGGTCGACGATGCCCGAAATCAGGTGCTCGGCCTCATCGACATCCAAGCAAGGGGTACCGCTTACCAGGCCATCGGCCTCGAGGCTATTGAAGATACGCGTGACGCGAGGGCAGTCGACGCCGATGGCACGGAGCTCGTCGGTATGCGCGAAGACCTCGTGTGGCTCGCCCTGCAGCGCGATTTCGCCCTGGTTGAGCACGAGCACGCGGTTGCAGTACTCCGAGAGCAGGGCGACCTTTTGCTCAACGACGACGATGGTGATTCCAAGTGCGCGGTTTGCCTCACGTAGCGTCTCGAAGACCAACGTGGAGCTGGCGGGGTCGAGTGCCGCGGTGGGCTCGTCGAGAACCAAGACGCGCGGACGCATAGCGAGGATGGCAGCGATGGCTACCTTTTGCTTCTGTCCGCCCGAGAGGGTGGCGATCTCGCGGTCGCGCAGGTCGCTGATGCCGACGGTCTCGAGGGTTTCGGTGACGCGCTGCTCAATCTGGTCGTGCGGCACGCCAAAGTTCTCGAGGCCAAAGAGCATCTCATCTTCAACCACGGAGGCGACCATCTGCGTGTCGATGTCTTGCAGCACGCTGCCGACGATCTGCGATACGTCGGTGAGCGAGACCTCGCAGGTGTCGTGGCCGTCAACCATGACGGACCCAAAGAACGTGCCGGTGTAGTGGTGGGGCACGGCGCCCGACAGGCAGGCGGAAAGCGTGGACTTGCCGGCGCCCGAGGGCCCGATGATGCCGATGAAATCTCCCTTGTTCACGCTGAGCGAGATGTGGCTAAGCGCCTGCTCGGTCTGCGTGCCATAGGAGAACGAGACATCGTCGACGTTGATGATCGTTTCCATGGATACCTTTCATAGTCATTGGGGACGTTCTTTAATGACTAGTCGTTTAAGAACGTCCCCAAGAGCTAGCTGTTTGGGACAGTCTTTGCTGGTGGAGCGTTGGGATGGCTCGTAAAGCCGAGCAGGTTAGTTAAGCTTCAGAGCCTTTTGGATGGGCAGATAGAGGGCGCCGACCAGAATGGCGTTAAAGACGGCGGTCATGGCGACGACGGGCAACATGGCGGCGGCGAGCTCGCCGACCACGCCGAGCATGGCCATCTTGATGACCATGAAGATGGCGCCGGAGACAAAGGTGGTCACGAAGGTTGCGACAATGGCGATGGCGGGCTTGACCTGACCGTTCTTGCCGGCGGCGTTGACGATGCCGGCCATGAGCATGGCGGCGATGCCCTCGGCGGCAAAATCGACGAACGGCGAAGTGGTGGTGATCTGGATCACGGCAGCCGAGATGAGGCCAATGACGAGCGCCTGACCGATGTTGGGGCGAACGACCAGGATGGTGAGGCAGAAGGCCGAGATGATGAACTCGGGGCTGATCATGCCGCCCGAGATGCCCGAGATTGCCTTGCCGACGGTGAAGTTGAGGATGAAGCCGGCGGCGAGCAGGATGGCGAGCAGGACGAGGGCGCGGACATCGAGTTTGCCGCGGTCGGCGGTCTGGACGGTGCGGGGCTGAGCGGCGGTGTTCTGAGACATGGTGAAAATCCTTTCGGAATGGGAGTGCAAGAGAAAAGCGGAGGCGCGTGATGCGAATGCGATCGGGCTCGAGATAGAAAAAGGCCCCCGGTCGAAACCGGAGGCCTTCCAATCACCTAGAGCGCAAAAACAGGCGTGAGGGACTCACTGTCGACCGATCGTATTCGCATCACGCCACCACCAGTTGTTGAGAGAGTTCATCGTGTTCTTCATGTTGGTGGCTCCTTTCGTGATGCCGTGGCGTGGTCGCACCTAGTTGCTGTTGCGCTGCACTATAGCACAGCGAAGTGTGTGCGGGGAAATCTTTTTTAAAAAGATTTCAGGCGGGTTTCCCGCCCTTGATTCTCATCTTCATTGCAACAGCCTCAGGACTCAGCGCAACGCG
>UQSB01000021.1 GCA_900543505.1 uncultured Collinsella sp. | reverse complement strand
TTCGCCGCCGCGACGCTCATCGCGCCCGCCGCGCTCGCCATCGCGACCGGAGCGACGACGGTCACCCGAGCCGCGCTTGCCGCCGCGCGAACCACGGCCCTCGTCCTCGCGCTCAACACGACGACGACCGCCACGGTCCTCGTCCTCACGGCGACGGCGGTGTGCCTCGCCCTGGAACTGCTTGGCACGACGCTCGGCACGGTTGCCGCGCGGTCCCTGCTCAACAGCACCGGCCCGCTCCTCGGCAGCTACCTCGCGGGCCACGCTCTCCACAGCCTCGTCCACGCGAGCCTGAACGCCCTCGCGCACGCGGGTCTTGCCGCCGCGCTTGGGACGGCTCGGACGCTCGCCGTCGCCGCGACGCTCATCGCGACCGCGGTTGGAACGACCGGCCACATCGCCGTAATCGTCGCCGTTGCGCTTGCCGTCGCGACGCGCTTGCTCGAGTTTCTTCTTGCTCTTGGACTTGCCGCGCTTGGTCTTCTTCTTCACCTTAAAGGCGGCAGGATCGCGCTCGGGGTCAACGGCGGGCGGGTTGGGACCCACGTGCAGGTCGCCCGCTTCGTAAATATCGGCCGTCTTGTCCATGAGCTTCTCAATCTCGTAGAACTCGTCGACGTCCTGCTCGGTCACAAACGTAATGGCCCAGCCCAGCTCGCCGGCGCGGCCCGTACGGCCAATGCGGTGGATATAGTCGGTCGGCTCGGCCGGCACGTCGAAGTTCACGACGTAGCGCACGTCGCTAATGTCGATGCCGCGGGCGAGAACATCGGTTGCCACCAGCACGTCGACGGTGCCGTCGCGGAAAG
Organism: uncultured Collinsella sp.; assembly: GCA_900543505.1. Lineage (GTDB taxonomy): Bacteria > Actinomycetota > Coriobacteriia > Coriobacteriales > Coriobacteriaceae > Collinsella. The sequence goes on along the minus strand of UQSB01000021.1, from coordinate 32,450 downwards.
CTGAAAGCGCACGCTCGCGCTGGGCCTGGCTACGGTTGCCGTGAATCGCGGCAGCCTTGATGCCCTTACGCTCCAGACGACGGCAGCAGCTGTCGGCGCGGTGCTTGGTGCGCATAAAGACGATGGTGCGCTCCGGGCCCTCCTTCTTGAGGAACTCGGGCAGCAGGTTGTTCTTGGCCTCGATGGACACCGGGAACACAAACTGGTCGACGGTGTCGGCGGTCGACGTGGCTGGCGCGATCTCCACGCGAGCCGGATCGCTCACCAGGTCGGTGATCTCGCCCACGGCTTCCTCGTCAAGCGTCGCCGAGAACAGAAGCGTCTGGCGCTCGGACGGCGTCTCGCGCACAATGCGGCGGACGGCGGGCAAAAAGCCCATGTCGAGCATGCGGTCGGCCTCGTCGAGCACCAGCACCTTGACCTCGTCCAGGTGGCAGGCGCCCTGCTCGATCAGATCGACCAGACGGCCCGGCGTGGCGACCAGGATATCGCAGCCGTACTTGAGTGCCGCGGTCTGCGGCTTGTAGCTCACGCCGCCCACGACGGTCACGGCAACGTGGCCCGTGACGTCGGCGATTTTGCTCGCGACCTCGTCGATCTGCTGGGCAAGCTCGCGCGTGGGGGTGATGACGAGCATCACGGGACCGCGACCGTTGCCCTCGGGCTTCTTGGCACCGCGACGGCGGTTGCGGCCGCTGCGCTCGCGCACAGGCTTGGGCGGAGCGATGTGCTCCAGGTTGTTCATAGTCGGCAGCAAAAAGGCAGCCGTCTTGCCGGTGCCGGTCTGAGCGGCGGCAAGCAGGTCGCGGCCTTCGAGCACCACGGGGATCGAGCCGGCCTGCACGGGCGTCGGCGCCGTGTAGCCCAGGTTCTCGATAGCACGAAGTATCTCGTCCGAAAGTCCCAGCTCGTCAAAGGCGGGCAGGTTCTCGGTAGCGGACTCGACGGCCTGGGCAGCATTGGCCTCATCGGCGGCATCGAAGGCAGCCTGGGTCATGGCCTCGCGGGTCTCGTCCAGGATCTCGGCGTCGGTGACGTCGGATACAGAATTACGCATATGTTGTTGTTCCTTATCTGCACGCGCAATGGGCACGGCATGCGGCCGCGCGGGCGTGCTTGGTAGTGCGCTAATACATACAAAAACGGGTGCGCACAGAGAGGACGTTGCTCAGCACGCTGGCGATCGCTTTGGCAGCCCTATCACGCGCCGTCCAGACGCAGCAGCTCTAAGCGATGGAGCAGATTCGCCGCCGGTTAGTATACCCGCACTCCGTATGCCCCCACGTAAACCACAGATGACGAGGCGGACGGGGCGGACCTGGGCCAATTGTCTCAATCTGTAACAGATACTCAGCAAAAACCGGTCCAGCTGTTATAGATCGAGACAAACTCAAACCTCGCAAAACAAAATCTCGATCTATAACAATTAGAGGTCATTTTCCCTGCTAGATGTTACAGATTGAGATGTTTGGCAGGGACTGCCAACGATTGAGCAGCCGCCCTCATCTGTAATGAAAAGTCATACATTCCAACTATTACTAGACACCCCCAGGGGGTATGGGTGTATAGTATCGGTTGGTTAACAATTCCAACACTAAACTACAGAAAGGAGAAGCCATGGCTCAAGATAAGTTCGACGTGGGTGGCATGACATGCGCCGCCTGCCAGGCGCACGTGGATCGTGCCGTGAGCAAGCTCGACGGCGTCGAGAGCGTCGCGGTCAATCTGCTCGCCGGCTCTATGCTGGTGGACTACGACCCCGCGCAGGTCACCCCCGACGACATCTGCACCGCCGTCGATCGCGCTGGCTACTCGGCCTCACCCGTCAGCACGGGCACCGACGCCGCCCAAAGCGGCAGTACGCAAGCCAGGTCCGGCGCCGCCCATATGGAGTCGCCCACCAAAAAACTGAAGGCCGCCGCCTCTGCCATGCGCACTCGTCTCATCGTCTCGATCGTATTCCTCATCCCACTGTTCTACATAGGCATGGGGCACATGCTTGGCTGGCCGCTGCCCGGCGTCTTCACCGACCATACCCACAGCATGACGCTCGCCCTCACCGAGCTCGTCCTGCTTATCCCCATCGTCTATGTCAACGACGCGTACTTTATCAACGGGTTTAAATCGCTCGCGCACGGCGCGCCCACCATGGACGCCCTTATTGCCGTGGGCGCCACCGCTTCCGTCGCCTGGTCGCTCTACGCCATGTTTATCATGGCCGACCAGCTGGCCGCCGGGCAAATCCACGAGGCCATGATGACGAGCATGGGCAACCTGTATTTTGAGAGTGCGGGCACGATCCTGTCGCTCGTCACCGTGGGCAAATACCTCGAGACACGCAGCAAATCCAAGACCGGCGGCGCCATCGAGGCGCTCATCGACCTGGCGCCCAAGAGCGCGACCGTCGTGGCAGAGGACGGCACCGAGACCACCGTCGACGTCGACAGCATCCTTCCCGGCCAGGTCCTGCGCGTACGCCCCGGAGAGTCCATCCCCGTCGATGGCGTGGTGCTCGAGGGCAGCTCGGCCGTGGACGAGAGTGCGCTCACCGGCGAGTCCATCCCCGTGGAAAAGACCGCCGGTGCCACCGTCAACGCGGCCACGGTCAACCGCACGGGCTCGCTTACCTTCCGCGCCACGCGTGTGGGCGCCGACACGTCGCTCGCCAAGATTATCCAGCTCGTCGAGGACGCCAACGCCACCAAGGCGCCCATCGCCCGCATGGCCGACAAGGTCGCCGGCGTGTTCGTGCCCGTGGTGTTTGTAATCTCGGTCGTGACCTTTGTAGTGTGGATGGCACTGACCGGCAGCATGAACGAGGCGCTCACCTCCGCCGTGGCCGTGCTGGTGATCAGCTGCCCGTGCGCACTGGGTCTGGCCACGCCCGTCGCCATTATGGTGGGTACCGGCAAGGGCGCCGAGATGGGCATTCTGTTCAAGAGTGCCGAGGCGCTGGAGAATCTGCGCAGTGTGGGCACCGTAGTGCTCGACAAGACGGGCACGGTCACCCGCGGCAAGCCTGCCGTGACCGATATCGTAGTAGCCACGCGCGCTGACGGCTCGCCCGCCATGAGCGAAAAGCCGCTGCTCAAGCTGGCCGCCGCGTTGGAGCGCTCGAGCGAGCACCCGCTGGCCGAGGCGATTATGGCCGAGTGCGAGGCACGCGGAATTGTCGCGCGCATGGTCGAGGACTTTGCCGCCGTGCCCGGTCGTGGCGTAACGGCGCGCGAGGGGCAGAATGTCATCGCCGCCGGCAACGTACGCCTGATGAACGAGTTGGGCGTTACCGTGCCCGCGGGTCTTACCGAGCAATTTGCCGCCGAGGGCAAAACACCGCTGTTCTTTGCCAAGAACGGCGAGCTTGTCGGCACCATCGCCGTGGCTGACGAGGTCAAGGAGACGAGCGCCGGGGCCATCGCCGCGCTCCGCAAGCTCGGCGTCGACGTGCGCATGCTCACCGGCGACAACCGCGTGACGGCCGAGGCTATCGCCCGCCGCGTGGGACTCACCAGCGAACAGGTCATCGCCGACGTCCTCCCCGCCGACAAGGAACGCCACGTGCGCGAACTGCAGGATGCGGGCGGCAAGGTCGCCATGGTGGGCGACGGCATCAACGACTCCCCCGCCCTGGCGCGCGCCGACGTGGGCCTTGCGATCGGCACCGGCGCCGACATCGCCAAGGAGGGGGCAGATGTGGTGCTCATGCGCAGCGACCTCATGGATGTTGCGCGCGCCATCGAGCTTTCGCGCGCCACGATCCGCAACATCAAGCAGGACCTGTTCTGGGCGCTGTTCTACAACGGCATCGGCATTCCGCTGGCGGCAGGCGTGTTCTTCCCCCTCACCGGTTGGCAGCTCTCGCCGATGTTCGGCGCCGCGGCCATGAGCCTGTCGAGCGTCTGCGTCGTAAGCAATGCGCTGCGCCTACGAACCTTTAAGCCTAAAGTGGCAAAATAGGTTCACCCTTAAGTCCATTTAGAACGGGTTTTCCAGGTGCCCGAGATTGACCTGAAAGAGGAGCGACGCGTACTTTGGTACGCGAGCGACGGCTTGAAGGCCAAGGTCGGGTGCCTGGGAAAGCCGACACAACAGAGAGGAATACCGATGCGATACACAATCAAGACTTCCGGCCTCATGTGCGGCCACTGCGACGCCACCGTCGAGACGGCGTTGCTCAACGTTGCCGGCGTGACCGACGCCGACGCCGATCACGAGACCCAGACCGTCCAGGTTGAGTGCGCCGACACCGTGACCGCCGAGCAGCTCGCTGCCGCCGTCGAGGGCGCCGGCGAGAAGTTCCACGCCCTGTCCGTGACCGCCGCGTAGCAGCTACCAGAAGCATTCGACCCCATCGACCAGAAACGAGGACCCGCCATGATGGCAGACCACAAATCGGTGACCCGCATGCTCAAGACGGCACGCGGCCAGATCGACGGCATCTTGCGGATGGTCGATGAGGACCGCTACTGCGTCGATATTTCCACGCAGCTCATGGCAACGCAGGCGCTCATTGCGCGCATCAACGCCGATGTGCTCAAGGCGCATATCGAGGGCTGCGTGACTTCGGCAATCGAATCGGGCGACGAAGACCTCAAGGCCGCCAAGCTCGCCGAGATCGAACGCGTCGTCGACAAGCTCTCCAAGTAATTGGGGCATTGGGGACAGGTACGTTTGCACCACATTGGTGCAGATGAACTTGTCCCCCTTGCTCTAAATCGGGTATAAAGGCGTGCAGCATATCGAATGAAAGGCAATGTGCATGAATGACTTTATGAAGGGTCGCAACGGCGCCGATGAGCTCACCATCGTGATGGGCTTTGCCGGAATCGTCATCGCGATGATCGGATCGATGGCCCGTATCCAGTGGCTCAGCTGGATCGCCATCGCCGTGATCGTGTTGGGCGTGCTGCGCGGCCTGTCCAAAAACATCGACGCGCGCCGCAAGGAGAACGATGCCTTTGTCGCGGCGACCGCAAACGTCCCCGGCCTAGGCAAGTTCGTCGCCAGCTTGGGCGGCGGGACTGCGGCCGCCAACGCCTCGCGTGCGGCCGGCACCAGCAAGGAAGACTTTGAGCGCGCCAAGCGAACGGCCAAGAAGATGTGGAAGGGCCGCAAGACCACGGCGTACCTCAAGTGTCCCAACTGCGGTCAGATGCTGTCCGTCCCCAAGGGCAAGGGCAAGATCCGCGTCACTTGCCCCAAGTGCCACGCCAAGATGGAAACGCGCTCCTAGCAGCTACACCATAGGAAAAATAAAAGCCGAGGCCTCGTGTTGAGACCTCGGCTTTTTTGAACGCGGCATAGGGGCCGTCCCTTTGTCACACCTATGCCACGCCATCGCGGGCGAGCTCCTCGGCCAGCGCTTCGGCGGGCATGGCCATAATCGCGTCGAGCTCGGCGTCCACCTCGGGTATGCGCTTCACCTTGAGCTTTCGCGCCAGGTTGCCGCGGCACATCACGTGCATTGGCTCACGCAGAGCGCGCAGGTCATCGAGCGGGTTCTCGCGCGTCACCAGGATATCGGCGGCCTTACCGCACTCAATCTTGCCGGTCTCGCCGCCCAGCCCCAGCAGCTCGGCGTTGACCTGCGTGGCCGCATGCAGCGCGAAGGCGTTGCTCACGCCGACATACTTGGCAAAATAGGCCACCTCGCGCCACATGTCGTACTGGGTCACGAACGGGCAGCTCGAGTCCGTGCCCAGGCCCACCTTAACGCCTGCATCCAGGGCGGCGCGAGCGCTCTCGATAATGCCCGAGCACACGATGTCGCCGTTCTTCTTTTGCGTGTCGGTCGAATGGGTCTTTTCCGGATCGAGCAACACAAACGGCAGCGCGGGGCTGATAGTGCAGGTAACGCTGGGCGCACGCCCCTCAAGCTGCGTGCCCGCGGCGCCGCGGTACAGTTCCAAGATCTCGGGAGTCATCGGGGCACCGTGCTCGATCGTATCGACGCCGGCCTCAAGCGCGGCCTTCACGCCCTCGGTGCTCTCGACATGAGCCATAACCGGCAGGCCCACCTCGTGCGCAGCCTTGCACGCCGCCGCGGCAACCTCGACCGGCATGCGCAGCACGCCCGGCTCACCTACTTCGGTCGCGTCGAACACGCCGCCCGTCACGAACAGCTTGATGACGTCGGCACCGCGCGCATACAAGTCACGCACTAGTTCGGCCGCCTCATCGGGGGTATCGGCGACCTGCGCGAACAGCCCCGCACCGTGACCGCCCGGCACCGTGACACCCGTTCCCGGCGCCACCAGACGCGGACCCTGATACTTGCCGGCGTCGATAGCGTTGCGCACGGCAATATCGGCAAACAGCGGGTCACCCGCACCGCGCACCGTGGTCACGCCGCTTGCCAACTGCTGCTGGGCGCTGCCCTTAAGAATATGGCGCACGATGGCGCGCCCCACGGGATTATCGAGCTTCTTCATCAGCGCGCCCGCATCGCCGGCCGAGACAGGCTTGCCCGAGCCGCACAGGTGCACATGCATATTGATGAGGCCGGGCATGAGGTACGCGCCGGCCAGGTCGATGACCTCGGCACCTGCAGGCGCCTGCGCCACAGCACTCGGCCCCACCCACGTGATGACACCGCGCTCAACGGCCACGGCCATATCGGGTTGCGGCTCCATATGCTCCGAGCCATCCAGGACGGTCGCATTGATAAACAACGTGGAACGATCGGCAGACGCCATATCGAGCTCCTCCCTCACGAGCAACTTGAACATTTGTCCATTATCACCCAGTGCGGCAGGGTTGCTGCGGACATATCGGTTAACGGAGAAAGGATGAGACACGGAGAACGGAATGCATTGCAGTCCCATCCCAGCGACATCCGGGAAATGTCTAGATCTGTAACAGGTAGACCGGGTTTTAGCAGCCAGATGTTACAGATCGAGATCTTTCGGCACCGCGTCCAACCTTTGTCTCAATCTGTAACAAGTAGACAGGTTTTCGGCCTCTAGATGTTACAGATCGAGATATTTTAGCGGCAGCCAACCTTCTGTCTCGATCTGTAACAGTTGCGAGGCCAAACGGCCCCTTGTTGTTACAGATCGAGACAAACTCGGCAGGAACAACCACATCCGCGTCAGTTACACCCCTCAGCGCCCATACCACTGCCGCCTCCACTGCTCAGCCAAATCGGCCCACTGCGGAATGCCCGCCAGTCTCATCTTTTCAGCCAGCTTCCCCGGATTCTTGAGCTCATCAAACGTAAACCTCAGCACCTTATGTCCGAGCATCGTCAGATGAGACTCTCGCTGACGTTCTGCCACGAACGGGTCGACCGACTCCCGACCCTCGTCGTTCTGTAAGGCATACTTTCCCTTTCCATCGAGCTCGCCAATCACGCACGTCCCGTCCTCGAGCCTCCAGAAATAATCAACGCGAAACACTTGGCTCGAATCAAGCGGGTCACGAAACTCCACCTGCAACTCTGGCACCGGAAAACCGTATGCAATAAAGAATGCCCGGAACCGAGACTCGCCACCGTTTTCGGACAGCCCGTCCGCATGCGACGCAATCACCTGAGCTCTGCGATATCCGCGTCTGCCCTCGCAATCGGCCTGGAGCCGTTCGCAGAGGTCGTCGCGCGATATGCCCTTCGCCCGCAGCGCAGAATCGGCGATCGCCAGACCATACGAAAACGGCGCACGCAGCAGACAGTCCTTCACCGTGCGCCAAAACGGCGTCACTCGCACGCCGTCGACGCGCTCAAGCGCACCCGCCGCCTGCGGACGCAACAGCCGGCATCCTGCACTCAGCGGCACCGAGCAACCTGTCTTAACAAGAAATCGCGGCCCAAGCAGATCATTTGGCACCTCCAGACCCCACAAAAGTGCCGCGTCGTAACCCCAAAACGCCCAATCGGGATGAAACTCCGCAAGCCCTTTGATGGTCCGCAGCGCTCGCTCCGTCGGCGTCAACGCATCCCAATCATGCTGAAAACAGAACAGGTGCGACTCAGGCTCCGCGATATCGTCGGTTCCCACATGGCGCCGCAGCCACATGAGCTCGGCATTGTCGTGCGTCACAAGCAGCACGCCTAGTTCAGCCGCCTCCGTGAGCCTGGCAAGCATCCTATTCCGCGCCAACGTGTTGCGAGCCGTATGCTTGTGTTTGAGAACGGTATTAGACACTTCCATCACCACCACATCGGACAAATGGACCATTGTCACCGTTGCCTCCGCTGATAAACGTCTTGATCTGTAACAGTTAGACGTTCTCCAGGCCCCTAAACGTTACAGATTTAGACAAACCAGCGGCGCCCAGGTATTCGTCTCGATCTGTAACAGGTAGACCGGTTTTTTGTCCCTAAACGTTACAGATCGAGACATAAAGGCAGAAGGCAAGGCAGGCGACAACCGTCCATCCCCTACTCCCATTCCTGTTCGTAGATGTTGAGCGACTTCACATACCGCCCCTGGGCACCCATGATGTCGCGGACCAGGCGCAAAAAGAAGCTGATGCACGAGGTGTCGAAACCGTCCTCCAGGTCCTCGGGATGCACCGAGCCCGGCCCGTCGACCGTCGTGTCGCTCAGGCGCGCGATGTCATACAGGTAGAGCTGCCCCGCCGTCAGCCAGACATCGTCGACGCACGCGAGTCGCACCGCAATCGCACCATCGTTCCAGCGCTCCTTTTGCACGATATGTGGGTCGTAGACGTCAAAGCGACGGTCGGTGCGCGTGTCCTTCAGCACGACCATGCCAGTCGCGGGATCCTTGTCCAAAATGCCAAAGCGCGAGAAATACTGCGTGTCACGCACCTGCTTAAGCCGCCCGAGCGAAGCAGGAGAAATTGACGCTGGCGGCTCATCCACATACAGCTCCAACAGCGTCTTGCCGTGGTGATAGGGGCGCTCAAACAGCAGCCAATCGGTAAACGCCATGTTGTAGGCCATGATTTCGTTTTGAGAAGGTTCCTCGCAATAGCTGAGCCACGGATCGACGATGATCTCGAACTGCTCGCGCGCCGGCTCCAGGAATTGAAACTTCCGCAGCATCCAAAAGTGAGCCATGTCGGCAATATCGTTGCCGACGGCTTCGGCCAGCTCTGCTCGGTCAAAAACTTGGTCAGTCATGGCATCCTCCTCAAACTGATGGACCTCAATTTGAGCTTACGAGGAGGGCGAGCAACCGAGGCAAGCGCGGGCAAAATAGGCCTTTTGTTGCAAACCAGATGCTGACCAAACACTTGACGAAAAGCTTGACTGAATGAGCGCACCGCAAAGAAACCGCAGGTAGACATAGACAGCCAACCCGCCCTTTTGAGCCAGATGCCCGCAGCCACCACAGAAACAACAGGTGACCGCAGCCCAAGAAGTCGACAAATGAACATCCGTACGTCGACAAACGAGCAAACTGCTCGCAAATCCGCAAGGAGTGTCCCCGAGTGCCGACAGAAAAGGAACGTCCCTAACTGCCGGCACTTAGGGACGTTCCTTTTGTGCCGGCAGTTAGGGACAGCCCTTTCCGATTCGATTGTTGAGTATCTCCGTGACTACTTTACAGTTCCAGCGCGTCGGCGACTTCGGCTGCGCAGGCCAGGGCATCGGCCATGGCGTTCACCACGAGCGAGCTGCCGTTGCGGGCATCACCCGCCACATACACCGGCACGGCATCCGCAGCAACACCATCCACGCGGGCCGCAAGGTGCGAGCCCTCGGAAGCCATCACGGGCAGCGGGCGGCCCGCCGTGGCAACGGGCACGCCGACAGCTTCGAACACGCTGTGTTCCGGACCCGTAAAGCCACAGGCGATGAGCACCAGCTGCGCCGGCACCTCGTGCTCGGAGCCCGCAATGCGTTCGGGCTTGCCGGCCGACCAATCCAGATCGACCACGCGCAGACCCGCAGCCGCGCCCTTCTTGTCCAGCAGCACCTCGAGCGTGTCCACGCCCCAAGCGCGCATCTCGCCGCCCATGGCAGCGATAGCCTCCTGCTGGCCGTAGTCGGTCTTCTTCACGTTGGGCCACTGCGGCCAGGGGTTGCCTGCCGCGCGCTTATCGGGCGCAGCCGGCAAGAACTCAAACTGGCGCACGCTGCGCGCGCCCTGACGCACGGCGGTACCCACGCAGTCGTTTCCAGTATCGCCACCGCCAATGACCACGACGTCCAGGCCGCGCGCGTTCACCGCGGGCTTGCCGCCATCGAGCACCGAAACGGTCGAAGCCGTCAGGTAGTCCACGGCATACACCACGCCCGGGGCATCAATGTTCGCAGCCGAAAGTCCACGCGGAGCACGGGCGCCGGCAGCCACCACGGCGGCGTCAAAGTCGTCGAGCCTGGCGGTAACCTTGGGATCGCTCACGTCGGCGCCCAGCTCGAACACAATACCCAGCTCGCGCATGAGCGCCACACGACGCTCGACCACAGACTTCTCGAGCTTCATGTTGGGAATGCCGTACATGAGTAGGCCGCCGGGGCGGTCGTCGCGCTCAAACACCGTCACGCGGGCACCGCGACGTGCAAGCTCCCATGCTGCCACCAGGCCAGCCGGGCCGGAACCAACCACGGCGACCGAGGGCGCGTCCTCCCCTGCCGGCTCAAAGCGACGTGGGCCGCCGTTGGCCCACTCATGGTCGCTGATCGCACGCTCGTTATCGTGAATCGTCGTGGGTTGGCCGTCGACCGAGCCCAGGTTGCACGCGGCCTCGCACAGTGCCGGGCACACGCGGCTCGTGAACTCAGGCATGGGCGAGGTGAGCGACAGGCGCTCGGCAGCCTCATCCCAGCGGCCGCGGTACACCAGCTCGTTCCACTCGGGAATCAAGTTGTGCAGCGGGCAGCCGCTCGGACGTGCCTTGCCAAAGCTCGCGCCCATCTGGCAAAACGCCACGCCGCACATCATGCAGCGGCTCGCCTGGGCGCGACGTGCGTCGTCATCGAGCTCCACATACAGGGGATCAAAATCATGACTGCGCTCCTCCACGGGACGCAGCTCGTGGGTCACGCGATCGATATCAAGAAAAGCACCGGGCTTACCCATGGCACTTACGCCTCCTTCTTGGTCGAAGCAACAGGGCTGGCAGCCACGGACGCAGCGCCCGCAGCACCGCCCGCAGCATCGAAGCGAGCGACATCCGCAGCGCTCGCGCGACCGGTCACGATGTCAAACGCCAGCTCCTCTGCCTGCGCATGCGTCTTGCCGACGGCCTCGGCGGCGGCGACAATCGCCAGCACACGCTCGTACTCGGTCGGAATGACCTTCACGAAGTGCTTGCTCATCGTCTCAAAGCTGTAGAGCAGCTTGATGCCGCGCGGGCTCTGCGTCGCGTCCACGTGCTCTTGGATGAGCTCGCGAATCTGTGCCAGCTCGCCGGCCGTCGGGGCCTTGAGCTCAACGCTCTCGTGGTTCACGCGGGCATCGAGCGTGCCGTACTGGTCAAAGACATAGGCCACGCCGCCCGTCATACCGGCGGCGAAGTTCTGCCCGACCTCACCCAGGATAAGCGCCAGACCGCCCGTCATGTACTCGCAGCCATGGTTGCCGCAGCCCTCGACCACCACGGTGGCACCGGAGTTGCGTACGCCAAAGCGCTGGCCGGCCAGGCCGTTGATGAAGCCACGGCCGCTCGTGGCGCCAAAGAACGCAACGTTGCCCACGATGATGTTTTCGTCGAACTTATAGGTCGCATGCGGGTTGGGGCGCACCGACACCTCGCCGCCCGAAAGGCCTTTGCCAAAGTAGTCGTTGGCGTCGCCGCACACGTTGAGCGTAATGCCGCGCGGCAGGAAGGCGCCAAAGCTCTGACCGGCCGAACCATCGCAATCGATGGTGATGGAGCCGGCGGGCAGGCCCTCGGGATGTGCCTTGGTCACCGCGTTGCCCAGGATAGTGCCCACGCAGCGGTTGACGTTGGCGATATCGGCGCGGAAGCGAATCGGGCGCAGGTGCGCACGGGCATCGGCCGTATAGGGCACGAACAACGTGGAGTCGAGCGTCTTGTCGAGCTCGCTGTCGGCAGCCATCTGCGGCAGGAAGTGACGGCCGTCGGCACCCGGGATGTGGGCACCGAACTCGCAGGTCGCGCTCGCCAGCACGGGCGCCAGATCGAGCAGGTTAGCCTTGCGGTTGCCCGGGACCTCGATCTGGCGCAAGCACTCGGGATGGCCGACCATCTCGTCGACGGTGTGGAAGCCCAGGCTCGCCATGACCTCGCGCAGCTGCTCGGCAACAAAGAGCATAAAGTGCTCAACGTGCTCGGGCTTGCCGCGGAAGCCGCGACGCAGGCGGCAGTTTTGCGTAGCGATGCCGGCCGGGCAGGTATCCTGCTGGCAGTCGCGTTGCATGAGGCAACCCATCGAGATGAGCGGCATGGTCGCAAAGCCAAACTCCTCGGCGCCCAGCAGGCAGGCGACAGCAACATCGGTGCCGTCCATGAGCTTGCCGTCGGCCTCGAGCACCACGCGCGAGCGCAGGCCGTTTTGCAGCAGCGTCTGCTGAGCCTCGGCAAGGCCAAGCTCCAGCGGCAGACCGGCGTGCCAGATCGAATCGCGCGCAGCGGCACCCGAGCCGCCATTGTGGCCGCTGATCAAAATCTTGTCGGCAGCACCCTTGGCAACACCAGTGGCGATGGTGCCGACACCAGCCTCGCTGACCAGCTTGACCGACACGCGCGCACCGGGGTTGGCGTTCTTAAGGTCGAAGATCAGCTCGGCCAGGTCTTCGATGGAGTAGATGTCGTGATGCGGCGGAGGCGAGATCAGGCCGATGCCGGGCGTGGACTGACGGACCTCGGCAATCCAGGGGTAGACCTTCTTGCCGGGCAGGTGGCCACCCTCGCCGGGCTTGGCGCCCTGTGCCATCTTGATCTGAATCTCGAAGGCGCTGCACAGGTAGCGGCTCGTCACGCCAAAGCGCGCACTTGCCACCTGCTTGATCGCGGAGTTCTTGGAATCACCGTTAGCCAGCGGGGTCTCGCGACGCGGATCCTCACCGCCCTCGCCCGAGTTGGAACGGCCGTCTAGGCGGTTCATGGCGATGGCCATGCACTCGTGTGCTTCCTTGCTGATGGAGCCGTACGACATGGCGCCGGTGTTAAAGCGGCGGACGATGTTGAGCGCGGGCTCGACCTCGTCGAGCGAAACCGGCGTGCGGCCGCTGGCATCAAAGTCGAGCAAGTCGCGCAGACGCACGGTACGGCCGGTGCGGTGCAGGCGGGCGCTGTACTCCTTAAAGGTGTCGTAGCTGTCCTCACGGCAGGCGGTCTGCAGCAGGTAGACGGTCTGGGGGTCGATGAGGTGTTCCTCGCCGCCGAGCGGGCGCCACTTGGTCAGGCCCAGCGTGGGCAGCTGATCGGGAGCCGGGCTCTTAAGGATAGCGAGCGCGGCGTCGTAGCGCTCGTTTTGCTCGCGTTCAACGTCCTCGACACCCATACCGCCCACACGGCTCACCGTGCCGGCAAAGTACGCGTTGACGAACTCCGGCGTAAAGCCCACGGCTTCGAAGATCTGCGCCGAATGGTAGCTCTGCACCGTGGAGATGCCCATCTTGGACATGATGGAGACGATGCCGGCGGTCGCAGCCTTGTTGTAGTTGGCGATGCCCTGCTCGGCCGTCACGTCCAGGTCGCCGCGTGCCGCCAGATCGCGGATGCACGCATGTGCGTTGTACGGATAGATGCCGCTCGCGGAGTAGCCCACCAGTGCCGCAAAGTCGTGCGGGGACACGGCGTCACCGCACTCCACCACGATGTCGGCAAAAGTACGAACGCCGGCGCGGATCAGGTGGTTGTGCACGCAGCCCACGGCGAGCAGCGACGGCACGGGCACCTCGCCCGCAGCGGCACGATCGCTCAACACCACAATGTTCACGCCGTCGCGGACCGCAGCCTCAACGTCCTCGGCAAGCTGTTTGAGCGCAGCCTGCAGCGCGCCCTCGCCGGCATCGCGGCGGTAGACGGCACGGAAACGACGGGTCTTAAAGCCAACACGGTCGATGGCACAGATATGCTCGAACTCTTCCTCGTTGAGCAATGGGCGCTCCAAGCGCACCAGCTGACAGGCCGTGCGGGAATCCTCGAGCAGGTTGCCGTGGTTGCCCAGGTAGAGCGTGGTCGAAGTCACCATGTGCTCGCGCAGGGCATCGATCGGAGGATTCGTGACCTGAGCGAACAGCTGATAGAAGTAGTCAAAGAACGAACGCGTCTTCTTGGACAGGCAAGCCAGCGGCGCGTCGATGCCCATCGAGGCGAGCGGGGCCTTGCCCTGCTGGGCCATGGGACGTACGACCTCGCCGACGTCATCCCAGTGGTAGCCGAGCTTGGCCATGCGCACAGCGGCGGGCACCTCGGCATCCTCGGCGGACGCGGGCGCGGCGGGCTCATCGAGCGCGTCGACGGTCAGCGTCTCCTCGGCAATCCAGTCGCGGTAGGGCTTCTCCTTGGCATAGCGGGCGCGCAGCTCGTCGTTGTAGATCACGCGGCCGCGGGCAAAATCGACCTCGAGCATCTGGCCCGGTCCCAGGCAACCGCTCGTCAGGATGTTCTCGGGGCGTACCTCGATGGTGCCCACTTCGCTTGCCAGCATAAAGCGGCCGTCGCGCGTCACATAATAGCGGGCGGGACGCAGGCCGTTACGGTCGAGGGCGGCGCCCAGCGTGCGACCGTCGGTAAAGGCGATGGCCGCCGGGCCGTCCCACGGCTCCATGAGCATGGACTGGTAGGCGTCGTAGGCGCGGCGCTCCTCACTCAGGCTGTCGTTGTGGTCCCACGGCTCGGGCAGCAACATGGACGCGGCACGCGTGAGCGGGCGACCGTTCATGACCAGGAACTCGAGCACGTTGTCCAGAATCGCGGAATCGGATCCCTCGCGGTTGATGATAGGCATCACGCGCTCAAGATCGTGCTGCAGCACGGGGCTGTACAGGTTGGGCTCGCGGGCGCGAATCCAGTTGACGTTGCCCTTGAGGGTGTTGATCTCGCCGTTATGGATGATAAAGCGGTTGGGGTGCGCGCGCTCCCAGCTGGGCGTGGTGTTGGTGGAGTAGCGCGAGTGGACGAGCGCCACGGCCGTCTTGACGGCGGCGTCGTTGAGGTCGATGAAGAAGCGGCGCATCTGTGTGGCGACCAGCATGCCCTTATACACGATGGTGCGCGAGCTCATGGAGCACACATAGAAGATCTTGTCGCGCAGGGCAAACTCGGCGTCGGCCTTCTTCTCGATGGTGCGGCGGCACACGTACAGACGGCGCTCGAAGGCGTCGCCGGCGGGCGTGTCGTCCGGACGGCCCAGGAATGCCTGCAAGATGGTGGGCATGCAAGCGCGGGCCGTCTCGCCCAGGTCGTGCGGGTCGACCGGCACCTCGCGCCAAAAGAGCAGCGGCACGCCGGCCTCGGCGCAGCCCTCCTCAAACACGCGACGGGCATCCTCTACGCCCTTGTCGTCCTGCGGGAAGAACAGCATGGCCACGCCATAGTCGCCCTCTGCCGGCAGAATCTGACCGCACTTTTGAGCCTCTTTACGGAAAAAGTGATGCGGAACCTGGAACAGGATGCCAGCGCCATCGCCGGTATTCTTCTCGAGTCCCGTGCCGCCGCGGTGCTCCAAGTTGACCAGAATGGACAGTGCGTCGTCCAGAATCTGGTGATGGCGCTCACCGTTGATATCGGCAAGCGCGCCGATGCCACATG
Organism: uncultured Collinsella sp.; assembly: GCA_900543505.1. Lineage (GTDB taxonomy): Bacteria > Actinomycetota > Coriobacteriia > Coriobacteriales > Coriobacteriaceae > Collinsella. Next base: position 16,814 of record UQSB01000021.1, on the reverse strand, counting down.
CATCGTGGTCGAATTCGGGGCGATAAAGGCCCTGCTGCTGAGCGGAATCTGCCTGCATCGCGATCCTCCCCTAGATATTTAGACAGTCAGTTGAATAGGCATAGTAGGAGCATCGTCGGCCCGTTGTGTTTCCCACCCGTTTCGAAACAATCGCGTAACGCACGCCCTACGAGTGGACACCGCCGACCTCAAGGGCGACAACATAGGCCCCAAGTTCGGCCTGTTAGCTCACCACTTCAAACATCTCAATCTGTAACAGGAGGAACCGATTTTGGCGCCTAGATGTTACAGATTGAGATTTTCTGCGGGACGGTTTTGGTTTGTCTCGATCTGTAACACGAAGGGTCGGTTTTGGCGGCAAACTGTTACAGATCGAGACATTTCGGCAGCCCCCTTTCACCATCCCATTCAAATACAACAATTTTGTTAGTCTTGGTTAACTTTTAAGCTTAAAACGGGTATCCTTTGCGGCGTCAAGCAAACGGCACACAGGAGCGCACCATGCTCAACCATCTCAAACAACACTTTGGCTCCCGACGCACCGGTGGTCACGGAGGCCTAGACATTGCGCGGCATATCGGCCCCGGGCTGCTCGTGACCGTCGGCTTTATCGACCCGGGCAACTGGGCCTCCAATATGGCCGCGGGCTCGCAGTTTGGCTACGCGCTGCTGTGGATCGTCACGCTGTCCACGATTATGCTCATCGTGCTGCAGCACAACGCGGCGCACCTGGGTATCGCCACGGGCGCCTGCCTTGCCGAGGCCACGACACGTTACCTCCCCCGCTTCGTCGGGCGTACGGTGCTCGCCAGTGCCTATCTCGCGACCATCGCCACCGCCATGGCCGAAGTCCTGGGCGGCGCGATTGCCCTTCAAATGCTCTTTGGGCTGCCCGTGCGCGCGGGCTGCGTCATCGTGGCGGCAGTATCGATGGCGATGCTCATGACGAGCTCCTACAAGCGCGCCGAACGCTGGATCATCGCCTTCGTGGGTGTGGTGGGACTCTCGTTTTTAGCAGAGCTCGCGCTGGTCAAAGCCGACTGGCCGCAAGCAACCGCAAGCTGGATCATCCCCAGCATGCCTGCCGACTCGGCAACGATTATCGTGAGTGTCCTGGGTGCGGTCGTTATGCCACACAACCTTTTTCTGCACTCCGAGGTCATCCAATCCATGCACTTCGAAGGCCAAGGCGAGCAAGTTATCGAAGAACGTCTGCACTACGAGCTCTTCGACACGCTCTTTTCGATGGGCGTGGGCTGGGCAATCAACTCGGCCATGGTCATCCTGGCCGCAACGACCTTCTTTGCGCACGGCATGGTCGTAGACGACCTCGCCGTCGCAGCGGCCACGCTCTCCCCCATCTTGGGCCCGGCGAGCTCGACCATCTTTGCGGTAGCGCTGCTGTTCGCGGGACTATCGAGTAGTGTGACGGCGGGTATGGCGGCGGGCACCATCACCGCGGGCATGTTCGACGAGGAATACGACATACACGACCGACATTCCTCGATCGGGGTGGCGGCCTGTTTCGTCGGCGCAGTGACGGCGTGCCTGGTCGTCCCAAATCCTTTTGAAGGTCTCATCTGGAGTCAGGCACTGTTGTCGCTTCAGCTGCCGATTACGGTCTTTGTGCTCATACGGCTCACCAGTTCACCCCGCGTCATGGGCAAATACGCCAACTCGCGCCCACTCAACGCGCTGCTTGTAGGGATCGGTGCCATCGTGACGATTCTAGATGTCGTGTTGTTGACAGGGATGTAATGGGACGGGGCACCTACCCAGGCAAACGTCTCGATCTGTAACAGGAAGACCCGTTTCGAGCCGTTAGATGTTACAGATCGAGATCATTCCGAGGGACAGCTCCGTTTGTCTCAATCTGTAACAAGTGGACCCAATTTCCACCGTTAGATGTTACAGATTGAGACAAAAGGTCGGCCGGACTCACAACAGACAGGATCGGCCAACAGCAACCGTGATCCCTTAGGGGCGGAGGAAAAGGGCCCCGGCCGAGAATTCGACCGGGGCCCTTGGACAGAGCTATGTGTTGCCGTGAGCCGCGTGCCGACGAGCTACTCCTCGACGAGCTCAAACTGATCGGGACCGACGCCGCACACCGGGCACACATAATCCTCGGGCAGCTCGGGCGTATCGACCTCAACCTCGTAACCGCAAACGACGCACACGAACTTATACGTCTTCTTCTCCTCAGCCATGATGTTCTCCTCTCAAACGCGACTGGTGATGTACTTCATTTATCAGTATAGATTCTCAATAATATAATGCAAGTATTTTTAAAACATTTCTAGCCTTGATACGAGGACGCCTTCGGAGGCGTCTTGCCCTTCAGGACCTTATGGTAGTAATCGTAGGTGAGCGGCGTCTCGTCACTCAAGCGCTCGGCATCCTCGACCTCGCCGATAAACAGTAGATGCGTGCCAACATCCACAGTGTCGATCAAATGGCAGCTAAACAGGGCCGCCGCGTGCTCGGGCACATAGGGCATGCCCAGAGCCGTCTCGCGGGTCTCGTATTTGGCAAACTTGTCATAATCGCTGCTAGTGCGGAACCCAAAGTTACCGATGTAGAGCATATCGGCGGTCTGATCGATCACGGTCAGCGCGAACGCTTTGGCCGAAGCGATGACGCCCGAGGTGACGTTGTCCTTGTTCACGGCAACCGAAATGCGCGGCGGCATGGACGTCACCTGCACCGCAGTGTTGATGACGCAGCCGGCGCGCAGCCCGTCTGCCGCGGCGCTCACCACGTACAGACCGCTCGGCATGGTAAAGAACGCAGTTTTGTCCATAACAATCACTCCCCTAACCCGGGTTGGAACCTCATGGATGTATGTACCCACAAAAAAGGCGACGCCCATACCGAACGCCGCCTTTGAGACATATGTGTCAAAACAGTATAAGCAAGATGAGACGCCCGCAGTTGCGGTGAAATAAGGACTGAATAGCCCCTCAAACAGGCAAAACAGTCCGTATTCCACCGCAACTTATACAGAACGCCTAGCGATTGCGCTCCTTGAGGGCGCGGTCGATCTCGCGTTGGACATCACGCTTGGCCATGTCCTCGCGCTTGTCGTAGAGCTTCTTGCCTCGGCCCAGGCCCAGCAGCAACTTTACGCGGCCGTCGGTATTAAAGTAGAGCTCCAACGGAACCAGCGCATAACCACGGTTGCGAAGTTTGCCGTCAAGAAAGTCGATCTCCTTGCGGTGCAGCAGCAGACGACGGCGGCGATCAGGGTCGCGGTTCCACACGCCACCATGGCTATAAGGGTGGATATGCAGGCCGACGAGCCAGCACTCACCGCCACGAATCAGTGCGAAGGTATCGGTAATCTGGCACGCGCGCTCGCGAATCGACTTGACCTCGGTACCGCTCAGCTCAATACCGCACTCAAACGTCTCATCGATAAAGTACTCGTGATGTGCCGAGCGATTCTTGGAAATGAGCTTGCGCTCGCGCTTACTGGGCATCGCCGGCCTCCTTGGCGCCATCGGCGTTTGAGCCCGCAGCCTCGCGCTTTGCCCTGCGCTCGGCATTAAGCTCGGCATCGCTCTCGCGCACCAGCTTGATAATCGCCGCGCATGCCTCCTCGCCCACCAGGTCGCGGGCACGGACCGTCAGACGCGTAGCCTCCTGCTTGTCGCCGTCGCTTGCAGCATCGGTCGCGCACATGATCAGGCAGATGGCGATCTCGGCCGAAGGCGAGGTCGGCACGCCCTGCAGGGCGAGCTCACCCATCACATGGTCGTCACTCTCGTCCGCGGCATCCGGATAGGTGGTATGGATCTTGTTGAGCAGGCGCGTCGTATGCGCATCATTGGGCGCCAGGCGCAGCGCCAGACGCGCGCAGCCCACGGCAGCCGAAATGTTCTCGGTCTCGGGCTCCAAGAAGTACTGACCCAAATTGGTGTAGGCGCGTGCGGCGCACTTACCGTCGCTCGCGCGCTCCAGCACCGAGAACGAGAGCGATGCCCACTCCTGCTTGTCCTCGAGCGCGCGGAACAGCTCGGCCAAGTCCAAGCGATAGTTGCAGTTCATGGGATCCCAACGCACGGCCTGCATCAGGGCATTCCGAGCACTCACATAATCCTGCTGGCGAATGTAGGCAAACGCCATGTCGGAGTACAGGCGGTCAAAGGGAACCTCGACCTGCACCAGCTCGCGCGGATCCTTCTCCACGCGGCGATAGGCCAGGCGCTCAAACTTGCTGTCGAAGCTAAAGTACTGGCGCTTCTCCTCCGTCTTGCACTCAGCGTCGATATACTCCTCGGCGAGCTCCACCAGACGCTCAAGCAGCGGCGTCGCCGTAGCCAGGTCGCCCTGCGCCAGATAGTTCTCGGCATACGTGATGTCTTCCAAGCTGATAGGCAGGTCCATGACAACTCCTCGGTCCGGGCGGCAGACTCAACGCGCGCCTTAAATATCGGTCAATACACAAAACCCGGGTCTCTTACGAGGCCCGGGCGTTCAATTTTGGTAGCCCGTACCAGATTCGAACTGGTGATCTCCGCCTTGAGAGGGCGGCGTCCTAAACCGCTAGACGAACGGGCCATATGTAGCAAATGCAATGGCTGGGATGGAGGGAGTCGAACCCCCATTGACGGAACCAGAATCCGCTGTCCTGCCATTAGACGACATCCCAATGACTGCATCGCTGCGCTCGGCTGTGCCTTTGCGCAAGAAAGAAATATACGGGAAGTCCCGCCGTGACGCAAGCCCTAATTTTGACTTTTTTGAAATTCAGTCAAATACGGCCGACACGTGAAGGACCTGTGAAGCACCAGCGACACGTACGGCGCCAAAGCCCGTAAAACATCCCACATCTACCGCTGGTAGATTACAACAATGCAGCACTCACGGCTGATGGCACAATCAAACCGTCATCATTACACGGATATCGAGGCGCCATGGACGAAGAGCTTGATTACCTATGGGAGACCCTGGGCCTCGAGATCACTGCTGACCTTTGGCCCGAACGGGACAAAATCCATCCCACCCTGCGCCCCGCCATCACGGTGATGCAGGCAAAATACCGCCGTGCATCCTTTTTGATCATGCGGATGTCATGGCACGCGGGACTCCCCGACCTTAAGCGAATCCAGGCAAGCCTCGTCGAGCTGTCCGGTATGCCGACTGTCATATCCGAGGCGCACCTGGAGCAGCGACAGCGCGAGCGACTGCAACAGCAGCGGATTCCCTTTATCTGCCCCGGTGTTCAGGCATATCTGCCCTTTATGGACGAGGAGTACTGGAGCGGCAAGCCCAACAAGCACGTAAAGGTCTACGGTCCGCACGAATGGGCACAGCTCAAGGATTGAGCCGAGCGAGCCCTCCGATGGAAAACACGTCCCACCCCGAGGGCTCAAAACGGGTCGCACTTTCCGCAACCGCTACAGCAGCGCCTCGGTCCAAGCTGCTTCCCTAAAGCCGGGAATCGCAAAGTCGTCGCCCACCAACAGCGGACGCTTGACCAGCATGCCGTCGGTCGCCAGCAGCTCGTAGCACTCCCGATCCGTCATGCCCGCATCTAGACGCGCCTTCAGGCCCAGCTCTCGATATTTCATGCCCGACGAATTAAAGAAGCGCCGCACCGGCAGTCCCGAACGAGCAATCCAGGTCGCAAGCTCATCAGCCGTGGGATTGTCCAAAACGATATCGCGGTCGATATACTCTACCCCGTGTTCGTCCAGCCATGCCTTGGCCTTCTTACAGGTCGAGCACTTGGGATATTCAACAAACAGTACGGTCATGGGAATCCTCCGAATATAGATCGGCCAACGCAGGCACACGCCACACGAGGCGCCTTCGTATGATGGGCCAATTGTAGCCCACGGGTCACACGCTAAACGAACCGTACCCCGAATCCGCGTTTGATGAACGGCAGCAGCTCCATTGCCTCGGGCGTGATATGGCCCGCAACGTTCATGCGCTCGTCACCGGGAAGATCGACCCGCGCAATCTCAAGCTCGCCTTCGTAGCGCCCATATCCGCTATTGCTCACAGCGATCGACCCCGCCTTTCGCGGCAGGCCGGCTCCGGCATCCGTCGGCACGGAATCCGGCTTATGCGTCGTACGTGACTCCTGAGACCTAAAGATGAGGACACTCGAGTCGGGCCGGTCGTGATGAATCTGCCCGCGCACATAGGCATAACCGGGCTCAAGCTCGCATTGCAGGTCCACGTATCCGGCGGAAACTTGAGCAAACTGCGCCCAGCCCGCATCGGAAAGATCGGGGTCGCCGACCAACACAATGTCGCAATCGGCGCCATGTGCAAGCTCAAGCATATTGAGGGCAACCTTTGACGCGCGACCGCGCTGCGTCTCGACCGTCGGCAGTCCCTCGAATACCGGCCCGCGAACGTTGGCATCGCCCGGCACAAAAGCCATGATTTCGAATCCAAGCGCCGCAAGACGAAGATTCACCCGAGCAATGTCCTCCAGAGCTAAACCGGTATAAGGCTTGGGGTAAAAATTGTGGCAGGCGGCAAAACGAGTCACATCGGCACCGGCCTCACGCCACGATGCGATTTCATCAGAACTCACCGTCGATGCATTGACCACAATGCGAAATACACCGGACAGCTCCGCGACCCGCCGGGCGCTAAAGCCATAGTCCAAACGAAGGTATTCCAACCCCAGATCGCGCAGGTCCTCGATGCGCTCAAGCCCGAGCAAATCGCACGTGCGCGGCCCCACATCGGCAATGAGCGCAATGCCGCGGGCGGAAAGCAGCGACAGCACATGACGGACCTTATCGGTATACGCCGCTCCCCCATCCTCGGGAATATGCAGCGAGGTGAACGCATAGCGCGCACCCGCCGCGGCACCGTGTTCAATCGTCCGCTCAATATCCTGCAGAGGGTTGGAAAGATAAATCGAAATACCCGTTTTCACGCTTCAACACTCCTTTAAAAAAGGCCGGCGGAGCAGTTAGCCCCGCCGGCACAACCATAGCATCAAGAAATCTGCCGCGCGCCGCGAGCCCTGAGCAACACGGCTCGCGATATCAAACTACTCGCCAAAGAACTCGTTGATCTTCTGCTCGTCGACGCCAAAGAACCACGTCAGGACAAAGCCGGCGGCATAGGCAAGCAGCATAGCGGCAACGTAGCCGAGCTGCTGACCAGGAACGACGATCAGCAGGCCAAACAGACCGGAAACGCCCTGAGAAACCGTGCCGATGTGAAGCAGCGCCGCGAGCGCGCCGCCAAATCCGGCACCCAGGCAGGCCGTTACAAACGGACGAACGAGCGGCAGCGTAACGGCATACATCAGAGGCTCGCCCACACCGAGGATTCCAACGGGAATGGACTCTGCGACGTACTTCTTGAGCTTGGCGTTCTTGGTCTTAAAGTACAGCGCCAAACCGGCACCGACCTGGCCGCCGCCAGCCATCATAAGGATGGGGAGCAGGTAATTGATGCCCTTGGTAGCGCCGTCGGGATCGTTGAGCATAGCGTGGATCGGCGTGAGCGCCTGATGCAGGCCGACGGAAACCAGCGGCAAGAAGCCTGCCGACAGGATATAGCCGCCCAGGACGCCCAGCTTCTCGAAGATAAAGGTCAAAACGCTAAAGATGGCAGTCGTCAGCCATGCGCCAACCGGCTGGATGACGAGCATCAGAGCAAAGGCGCCGATGATGAGCACCAGCAGCGGGGACAAGAATGTATCGAGTGCGTTGGGCATAACCTTGCGAATCTGACGCTCCATCCAGGCAAAAAATGCGCCAGCGATAAGAGCCGCGATCATGCCGCCCGCTGCGGGGTTGTACTGCGCATTGGTGAGCGGCAGCAGAATGGCAGTGGCAGGATCGGCCGCGCCAGGCGCAAGCAGGGGCATGGCACTGTTAGCGATACACATCATGCCGGCGATGCCGCCCAGCGCAGCGGAGCCGCCAAACTCACGTGCCGCGTTATAGCCCACCAAGATGGGCAGATAGGCAAACAGGGCCCAGCCCATGGAGCGAATGCCCTGGTACCACCACTCGCCTGCAAGCGCGCCTGCCGTCGAGACGTTAATGACGTTGCAGATACCGTTGATGAGGCCAGCCGCAATGATGCCGGGAAGCAGGGCGACGAAGACATTGGAAATCTTCTTGAGGAAGGCCTGAACCGGCTTGGACTCGTACTTGGCCTTCTGCGCGGCCTTGTTTGTGGCCGCAGCGTCAACCACGCTCTCGTCAGCAACGCCTTTCGCAAGGCCGGTGAGCTTGGAGAACTCCTCGAGCACCTTATTCACCTTGCCCGGACCCAGCACGATCTGCATCGTGTCGTCCTCGACCAGGCCCATCACGCCGTCGAGTGCCTTAATGCCCTCCGTGTCGACGTTGCCCGCGTCTTTGACGGTCACGCGCAGGCGCGTCATGCACGCCGCGTTTGCGAGCACGTTGTCTTTACCGCCCAAAAGGTCCAGCAGCTTTTGAGCCAGCTCTTTGTTCGTCATAACTCCTCCTTGTATTGGGTATCTCGTCTGGATGTCATATCAGCTCACGCCGCGCACCTATTGGGCGTCGGCATTGCTCTTCTCATGGCCACTCACCGCAGCACGGACATGGCCTCTCGCTCGCTCAAGAGCTACCGCAGCCTGCTCGGCATCGCAGTCCAGCAGTACCGAGACAATAGCGGTTTTTACGTGGCCGCCGGCATCTGCAAGCGCCTGAATAGCGCACTCGCGCGTGCAGCCGGTCGCCTCCATCACGATGTTCTGGCCGCGCACCACCAACTTCTCGTTCGTCTGCTGCACATCGACCATCAGGTTTTGGTATACCTTGCCGATCTTGACCATGGCACCGGTCGAAATCATGTTGAGAATGAGCTTTTGAACCGTTCCCGCCTTGAGCCTCGTTGAGCCGGTCAGTACCTCGGGACCGGGCACGGGTTCAATGGCAAGATCTGCGCTCTCCCCGATCTTCGACCCTTGGTTGCAGGCAATTGCGATCGTCTTGCACCCAGTTGCCTTGGCGTACACAAGGCCGCCCACCACATAGGGAGTACGACCGCTTGCCGCCAGGCCAACGACAAGATCCTTGTCCGAGAGTCCACGCTCCCGCAGGTCGCTCGCGCCAAGCTCCTCGCTGTCTTCGGCACCTTCGACAGCCTTGATAAACGCCGTCTCGCCTCCGGCAATGAGCCCGACAATCAGATCGGGTGACACGCCAAACGTGGGCGGACACTCCGAAGCGTCGAGTACACCCAGACGACCGCTGGTGCCTGCGCCCATGTAAAAGACGCGCCCGCCGCGCTCGAGTGCCTCAGCAGCCCAGTCGATTGCTGTGGCAACCTGGGGCAACACCTTCGTGACCGACTGGACGGCACGAAGATCCTCATCATTCATCGTCGTGACGATTTGCAGCGATGTCATCGTATCGAGGTCCATAGACCTTTGATTACGCTGTTCGGTCGTGAATTTTGTTAAATCGAGCATTTCATTCACCTCATCTTTCCTGTTTCTCGATGTAGTTTTGCTTAATGACATGCGTCGCCCGTTCGTAGTCGCTGGCAACGTAAGCAGCGTACAGGGCATCGACAACCATAAGCTGGGCCATACGCGAAGCCATGGCACCGCTGCGGACCAAGGGCTCACTCGCAGCGACGCCGAGCACGGCATCGGCCATGGTGGCAAGCTTGGATGATCCATCTACTTTGGTAACGGCCACAACGGGACAGTTGTGACGTTGAGCCTCGGCGGTGCAGTCCAGCACCTCTTGCGTCAAGCCCGAGTAGCTAAAGGCGATCGCCATATCGCCCTCATGCATGTTCTTGGCACACAAGAGCTGATCATGCCAGTCGTCGTACAGATGGCACTCTTTGTCGACACGCATGAGCTTTTGCGCCAGATCGTGCGCGACCAAACGAGAGGCACCGATACCGAACAGATTGACTGCGCGTGCCCGCTTAAGATAGGCCGCGCATCGCTCCAAGACGGTGTAATCGAGCGTTCGCGCCGTCGCTTCGATCGTGCGCACATTGCTTTTCATCACCTTCCCCACGATACGTTCGACGCTGTCATCCATGGAGATGTCCTCGAGGGCTACGTCTTTCTTGTCACCTAAGAGCGCCAGCTCGGCAATCAGTTCGCGCTGGAACTCCTTGTAGCCCGCAAAACCCAAACGCTTGCAAAAGCGCAAAATGCTCGAGGGCGAGGAGAACGTGGTATCGGCAAGACCGCGGACGGACAGCCCGACCACCTCGTGCGGATGAGCGCTCACATATGCGATGACATTGCGTTCCGCCGGGCTCGCGCTGAGCTCACGCTCGCGAAGCCGCAAAAGCAATCCGTTTGCCATCTCAAACACCTCCGTTGAGAAGAATTAAAGACCAACGAACGATTCGTACCGGATACAAACAGCTTTTACGGTACATTGTGCCGCATCGTGGCGCACAAAGGACGAGCGTTCTACCGCTCGCCCCTCAAATCCGACCGCTCGGAAATACGCGCGACACAAAATATTTCAACGAGGTCGCATTATCGGTAACAGGGCTGTTACCGATACCGCCTCGCGTGGGCGCCAATCGGACGTGCCGCAAACCTCTACCCCGCCTCGCGCATCCAGCGATCGAACGTCCCCACGCACACGCCCAGGCACTTTGCTGCCTGGCTGCGGGTTATATCGCCTGCCTCATAGCTATCGCGCACCAGCTCAAACTGAGGAGGGCACGGCTTGCGAGGTCGACCGAAACGGACCCCTCGCGCCCGCGCCGCTGCAATTCCCTCCGCCTGGCGCCGATGGATATTCTCGCGCTCCACCTGCGCCACGTAGCTCAGCAGTTGCAGCACAATATCGGCAATCAGGGTGTTGGTCACATCCGGCGCGCCGCTGGCCCTGACGCGCGTGTCAAGCAATGGCATGTCCAACACCACAATGGCAACCCCGAGCTCCTTGGTAATGCGTCGCCATTCCTCAAGAATCTCGGAGTAATTACGACCAAGTCGGTCGATAGAAAGCACCACCAGCACGTCCCCGTCTCCCAGAACGTGCAGCAGCTCGCGATAACGCGGTCGATCGAAGTCCTTGCCGCTCGCATGGTCGGCATAAATATTCGCCGAGCCCACGCCATAGGCGCCCAGCGCATCCAGCTGCCGATTAAGGTTCTGATCGCGCGAACTCACCCGCGCATAACCGTACACCGTCGCCATCTCATCCCCGCTTTCTTGTAAACCTGCCAAAAAGGGACAGGTTTATTTTGGTAGGTTTTATCTCTCAAATAGCAGGTAAGCGGGCGGCCGAGCAGACGGCAAGGTAGCCACGATTCAAATGCGGAGGGCGGCCCCGAAAGACCGCCCTCCGCTCTCCCGCCGCGAGTCGGGATTTGGCTAATGGATAAGCTTAAAGTCCAAGTGCCCGCGCGTGGTATTGACGCGCGAGACCTCGATGATCACGCGCTGCCCCAGCTCGTAACGAGTGCCCGTGTCGGCACCTGTGAGCGTGAGCGCGTCCTCGTCGAACTCGAACCACTCGTTGCCCAGGCTCTTGATCGAAACCAAGCCTTCGACCTGCGTCAGGTCCAAGCGCACGAAGAGGCCCATGCTGCTAACCCACGAGACGGTTCCGGCATAGCGCTCGCCCAGACGGTCCTCATAGTACTGGGCAATCTTGATCTTTTGCGTCGCATGGCTGGCGGCATCGGCCGCACGCTCCGCATCGCTGCATGCGCGGCAGATCTGCGGCAGAATGCGCGGCAGCGACTCGCGCCCCTTGCCGATCAGCCGCGGCGTACGGACCAGGGCGTCCTTGCCGCCGAGCTGCTCATAGGCCAACTGCAGCTTGAGCACGCGGTGCACCACCAGATCGGGGTAGCGACGGATGGGACTCGTAAAGTGACAGTAGCACGGCGCGGCGAGCGCAAAGTGGCCCTCGTTGCGCGGCTTGTACAGCGCACGCTGCATGCTGCGCAGAAGCAGCGTGTTGACGAGCGGTGCGTTTGCCGTACCGGCGGCAGCATCAACTGCAGCCTGCAGCTCATCGGGACTCCCCAGGGCAATACCGGCAGCACGGCGATCGTCGATGATGCCCAGCTGCGCCAGCGCAACGGCGGCACCGTGCAGGCTATCGGGGCTCGGATCCTCATGCACGCGATAGCAGGCCTCGATATCACGGTCTGCCAGCCACTCTGCAACGCACTCGTTGGCGAGCAGCATGGCTTCCTCGATAAGCGACGTGGCACACGAACGCTCGCGCGCCACAATCTGCACGGGTACTCCGTCCTCATCCAATAGAGCGCGAATCTCGGCCGTGTCAAAATCGACTGAGCCGCGGGCACGACGAATACGACGGCGAAGTTCGGCGAGTTCGTTGGCGGCGACAAGGAAATCGCCGAGGTCAACGTTATAGCCGCGAGCAGTTTCCTCGCACGCAAGACCGCGCTCAAGCGCCTCCTCGCGCGAGGCCTCAGCAGCCGCAACATCCTCAGCGGCGCCTTCCAGCACCGAATACTCAACCGCGTCGGCACGCACCAGCAGCGCCTCGGCGCCGTCATAGTCCATACGCACACGCGAGCGAATCACGCTGGGGTAAGGATCGTAATGCCGCACGCGACCCTGCGCATCGAGCTCAATGTCAACGGTAAACGCAAGACGGTCCTCGTCAGGGCGAAGCGAGCATAGGTCACAGGACAGGCGTTCGGGCAGCATGGGAAGCACGCGATCGGCCAGATACACCGATGTCGTACGATGGCGAGCCTCAAGATCGATATGCCCGTCCCAAGCCACATAGTGAGAAACGTCAGCGATATGCACACCCAGCTTGTAGCCACCCTCGGGCGTGCGCTCAAGCGAAATGGCATCGTCAAAGTCGCGCGCGTCGACCGGGTCGATCGTGATGACAAAGCGGTCGCGCAGATCGCGGCGGAGCGGGTCCTTAAGCGCCGCGGACACATCGAGCGAAAGCCCCTCGGCCTCGTCCAGCGCGGCCTCGGGATAGCTATCGGTATAGCCGTAACGCGCCATCACGTACTGAACGCCCAAATCGGGCGCGTCATCTCCGCCAATGCGGCGCTCGATCGTCACGGTGCCCGACTCCAGGCGCGTCGGGTAGGTCAAAATGCGCGCGACGACGGCATCGCCCGGGTGGACGCCCAGACGATCCGCCGAGGTATCCTCGGGCAGAATGAAGAAGTCGGCCTTCAGGCGCGAATCGAGCGGCTCGATCACACCGAGCGGACCAGCGGTCTGGTACGTACCCACCACGCTTATGGCTGCGCGCTCAACCACGCCTTCGATCACGGCGCGCCGCTCACCGTGCGGGCTGTTCTTAATGCTCACGGCAACGGTATCGCCATCCATGATCTCGCGCTTACCGCGGCCCATAACCTTGTAGTCGCCGCTCTCGGTTATGACATAGGCGCCATGCTCATGGAGCTGCACGCGCCCGGTCAGGCTCGGACGGCGTTCGCTGCGCACCGGCCCACGCTTATTGCGAGCACCGCGCTTATGCTTGTTATTGCGCCCCATGGCGCCTCCTTGCTATCGATGACGAGCTCCAAAGAGTCTACCCAAATGATTCGCTTTCCTGCCGTCCCCTAGAGATCAAAAAACGGGCCGCCCCATAAGAGACGACCCGTTGGAAGGGATGAATTCCAGGCATGCCTACACGCGCAGGTAGCGGCGCATGGCTATGGCAGAACCAAAGAGACCGATAATCACACCGACCAGAATCAGCGCAGCATAGGTCACCAGGTAGTACTGCATCGGCAGGGCAAACGACATCCAGCCGATGCTCTCCTGCAAACGCGGAATCATCAGATTGCGCAGCAGCTCCAGAACGCCGATGGAAAGCAGCGAGCCCAAAATGGCCTGCAGTACGCCCTCGGTGATAAACGGGCCGCGAATGAAGCCGTTGCTGGCGCCGACCAGACGCATAATCGCAATCTCACGACGACGCGCCGTGATGGACAGGCGAATCGTGTTGTTGATGAAGATGAATGCGATAAAGGTCAAAAGGCCAACGAGCACCACGGCGGCGATGCGGATGTAGTTGGTCACCTGGAACAGGCGGCTCACTTCCTCTTGGCCGTACAGCACGCTCGCGTTGACGTCGCCGTCATCCGCGATCTTCTGGAAGTCGGCGTTCTTCTTGAGCTTCTGGGCCGTGCTCTCGACCTTGGACGGATCGTCCATCTCAATTGCAAACGAAGCCGGCAGCGGGTTCTGGCCATCGAGCGCGCTCATGGTGGCGTCGGCGTTGCCCGACATCTTGCTCGTATACTCGGCCAGCGCGTCGTCCTTGTCCTTATAGGTCACGGACTTGACGTTATTCCACGTCTTAAGCTCGGCCTCAAAAGCCTGAACATCGGCCTGATCGGCGTCATCGCTAATGAACGCGTTGATGACAACCTGATCCTCGACGGTGCCGATCACGGAGTTCAGCATCGCGGAGCCCATGATGAACAGGCCGATGATAAACAGCGAAAGGAAGATCGTGATGACGGCGCCGAGCGAGGTAGTCCAGTTACGGAAGAAGTGACTGATTGCCTCTTTGAAGGAGTAGCCCACGTTAGTTGGTGCCATAGTTGCCGTAACCCCCCCTCTCCTGGTCGCGGATAACGTGGCCGCCCTCGAGGGCGATCACGCGACGGTGCATGCTATCGACCATCTCGCGGTCGTGCGTGGCGACGATCACGGTGGTGCCGGTGCGGTTAATACGCTCGAGCAGCTTCATGATGCCCAGCGAGATCGCCGGGTCGAGGTTACCCGTAGGCTCGTCGCAGATCAGCAGCGGCGGACGGTTGACCATAGCGCGGGCGACGGCGACGCGCTGCTGCTCGCCACCGGAAAGCTGGTCGGGCAGCGAATCCATCTGATCGGCCAGACCGACCAGACGCAGCACCTCCGGCACCTGGCTGCGAATGACGCCCTTGGGCTTGCCGATGCACTGCAGGGCAAACGCCACGTTTTCGTAGGCGGTCTTTTGCGGCAGAAGCTTAAAGTCCTGGAACACGGCGCCAATCTGGCGGCGCAGGAACGGAACCTTGCGGTTCTTGATCTTCATGAGGTCCTGACCGGCAACCAAGATGCGGCCGCTCGTCGGCTTGACGTCGCGGTTGAGCGTCGACAGCAGCGTGGTCTTACCCGAGCCGGAATGACCGACCAGGAAGACGAACTCGCCCGGATAGATCTCGATGTTGATGTCGTCGAGTGCAGGCTTGTTGGGCTGTGCCGGATAGATCTTGGTGACATGCTCCATAAGGATGACGGGCTCGACACCGGCCTGCTTGGCCATCTTCTTGCGGCTGGCTTGCGGATCGATGGGCGCAAACACCGACGTAAAATCGGGGTTGTTGAGCGCGTTATCGAGGCTTGCGACCTCGGCGGCCTGATCGCTCTCGACCACCGGGGCAGCAGGCTGCGTGGGATCGGGAATAGCGGCAAAGAGACCGGACTGCGCAGGCTGAGGAACCGGCGTCGCAGGGGCCATGGGGTCGGGAATGCCGGCCATGGTAGGCTGCGGCGTGGCGGCGCCAGCCTGAGGCTGCTCCACGCGAGCGGTCACGGCCTGAACGGGCTCAAAACCCGCCGTGCCGGAAAGCGCGACATCGCTGGTGGGATTGTAGGCAAAGGGATCGGATGCCGGCTGTGCCTGATCTGCCGGCTGAGCGGGGGCCTGAGCAACAGGCTGGCCCTCTGAATCCGGAGTGGCGAAACGACTGCCCTGGACGCCTGTCTGCGTCTTGGGGGCATCATCGCCCGCACCGGAGGTACGGAAGTGGTTACCCACTGGTGCTCCTTATCGTCGTGCGTTTAAACTACATGAGCGCTTTGTATTTTAGCAGCATTAGCTTTGCTGCACATAAGAAGCATGGCGGGGTTTGGGTCTCACCGGCCGGGCGCAGGGTTACCTCCCAAATCGTCCTCGCGCATGGCCGGCATTTGTCCTGCTCCTGCGGAGCTGCGGACAAACGCCGGCCTGCGCTGCGGAAAGATTTGGGAGGTAACCCTGCGCCCGGCCTGCGGCTACTATGGGGCCGACGCACCAACTTGAGATGCTGCGCATACAAAGTTGGAAGGGTCTGAATTGCACTTTGTTAAGATGGGCCCGTTTCCCCATGGGAACTTTGCTTGGCAGGACTCTAATTTAAATTCAACAAAAACAGGGGCGCCCTCTTTGGGGATGCCCCTGTTCTGGCTTGGATGTGGTTGTTGAGACGATGCTTTGCCTCGTCTTGCCTTATGCCAAGAACTCCTTGGTGGTCGCCACGATGTTGGCGGCGTCCAGGCCGTACTTGTGCAGGAGCTCGGCACCCGGGCCGGACTCGCCGAAGGTGTCGTTGACACCGATCTTCTTGAGCGGCGTCGGGCACTGCTCACACAGGACGTCGGCAACGGCGCTGCCCAGGCCACCGATCACAGAGTGCTCCTCGACGGTCACGACGTGGCCGGTCTTGGTGGCGCTCTTGACGATCAGGTCGGCATCGATGGGCTTGATGGTGTGCATGTTGATGACCTCGGCGTCGATGCCCTCGGCAGCGAGCTGCTCGGCGGCCTCGAGAGCCTCGCCGACCATCAGGCCGCAGGCGATGATGGTCACATCGGCGCCCTCGCGCATGACAATGCCCTTACCCAACTCGAACTTGTAGGTCTCGGGGTCGTTGATAACCGGCGAGGCCAAACGGGCGAAGCGCATGTACACCGGACCGTCGCACTCGTAGGCGGCGCGCGTCACGGCGCGGGCCTCCACGTCGTCGGCGGGAACAATTACGGTCATGCCGGGGATGACGCGCATGAGGGCGATATCCTCGCAGCACTGGTGCGTGGCGCCGTCCTCGCCCACCGAGATGCCGGCGTGCGTGGCACCGATCTTAACGTT
>UQSB01000020.1 GCA_900543505.1 uncultured Collinsella sp. | reverse complement strand
AAAGGGCGGAGGCGGGGCATGCCCCGCCTCTTACACCACATCTCTGCGCGCTACCCGGATTCGTAGCTTCTAAGCGTTTTTGCCGACCGCTCAGATGCCTCACCAACATAATTTGAGTTATTCGGCCTTATCCTATACGAATGGTGTGATCGCAACGTCTTATTCGAATTGATTCAGGTAGATTTATAGGGCTTGGTTGCGAAATTGGGGCGACTATAGCGCTCGATTGCGGTTCAAGGGGCCTCGACTAGTGGTTCAGCTGGCCGAACAACTCGAAAAAAGTAGGTGGGCCAATCTGCCGACTATGTGAAGCATGCGTATTTGCTCGTTTTGATTAAAACTAGGGTGCAGCCATAAGACTGCGCCCTAGTTTACTGCGTGCCGGTGCGTCCAGACGGATTGCACTGTGCCTGGCAGGCGCTCCCGCAGATGGATCGGTTATTTCGCAAACAGGTTCTTGAGGTTGAACTCGGCCTGTACCGTGCGGAGCATGAGGTCGGTGTCGTCCAGACCCAGATGCTGCTCGTTGGCGTCGGGCGCGAGGGTGCCGCGACGGCGTGCCCAGTTCTCGAGCGCGGCGGGGGCGGACTCGCGGGGGAGCGAGCGCACGTCGGCGTCCAGGCTGCGGCAGATCTGGCGCGAGTCGATGACGATGATCTTACCCGCGCGGCGTGCCTCGGCGTAACCGTCCAGGTGAATCTTGAACCAGCTGTCCTCAAAGGCGGCGTTATGCGCCATGTACGGGTACTTCTTCATAAGCTTGAGCAGCTGCTTTTGCAGCTCCTTGTTCTCGCGGAAGGGCGTTTTGCCGTCGATGTCGTCCCAAGTAATGTGGTGGATATTCGACAGCGGCACATCTTCGCCGCGGTAGATGTCGGGCAGGCCGCAGTAGTGTGCCTCGGCGTCATGCGGGACGGCGTCGCTGGTGAGCTCCATGATCTCCCAGCCCACGTTGATGATATAGCCGCGCTCGGGTGCACGTCCGGTGGTCTCGATGTCGATACCGAGCACGGTGCCCTGGATGGGCTTGCGGGCGTAGGCCACGCCGAGCGCGTCGCGGTCGCCGCGGATTTCGCGCATAACGGACGCGGCGGTGCGCTTTTGCATCTTGCCGATGGCGGCGCAGGTGTCGGCATCGGACAGGCCGCGCGAGAGCGTCGCGGGCGTCACGTTGCGCAGACGCGCCTCGCCAATCTGGTCGCACAGGTCGCGGTTGCGGTCGGCCAGGTCGCGCACGGTGGCAAAGTCGAAGCCGGGGTCGCCCTCGGCGGTAAAGTACTCGGTCTCGAGCACCTTGAGGGCCTCCTCGCCCTTCTGGCGCTCGGACTCCATGGCGCCGTGGTCGCCGTAGATAAACATGGGGATAAACGGCTGGCGCTCGTATTCGAGTGCTTGCGATACGTTCATATGCTACTCCTTGGACGGGCCGCGTTGTGCGGCTCGAGGTTACTGAGTTATGGCGAGATGATAGTTTACCATAGGCAACTATTGGCACCGCGCCCGGGACAACTACAATACCCTAGTTGACCGCTAGGACTTTTACAATGCTGCCGAAAGACACGAAAGGTTCCATCCGTCATGGATTTACTGATTGATATTCTGCTCGACGCCGGCAAGGACACGCTGTCGCTGCTGCCGTTTTTGTTGGTGACGTATCTTGCTCTCGAGACACTTGAGCACGTTGCGGGCGACCGCGTCAACGGCGCTATCAAGCGCGCCGGCGCTGCGGGTCCCGTGGTTGGCTCGCTGCTGGGCATGGTGCCGCAGTGCGGATTTTCGGCCATGGCAGCAACGCTGTACGCCGGCCGTGTCGTGACCTTGGGCACGTTGGTGGCGGTGTTCCTTTCGACCTCCGATGAGATGCTGCCGCTGTTGCTTGCCGAGCAGGTTCCCGTGCAGACTATGGCGATGCTTTTGGCTTCGAAAGCGCTGATCGCACTGGTCACGGGTTTTATCGTGGACGCTGCCATTCGCGGCCTGCGCCGTAACGCCCGCGCGCACGCGGCGATTCGCCGTACCGTGCTGGGAACCTCGGCCAACCCGGCCCACGTGAACTGCGCGCACGACGACCACAGCGGCGGTGACATCATCGACGAGGTGGCCGAGGCAGGCGTGAGCGCCGACCACATCCACGAGCTGTGCGAGCGCGACCATTGCGGTTGTGATGAAGACGAGGACGAGCACGAACACGGACATGGCCACGATCACGGTCATGAGGGCGAACATGAACACCATGATGGTCACGGTCACTCTCACTCCCACGAAGGGACGCCTGTCCTGTCGATCATCCGCAGTGCGATCTCGCACACCGTGCAGGTCTCGGTATTCATTTTTCTGGTGACGCTGATTCTGGTCGCCGTGCTCGAGACGTTCGGCGAGTCCGCGATCGAGCAGTTCCTGCGCGGCAACGAGACACTCGCTGTCCTGGGTTCGGCGCTTGTCGGGCTGATTCCCAATTGCTCGGCGAGCGTGGTCATTACACAGCTGTATCTGGAAGGCGCGCTGCAACTGGCGCCGATGCTCGCCGGCACGCTCATTTCCGCCGGCGTGGGTTATCTGGTGCTGTTCCGCACCAACCGCAGCGCCCGCGAAAATGCCGTGTTCCTGATCATGATGTACGTCATCGGCGCTGGCTGGGGCCTCATCCTCTCCGCCGTTGGCCTCTAAGTAGGCCTAAAAAATGGGCTTCAAATAGCCATGCTCAGCGCCTGCGCAATGCGGCGACGCATGGCATTTTGAAGCCCGTTTTTTTGTTGAGCCATGGATTCCGAGCGCTCACACCGCTCAAAACAAAAAGGTAGATTTTAGGCATGTCTCAAAAATCTACCTTGGTTAGTGCAGCAACTCGGTGAGGTTGCGTTTAAAGCGGGCGCGGTCTTCGCTGGTAAATGCTGCCGGACCGCGAGTGCGTCCGCCGGCGCGGCGTATCTTCTTTTCCTCGTGGCGAATAAACAGCTGCATGTCGATGGTTGCTTTGTCGTAGACGCGCCCGCGCACACCGATAGCGGCGGCATCGCGCCCGAGCACCATGCTCGCCAAGCCAATGTCCTGCGTCACGACCACGTCGCCCGCCTGCAGGCGTTCGACAATGGCAAAGTCGGCGCTGTCGGCGCCCACGCTCACGTCGAGCGTCGTGACCCAAAAGCCGCGTCGCGCGTGCTCGGCATCGCGCGGGTCGTCGCGGCGAATGTGCCGTTCCAGGTTTTGCGTGCTGTTGCCGGCGATAACAACGGCGACGCCCGCCCGCCGCGCGCAGTCAATCGACTCGCGCGTGACCGGGCAGGCGTCGGCATCAATAAAGAGCGTCTTTGGCATCTAGCGCACCAGTTTGCCAAACTGAATGGCGCGAACAATGAGCGTCACGCCAAACACCAGCAGCGCGGCACCGCTAAAGATGACGAGCATCTTGGCCGACCACAGCGGATAGATAAACACGAACATGCCCGCGATGATGGAGAGCGCGCCGCTCAGGATGGCGAGGGCGCGGTTGGCGGAAAGCTCGGATTCCAGAATCGACATGACGCCCTCGACGATCCAGCCAAAGCCGGCGACGACCACCACGAGCGTGGTGAGCGTCGCGGTCGAGAAGGCCTGGTTGCGCAGGATTATGACGCCGCCCAGAATGATGAGCAGGTTGGAGATGATGCTCGTAACGCGCCAGCCGGTGGGCAGCAGCGGCTCGAAAACAGCGGTAAACAGCCTGATCGCGGCCGTGATCACAAAGTAGATGCCCAAGACGGTCGTCAGGAAGACGAGGGATTTGGCGGGCGCAAACAGCAGTGCGATGCCGGCGACGAGCGCCAAGACGCCCGTGATGGCGTAAATCCAGCGCACGGCCTTGACGGCCTTGCCTGCCATGCTTTTCTCGTCAAATCCAAACGCGCTCGATTGCTTGTCATCGTTCTTAAAGATGCCCATGATGTCTCCTTTCCGTGCGGCGTAAGCCGTAGCTCTTGCAACCAGTATCGCCCAAGGGCGCCGTCGCGTGGGGCGGGAAGGGCGAATGGGAGCCTCATCTTCCCGAATTGTTACCTTTGTTCCCGTTTGGATGCGGAATATTCAACAGGTGTGGAACATTGCGCCGCTGTGTGTAATTGCCTACGTTTTAGGTTAGATTTTCTTAAGAACAATTGGCTTTTATTGGGGGTCTTATGAACGAAGCTGTTCCCGCGGCGCCGGTAAGCGCCGAGTCGATGGCAAAGCAGGGTTGCGAAAAGCTTGGCCTGGACACGTTTGACGCGCTGGTCCGCCGCGCCCGTACGTGCCGCCGTTTTGACGAGTCCATGCGCGTGCCGCGCGAGTTTTTGCTCGAGCTGGCGGAACTGGCGCACCTGGCTCCCTGCGGCGCCAATGCTCAGCGTCTGCGTTTTCATGTGGTGAGCGGTGCCGAGGATTGCGCGCGTGTATTTGATGAGCTTGCATGGGCCGGCGCGCTTAAGGATTGGTCGGGTCCTGCCGAGGGCGAGCGTCCGACCGGCTACATCGCGATTCTTGCCGAGCGCGCTGTTCCGGGTAAGCCCGCCGCGCCCATCACCGAGGTCGACACGGGCATTGCCGCGCAGACGATGATGCTCGCCGCTCGCAGCGCCACGCCCGAGGTGGCAGCCTGCATGTTCAAGGCCTTTACGCCCCACGCGATCGATGCTATGGGGCTCGATAACGACAAGTATGAGCTCAAGCTGATCATGGCTTTTGGCGTGCCGGCCGAGACGCAGATGATCGATGCGATCGATTCCAACCCCGACGGCTCAATTAATTACTGGCGTGACGATGCGCAGGTGCACCACGTACCCAAGCGCCCGCTCGCCGACGTGCTGGTGTAGCTGAGCGTCACCGCGGCGTGATCAGACGGTAAACCACCACAAAGGTGCCTGTCCCCTTTGTGGTGGTACGAGGGGAGAGCGTGTGGCAGATCTGTATTTGGTGCGGCATGGGCAGACTGAGCTCAATGTGCAGAGCATTTTGCAGGGCTGGCACGATTCGCCGCTTACGGCGCGCGGGCGCGAGCAGGCGCTGACGGCGCGTACGGCGTTTGCGGCGCGTGGCGTGGCCTTTGATCATGTGTATTCCTCGCCGTTGGGCCGGGCGCGGCATACGGCCGAGCTTATCGTTGGCGAGGGCCGTTCCATTGAGCTGGTCGATGACCTGCGTGAGTGGCATTTTGGCTCGCTGGAGGGCACATCAAATCGCGAGATGCCGCCGCAGCCCTGGGGCGATTATCCGGTGGCCTTTGGCGGCGAGTCGGAAGTGCAGCTTCAGTCGCGCATGGTCGCGGCGCTGTCCCGTATTATGGCCCGGCCGCAGCACGACTGCGTGCTGGCGGTTTCCCACGGCTCAGCCTGCCAGGAGTTTCTTGAGTATGTGACTGGCGGGGGAGAGCTACCCGACAACGGTGCCGTGCTTCATTTTGGCTATTGCGACGGGGCGTTTTCGCTCTTGGGTTGGTAACGAACGAAAGGACCCCTATGAATAAAGATCTGTATCTGGTCCGTCATGGACAGACGATATTCAACCTTAAGCGTATCATTCAGGGGTGGAGTGACTCGCCGCTTACGCAGTTGGGTTGCGACCAGGCGGCGCGCGCCGGCATGTTTTTACGTGCGCGCGGCATTGAGCCCGATCATGCCTACACCTCCACGCTTCATCGCACCGAGCAGACTATCGCCAACTTGTGGCCGGGCTTGGCGTACGAGCGCCTGGACGGCCTGCGTGAGTGGTTCTTTGGCGACTTTGAGGCCGAGCGCGTGATGCTTATGCCCGAGCGCCCGTGGCGCGATTTCTATCGTCAATTTGGCGGCGAGGGCCAGATCCAGGTGCGCGAGCGCATGGTGGCGACGCTGACCGAACTCATGCAGCGTCCGGACCATACGTGTGTGCTCGCGGTAAGCCATGGCTCGGCTATCAAGGAGTTTATGGATCACGTGAAGGGTGCGGCGGCCGACGAGCGCGATCGCGTGCCGGGCAACTGCTCGGTGCTGCACTTTGCGTTTGACGACGAATCCGACGCGTTTGAGTTGGTCGAAGTCTTTACGCAGGAGGATTACGCGCGCGAGCTGGGGCTTGAACCGCTTGTAGCGGCAGTAGGCCCGCAGCGCGGGTAGCGCTGGCGTTGCGGCGCGGTTTGCCGGCGAAATTGTTTGATGCGAAAGGGGCGGGGATGCACGGGCATTGCATCCCCGCCCCTTGTTTGTTTGGATGCTGGGTTTTCCAGCTTCGCGTTTGAGTCCGCTAGAACCGTGAGATCTGGTGAGTGAGCAGACCCGTCGGAACCTGCGGCGCGCCGCCGCTGACCTGCGCGGCGGGGAAGAGCGCAGCTACGGCAAAGTTGAACGGCTCTTTGCCGGTGTGCGTTCCGGCGGCACGGGCCTCATCGGCCAGAATCTGCGATGCCCCAGCCAGTGCGGCGGCATAGGCGGAGTCACCGGCGAACACGGGGTCGGGTGCCTGATCGAGCATGGCACGGATGGCAGCAACGGCGTCCTCGCGCTTGACCTCCCACACACGGTGCGTAATGCCGGCGGGGTCGGTGACGGCATAGAGCGACGCGCCTTCTTTGGCGGCGCCGAGGATGATATCCATGACGGGCGAGGCTTCGTAGGCGAGCGTTACAGGGCGAGGCTGCACCTTAAGCTCGGCGATTGCGCGGGCGGCTGCGGCCGCATCTGCGGAGGACGCGTTGTCGTCCGTCAGTACACCAACCGGGCAAATTGCCACAACGCCCGTCACGCGTCCCAGCTCTCCCGAACACTCGTACACGTAATACGCCGCGCCTGGATCCTTGAGCATTAGGCCGTCAGCAATGGCGCCGCGCAGGGCGTCGTTGCCGCTCAGGATACCGCCCATCGCAGGCAGCGCCTCGAGCACGCGGTCCTGAGCTGGGCGGATGCAGGGAAACGGAAGTGCTTTCATGGGCGGTCCTAACGCGCGAGTCGGTTTGTTCGCGGCTTATTATGCCCCAACTTGGCCGCTTGCGTCCCAGAGCGTGTTATCGGCAAGCGCGATGAGCACGTTTTGGCAGCGAACGATATCGGCATGGGGCACATACTCGTTGGGCTTGTGCGCGAGCGCCAACGAGCCGGGGCCGTAGCTCATACAATTGCGGTTGCCTGTCTTGCCGGCAATGACGGCAGTGTCGGTGTAGCCGGTAAAGAAGCCGACGGTCGTGTCCGTGCCCGTCACATCGTCTGCTGTGCACTTGAGCGCAGCTAGAAGGGGAGAGGCCGGATCGCGCTCGATGGCGGGGCGGTCGCCTGTCACGGTATAGCTTCCATGGCAGCCTGGGACCGCGGCTTCGGCGGCGACAATGGCCTGCTCTACCATGCGCGTCGCGGCGGCCGTATCGGTCGGCGGGGTCAGACGCATGTCGACCCAGACTTTGGCGCGGTCGGGCACGACATAGGGGCGATATCCGCCCTCGATTTGGCCAAACGTGATGGTCGAAGACCCCAGCTCATCGTGCGCGGGCAGCGCCACAAACACGCGACGGAGCGAACACACGACCTCGGCCATGGCGGCGACGGCATCCGCGCCCTTCCACGGCTGGCTCGCATGCGCCGTTACGCCAGCCATTTCAATCTCGAACCACGTGCGCCCCTTGTGCGCCACCTGAATCTGTCCGTCGGTGGGTTCGGTGTCCAGCACCCATTCACGCGAGCCGACCCAGCCGGCATCGATCGCGGCCTCTGAGCCGCGCATAAAGTCTTCCTCGTCGACCGAGCAGATGAGCGAAAAGCCGCGGCGGGGCAACGCGCCATCCGCCGCCACGCGCTCGAGCGTATGGATCAGTGCGGCAATAGCGCAGGCCAGGCCACCCTTCATATCGCAGGCACCGCGGCCATAGAGTTTATCGTCGCGCACAACCGCCCCAAGCGGTGCGATGTCTGCGTCCCAGCCATCGCCCAAGGTGACGGTATCCATGTGGCAGATATAGATCAGCCGCGGCTCGTCGCTTTGGCCCGGCACGGTGACTTTAAGGTTGCGGCGCCCGGGCAGCACTTCGAGCTCCTCAATCTGCACGGCATCGAGCGCAGAACTATCAAGTTGTGCCAGCTGCTGCTCAATGAGCCTCTTAATGAAGCGCTCAATTTCATCCTCATACGCGCCCGGGTCTGAGCTGTCGATCCGCACAAGCTCCTGCGCAAGCCGCCAGGCAAAGTCCTCATCAACCATATGCAACCTCACAATCAGTTTGCTTTCCAAACCGATTGTAAGCCTCCTGAGAGATCCGCGACGTGGGCGTGGCAGTATTTACCGTTCGCAGGCCGAGCCAGCGCGTTTGCCGTCCGAGCGGGTTTACAAGCGACGCAGCGGGTACGTACCCTTCATGGACGACATGCTGTGCGACATATCTGCCTTTCGGTATCACCGGATACCTCCACAGGTCTTGGCAATAATGCCGGACCTGCCCGATTCTGCGGACGATCCGCGCAGGGAGCACCTATGTGAGCATCCGCTCGTCACGCATTTCCTGGGCACCCCGTTACACGTGTTGGCGCAGGGCAGCTGCGGACGTAAGGGCGATCGCATTGTCAGGCATGTTTGGAACGGGGAGAGGCCGTTTGATTCCGTGCGGCAGACGGAGTTTGGCCTCGATGTTGCGTCCCCACTCTTTACCCTGCTGACTCTGGCTTCCTCGGTCTCAAACGAGCGTCTAATCATGTGCATGTATGAGATGTGCGGCACCTTTGCCGTGTGCAAGATTGCGCCTCAGGTAAAGTCGGCACTTGAGCAGGCATATGGGAGCCGATGGAGTGACGCACGGTCGGGCTGGGAAAACGTAAAGGATGTCTCGGGGAATCCAACGGACTTGTGGAAACGACCTCCCTTGATCGAGCTCTCTGAGCTTACAGAGTTCGTCGATAAGGTCCGGGGGCTCCGCGGCGCTAAAACGTTCATACGAGCCGCGAAATGCATTACGGGGGTGGCAGCATCGCCGCTCGAGGTCCAGGCTTCGATGCTGTTTGGCCTTACGAGGTTGCGCGGCGGCGAAGGGCTGAGCCTTACCAATAACGTTGAGATTCGTATGACGCGCAGCGCCCGCCTGATTTCGGGGCTTGATAGGCGCTATGCCGATATCCTGCTGGCAAATAAGGACGGCAGTCGAGAGTGTCTGGTTGAATGCCAAGGTAAAGCCATTCACGGATCCATTGAATCCAAGATCTCGGACTCCGATCGAACGACGGCCTTGCAAGCCATGGGATATCCCGTCGTTCTGATGACCTATGGTCAGCTGGCCGACTTCGATGCCTTCCGCGTGGTGATGGAGCTCATCATGTCCTATCTCGATGTGCCGCTGAAAGACAAGACGCCGCGACAGCAGGAGCTCGAACGGCGGCTTCGTGAGGAGATTTTTATCGATTGGGCGGGAATGTAGTCGCGCGGTGGGTAAACGGTAGCGCGAGCTAGAGTTCTGGTCGCAAAAAGGCTTCAATTTTGCCTTGGAGGGACCCTAAAAATGCTATCTAGAATAAGTTGTTTCGGAAAATAGACAGTCAACTTACATTCGGCACATAGAGACCGATTTTTACCTACTAAAGTCCCTGATAAAGCTGTTTATCAAAGCGGGCGTGCTTAGCGACTGGAGCCTCACTATCGATTATCTGAAAAAACTTGTTCTGGGTATCATTTTAAAGACGTCCGGAGCAACAAAATCGCCCCCCGTTTCGTGAAAACGGGGGCCGAATGGGCTTCATGGCCTGCCTGGCAGGCTTGGCACCGGCGCTATTTGATCACACGCACGCGATACATCGACGGAATCTGCTTGAGCGCCTCGATGGTGCTGCTGTCCAGGTGCTCATCGGTGTCGAACATGGTGTAGGCGTTCTCGCCAGCGGACTCGTTGGTCATACGCTGCACGTTGGCGTTGTCCTTGGCGAGAATGGCCGTGATCTGGCCGATCATGTTGGGCACGTTTGCGTGCAGGCAGGCGATGCGGCTCGCGGCGCGCGCCTTGCCCATACTGCAGGCGGGGTAGTTGACGCTGCGCGCGATGTTACCATTTTCCAGGTAATCCTTGAGCTCGCTGATGGCCATGTCGGCGCAGTTGGCCTCGGCCTCGCCGGTGCCGGCGCCCGAGTGCGTGGTGATAAACGTATTGGGCATCTTGACCGTCTTGGGTGTGGCGAAGTCGCAGCTAAACCAGCTCAGCTTGCCCTCGCGCAGGGCGGCGTCAACGGCGTCCTCGTCAATGATGGTTTCGCGCGCGTAGTTGATGAGTACGGCGCCCGGGGCCAGCAGGTTAATCTGCTCGGTGCTTATCATGCCGATGGTGTCTGCCTTGCTGGGCACGTGCACGGTGAGGTAGTCGCAGCCGCGGCACAGATCCTCGAGCGTGCCCACGCGCTGCACCTCGCGGCTCAGCACCCACGCATGCTCGACGGAAATGAACGGATCGTAGCCGTAGACGTCCATGCCCAGATCGACGCAGGCGTTGGCGACCTTGGAGCCCACGTTGCCCAGGCCGATGACGCCGATGCGCTTGCCCTTGAGCTCGCGGCCCACAAAGGCCTTCTTGGCCTTCTCGGCATCGACCTGAATCTCGGGATCGTCGGCGTTGTCGCGCACCCAGTTCATCGACTGCACCACGCCACGGCTCGAGAGCACCAGCATGCCCAGGACGAGCTCCTTGACGGCGTTGCTGTTGGCGCCGGGGGAGTTGAAGACGACGACGCCCTTCTTGGCGTACTCCTCGACGGGGATGTTGTTGACGCCGGCACCGCAGCGGGCGATGGCGCGAATGCCCTCGGGCAGTTCGTAGTCGTGCAGGTCGGTCGAGCGCATCAGGATCGCGTCGGCCTCCTCGGCGGTGCCCACAAACTCGTAGCCCTCGCCAAACTCGACCTTGCCGTCCTTGGTGATGTCGTCGATGGTCTTAATCTTGCGCATGGAAAACTCCTTAGCAGGTTTTGATCTAAACAGGGTGGTTTGAAGTGGCTGGTTGGCCCGCGCGTTGCGGGCTAGTTAGATCGCGGGCTCAAACTATGCTGCGCTTCGAAGTCCTTCATGTACATGGCCAGCGCCTGCACGTCCTCCATGGTGACGGCGTTGTAGACGCTGGCGCGCATGCCGCCCACCAGGCGATGGCCCTTGACGTTTTGAATCTGGTGCTCGGCCGCGCCTGCGACAAAGGCCGCGTCGAGCCTGGCGTCGTCGGTGCGGAAGGTGACGTTGGCGATGGAGCGGCTGCAGGCCTGCGCGGTGCCATGGAACAGCTCGCTGTGCTCGAGCAGATCGTAGAGCAGGTTGGCCTTGGCCCAGTTGCGCTCGGCCATGGCGGCAAGTCCGCCGGTTTGCTCAACCCAACGGAACACCTTGCCGCATACGTAGATGCCAAAGGTGTTGGGCGTGTTGAGCATGGAACCCTTGGCGGCCTGGGTTTTAAGGTCCATGTACTGCGGCGTCTGCGCAAAGGCGGGGCCTTTGGCGATGAGGTCGTCGCGCACGATGACCACGGTCACGCCCGCGGCACCGGCGTTTTTCTGCGCGCCGGCGTAGATGAGCCCGTAGCGCTCAACGTCGAGCGGCTGCGATAAAAAGCAGCTCGAGACATCGGCGACCAGCGGTACGTCGCCGCAATCGGGCAGCTCGTGGAACATGGTGCCAAAGATGGTGTTGTTCTGGCAGATGTAGACGTAGTCGAGCCCGTCGCCCGCGGCCTCGGCGGCAATGCGCGCGTTGATGTCGGCCATGTCGGGAATGCGGTCGAAATTGGTGTCCTCGGAGCTCGCGAGCAGCACGGCCTCGCCGTACTTGGCGGCCTCTTTGTACGCCTTGTTGGCAAAGTTGCCGGTCACGACGTAGCCGGCGCGGCCGCGGCGCATGAGGTTCATCGGGATGCCCGCAAACTGTAGCGTGGCGCCGCCCTGCAAAAACAGGACGCGGTAGTTGTCGGGAATGCTCAGCAGGCGGCGCAGGGTTGCCTCGGCGTCGTCGATAATCTGCTGGTACATGCTAGATCGATGGCTCATCTCGAGCACGGACATGCCGCAACCGCGGTAATCCATCATCTCGTCGGCGATCTCGGCGAGCACGCTTGTAGGCAGCGCGGCCGGGCCAGCTGAGAAGTTGTGCACACGTGCCATCTTCATGTTCCCCCTCGTAGTGGTTTGAACGTTCGGGATACTTTAGCACAGTGGAGCGCCAGGTGCGACCGCATCACGGTAAAACTCGAGTGCGCTGCTATGATTTACAGGATGGTTACATGGGGGAGGGGCTTGGCTCGGGGCTCGTATTCGCTGCCGCCCCCAGCTTCACGGGGTGACATCAAGTCCTCTTGGAGCATATTGTTTGCCTACGGCTTATGCCGTTCGGGAACCGAAATAAACCAGATCCTCTTTTTGCCGTTCACAGAATATTTTTACCGTTCAGGGAGTTTTCGCAGCTAAAATGTTGTGCAACAAAATGTTGCTCAATGGATGTGAAGCGTTTTGTCGTATGAATCAAATGTACCTATTTGATTCGTCGAGAGGCTGAACGACATGAGCATGCCCACCACCTATCGTGGTTCTATGACACGCGAGCAGTGGCTTGTTAATGAGACGCGTGTCGTTGCGCGCCTCATGGCGGACGAGAACCTTTCTGATACGAAAGAGATTATTGAAAAGGTTACCGCCCAAAATCTATTCCAATATCCTACTGAGCGTGAGCAAAAGTCTATCACCCGTGCTTGCTGCCGCCGGTTGTTGGCTCTTAGCGAAGACGAAGACGTGCGCGCGAGCCTGATTAATCTTGCTGCGCATGGCTCGCTCGAACAGCTTGCGCAGGTCAACCTGTATGCAATGATGTGCGACAACCGAGTTGTCTGGGACTTTATGACGTGCGTGATTGCCCCTAAGTTCAGTCTTTTTGATCTCTCGCTTCGAAAATCGGAGATCGTTACGTTTATCGAAGGGCTTCGCGCGCAGGACGATCGCGTTGCAACGTGGTCGGATGCCACGTGCAATAAAGTGCGCCAAGTTCTCGTCAACTGTATAGAGGGCGCCGGATTGTATAGCCGCAAAACCGAAGCCCTTCGTCCGCCATTGCTCGATTTTGAGCTCGAGCGTTGTGTTCGGGCCAACGACGATGCGGCGGTTCTGCCTGCCTTTGGCATAACGGAATAGAGGTGCGAGATGACAGCAACCGAGTTACCTTCAATCGACATGAGCTTTGAGCTCATTCGTTCCAAATTCCACGACCCCGAGTTTTTGAATTGTCGTGGCTTGGGTGGCGAGGTTCCACTCTATATCTATCCATATGCAGCTAGGCAAGAGGACCAGGTGCGCGCTCTGACTCAGCAGCTAGTGGATGATAGCGCGCACGAGCTCCAGACAAAAAACGACTCCCCTAACATTGTTTCGTTTGATCTGTGGAGCGTATTTATCAGCATTTGCGAAAAACGCGGCATCTTAGAAAAGATGAGCGCCCTCGAGGAAAAACGAGGCAGCGATCTCTTCTTGCAACGCATGCAGAGCCGAATGGGGCCCGAGAAGTACCTCGAGTTCATTCACGGCAGCTTTATCGAGAGATGCGGCGAGCCGCAGCGCGGGCGCGACGTCCTGATTATCACGGGCGTTGGCAAGATTTACCCGTTCATGCGTGCCCACATCATTCTCGAGTCTATTCAGCAGGTATTTTCCGATATCCCCGTCGTTTTGTTTTATCCCGGCACCTATGACGGGCAGCAGTTAAAGCTGTTTGGCACGATTGCCGACGGCAACTACTATCGCGCGTTTAACCAACTCTAAAAACGTTTCCGGTCATCGAAAGGCATTCCCATGAAGATCAAAGATATGTTTGAGCACGACATCGACCGAAACATTAACGGTGTTATTAAGGTCGATCAGGAGGATGACGGCAGTGTCAGGCAAGAGCTGAACGAATACGTTGTGACCGACGAGCTTCGCCGCCATTTCAAGACGCTTTTCGATGCGTATGACCGGGCTCTCGATGATACGACGGATAAAATCGGCGTGTGGATTAGCGGCTCGTTTGGCTCGGGTAAATCTCACTTTCTGAAGATGCTCAGCTACTTGTTCACGAACCGCGAGGCGGAGGGCAAAACTGCGATTGAGTATATTGCCCCGCGTTTTGAAGATGACGAACTTGCCGCCAAGGCGAAACGCGCGGCAGGCGTGACGACCGACGCTATCCTCTTTAACATGGGCGTCAAGAGTCCGCTCAATAAAGACGGCAGTGCGGTTGCTCGCATTTTTGCCAAGATGTATTACGAGAGCCGTGGGTTCTACGGTGCAGATTTTAAGCTCGCTCGCTTGGAGCGTCGTATTGACGACGCCGGTAAAACTCAGGAATTCCGCGCCGCATTCGAAGAGATTAATGATAGCCCCTGGGTCGATGGCCGCGAGGACTACGACTTTAACTCCGACAACGTTATCGAGGCACTCAGTCGCACAGGCGTCATGAGCAAGGACGAGGCGGAGCGCTGGTATGAAAAATCGGAAAGCAATGATTTTTCAATCGACCAGCTGACCGACGATATTGCTAAATACACAAAGCGTCGCGAGCAAGAATGCGGCGGCTCATATCGCATGATCTTTATGGCCGACGAGATGAGCCAGTTTATCGCGAGCGATACCGAGTTAATGCTGAACTTGCAGAGCATTGTCGAGGCGCTAGGCACCAAATGTGGCGGCCGTGTATGGGTTATGGTCACCGGACAGCAGGCGATTGATCAAATTACCAAGGTTAAGGGCAGTGACTTCTCCAAGATTCAGGACCGCTTTAATACGCGTTTGTCGCTGAGCAGCTCATGCGCCGATGAAGTTATTCGTCGCCGCATCCTGGCGAAAAACCAGGATGCAAATGATTTGCTGAAAGTTGAATATCAAGAGCGTTCGGCTGTCCTCAACAACTTGTACAGCTTTAAGGACGCGGCAGCCGATCTAATTGGCTACGAAAGCGCCGAAGACTTTGCCAGTACGTATCCGTTTGCTGATTACCAGTTTAAGCTCATTCAAAAAATCATGGACGAGCTGCGCAATCACGGTGCGTCCGGAAAAAACAGTTCAAGTGCCGAGCGTTCGATGCTGAGCGGCTTTCAAGATTCCGCTCGCTGCATAGAGGATAAGGATCAGAATGCACTGGTTCCACTCTGGCGTTTCTACAATACGATTGCGACGTCGCTCGAGGACTATCATCGTCGTGTTGTTCTTCGAGCGGCAGATGCCGCCCAAAAGGGACATGGTCTCGAGGAATGCGATATTCCGGTGCTCAAGCTGCTTTTCTTGATCCTGTATGTCGATAAGGACATGCCGGCAAACGTTGAAAACTTGATCACCCTTATGACCGACGATGTCCGCACCGACCGCATTGTTGTTCGCGAGCAAATTGCACAGTCCTTGGAGCGTTTGGTACGCCAAAACTATGTGGCTCGCAATGGCGAAACGTATAAATACCTGACCGACGAAGAGCAGGAAATCGCTCAGCAGATTTCGCGCGTGCAGCCGGATGCTGCGAAGATTACGTCCAAGGCCGCACAGATCATGTTTAGGCAGGTCTTCGAAAACGCCAAGGTGACGGTTGGCAAAAACGTTTTTGACGTTGAGGAATATCTGGACGACACCCGTTTTAACAGCGCGTCGGGGCTGGCGCTGCGCGTTATTTCTGGTGTGGATGGCGCCCCGATCCCTTCGCGCGAGGACCTGCTCCTTAGCTCTAGCAGGGGAGAGGCCATTGTGGCGCTCGATGCCCAGCAGGATTATTACGACTGTCTGTATCAGTCGGCATGTATTGAGCAGTATCTCAATAGCCGTCAGGCAGACAATCACAGCGAAGTGGTGGCTTCGATCTTGCGTGGTAAGCAGCAAGAGCGTGTCGCTCTGGATAAGCGTGCCGAGGACCTTATGCGCCAGGCGGTGCTGCATGGAACGTTCTATATCTACGGCAGTGAGTATTCGCCAGTCAAATCGGCGTCTGCCAAGAATATGATCGAGGACTGCGTACGCCAGCTTGTTTCCGTTACGTACAACAAGTTGTCGCTTATTGATAAAAACTACGACAGTGATGTGCAGATCAAGCAAATTCTAACCGCTTACACTCCGGCAATGAATGGGCAAGAGCCTAACGCCGGGGCCATCGAAGCGGTTATGCGCCTGCTGGAAGCTCGCGCTGCCCAACATATGCAGGTAACAATGGGTGAGCTGCTCGAGACGTACCATGCGAAGCCTTATGGTTGGGCGGAAATTGACATTGCCGCCGTGGTTGCAACGCTGCTAGCGCAAAAGCGTGCTCGCCTGCTCTGCGCGGGACAAGCGATTGATCTTAGGGATTCCAAGATCATCGATTATCTGCGAAAGGCTGCTAAGGCACGACAGGCTGTTGTTGAGGCGCGCCAGCAGCTTTCTCGGGCTTCCATATCCAAGGCGCGACAGGCCGTAGAAGAACTGGGCGGCAATCATACTTTGCCGCTCGAAGAGGACAGTCTTGCCGAAGCATGCCGTAAGGAGCTTGAGGGGCGCCGCGACGGCTTAACGGGTCTTCTTTCGGTCGAGTACCTGCGTAACCCCGATTACCCGGGCTACAAAGAGGTCGTGGATGCAAAGAACCTTATCGAGAGCGTATTGCAGAGTGGCCGCGATGCCGTCGATCTAATTGCGGCAATCGCTGGAAAAGAGAACGAGCTGCGGGATACGGCTGAAGATCTCGAAGACATTGACGAGTTTTTCGGGAGCAAGGTGACCGTATTCGACAGTGCCTGCGAGATATTCAAGCAAATAGAGAGCGAGCGCGATTACTTTGAGGGCTCCTCGGAAACGCTGAATGCACTTTCTGTCATCAGGGAAGCAGTTAAGAAACCAAGTCTGAGCCTGCAGTTCCAAAAGCTATCCGAGGCAAACCTAAAGGTGAGAGCTGCCTACAAGGAGCTTTTGGACCAAAAGCGTATCGCCATGCTCAATTCTGTCGAGGAGCGCTATAAGGATATCGAAGCGTATGCCCAAAACAAGGGCGTTGCGCTGACGCGCATTGGGGAGACGCATAGTGCTCGAAAAGATGAGGTACACAATGCAGCGACGCTGACCGCCCTGGATGCTGTGCCCGTCAAGCTCGATCGTGCTCAGACGACCCTGTACAAAATGATTGACGATGCCTATGAAGAGGCGAATCGTCCCAAACCGGCAAATACGAGCGTGACGGTAACGACTGATTATTCGGGGGCCACTGCGCCAGGCCTGCCGAATAAGCCCCAATCTGCACCGGCACCTAGGCGACGTGTTAAATCGGTGAGTCGCAGCATGGTGTTTAGGCCGCTGGAGCTGAGCTCGCAACAGCAGATTGATGACTATTTGGATGCCGCGCGCAAAGAGCTACTGCGAAGCCTTGAGGGTAATGACGCCATCCGTTTGGGCTAAGGGAGAAACATGGATACGAAAGAGCTCGAAAAGTTTTGCCCCTGGGCGCGCATCCGTTTAATTGACGAGGTTCGTCAGCGTTGCTATGCCTACGGGCTCGACGATGCGGGGCGTGAAGAATTCGATCGCGATGCAACCATCGTTAAGGGCACGGTGCTCTCTGCGCTCGAGCGTTCACAACGTTCGGAGCTGTATCGCCGCATAGAGCATG
The DNA here is from genome assembly GCA_900543505.1 of uncultured Collinsella sp. Lineage (GTDB taxonomy): Bacteria > Actinomycetota > Coriobacteriia > Coriobacteriales > Coriobacteriaceae > Collinsella. The sequence goes on along the minus strand of UQSB01000020.1, from coordinate 17,499 downwards.
GCGGCTATGCGCACTTTTGCGAGGAAATGGCCTACACCTGGTTCAATCGCTTCGCTGCAATACGCTATATGGAAGTACGAGGCTATCTGCCTTGTGGCGTCCGCATGCTAAGTTCATATTGCGAAACCTCGGGGTACGATAGATTTTCGCCAGACTGCTTGCGTATGCCGACGGAGCTTGATCTGCCGGGCTTAGAGCGCGATTGCGTGTTTGACCTTGTCGCTGCGGCAGATGATGAGGCGCTGTTCCGTCTTATTTTGGTGGCGCAGATGAACGAGCTCGCCGAGTGCCTGCCCGACATCTTTGGCCGCGTGGGCACGGCGGATGCGTTACTGCTTCCGACAAGGCTTTTGGACTGCGGCGAAGAAGGTGTACTGTGCGCTCTAGTCGAACGGGTTAAGCGAAGCACGTGGGAAAACGTTGAGTCCTTGGGCTGGATGTATCAGTTCTACAATTCCGAGGTCAAAGACGCATTCTTTAAATCTAAGGCCAAGGAGACGCCGGACACCATTGGTCCGGCAACACAGCTATTTACGCCCAGCTGGATTGTGCGCTACATGGTGCAGAATTCCTTGGGGCGCTTGTGGATGCTGAACAATCCGGGAAGTCCCCTGCGCGACGACATGGAGTACTACATCGAGCCCGATACGGAGCACGAGGACTTCATTAAAATCGAGGGCCCCGAGGATATTTCGCTGTGTGATCCGGCTTGCGGATCGGGTCACATTCTCGTTTACGCTTTTGAGCTTTTGGCAAAGATGTATTTAGAGCGCGAATACCGCATGCGCGATGTCCCCGGACTCATTCTGTCCAAGAACCTTCATGGTATGGAAATTGACCCTCGCGCCGCCCAGATTGCGGGGTTGGCGCTGGCTATGTGTGCCCGAGAGATGGATAGACGTTTCTTTAACCGTGGAGTTCAGGCGGATATTGCCGTGCTCGAGCCGGTTATGCTGGAGGAGGATGACATTCCGCACGGCGCCGCGCTTGCCAAGAAGAAGGACCTCATCGATGCTCTATCGCATCTGGGCGAGGTCGGCTCGCTGCTCGCTCCAAGTGAGGGCGACCTTGCCGCACTGCGTGAGACGATCGAGCTCACCGGCACCGATGGTCTGTTTGACGGTAGTTCTAAAAACAAACTGGAATGTGCCCTTAAGACCTGCGAGATCCTCGCTCGCCGCCACGACTGCGTGGTGGCCAACCCGCCCTACATGGGAAGCTCTAGCTTCGGCTCCTTCATGTCTAAGTGGGTCAAGAAGAACTACCCCGACGTGAAGAGCGATTTGTTCTCCAGCTTTGTCGTCCGCATGTTCAATCTCGCCAAAGACCACGGCGAGTGTGGCGTCATGTCGCCCTTCGTCTGGATGTTCATCGGAAGCTACGAGAAGCTCCGCAACGAGATTATCGACAACAGAACGCTGACTTCTCTCATCCAGCTCGAGTACTCGGGTTTCGCTGGTGCGACTGTGCCCATCTGTACCTACACGTTCCACAATTCATTCATCAAGGGCTACAAGGGCGGCTATGTGCGCCTTTCGGACTTCGTTGGAGCTTCCGGTCAGGCCCCGAAGGCCCTCGAGGCGATCCGAAATCCCGACTGCGGCTGGTTCTACCGTCGCGACGCCGAGACCTTCAAACAGATCCCCGGCACTCCCATAGCCTACTGGGCTAGCGACGCGCTTCTGGATGCGTTTGAAAACGCAAAGCAACTCAGTGAGTACGGAAAACCGCGTCAAGGGCTTGCTACTGGTGAAAACGCTCGTTTCGTTCGCGAGTGGTGGGAAGTCGATGGTTGTAAGAGCGCCTACTCCTGTGGGTCTATTCAAGAGTCGATTGAAAGCGCTTGTAAATGGTTCCCCTACAACAAGGGTGGCGATTTCCGTAAATGGTACGGAAATAATAGCGCAGTTGTTAACTGGGAGAATGACGGATGGGAGATTCGTAATTACAAAGACCAGAATGGTAAATTGCTTTCCAGGCCACAGAATACAAACTGCTTCTTTAGTCCATCGATTACCTGGTCGAAGATTTCGAGTGGGTCTATTGCATTTCGCTTTAAGCCTGCTGGCCATGTGTTTGATGTGGCGGGTACAAGCGTTTTTAGCGATCAGAAATCACTCAAGTATCTTCAGGGAGCGTGCAACAGTTCTGTGATTATGCGCGTCGCGAGCATGCTTTCGCCGACACTCAATTTCGAGGTAGGCCAAATCGCAACCTACCCGATTATTCAGAACGAAGAGCAGGAGCCGTTGGTCAACAATATGGTTGACTCGTGCCGCAAACTATCAAAAACCGACTGGGACTCGTTTGAAACCTCCTGGGATTTCAAACGTAATCCTTTGGTGTAGGTGGTCGCAGTGGGACCTGTAACAATCGATGGTGCAAACTATTACTCATCTCAAGATGTCGCTGAGCTGTGGGGCGTTAAAGAGGCTACGATCAGGAGATATGCAGAGCCGAAGTCCGGCAAAATTCCTGATTGTATTAAACGTGGCAAATACTGGTATATCCCCGTAACCGCAATTCGGCCGATTACAAAACCAGTGGCGCAGGGCTTGCTGTGGGGCATCATAGGCGTAAAGAATGACCCTTCTTCCTTTTTAGATTTAAGCGGGGAAGGAATTGACAATTCTTTACTGGACACCGTTCTTAATGAGCTGCATCGGCAGAATTATTTACTCGTGGACTTTGCTATCGATGATCTTCACGAAAGACTTGTCCAAGCACGAATTACAGTCAAAGGATTTGAGTTAGTTCGTTATAGGAAGCGTTTCAAAGAGAATTCTCTCGAAGATTTTGATCCTGCCGACGCTATATCCATTGCTCTGTCTGCCGTTCAAACAGTTATGCAGTTAGCTCAATTCTTTCAGGGATGACGAAACCGACTTTATGACGAGCGGGGCGTGGGCGTGATGAGTGATAGCTGGTCGTACTCCTTACATCTTTCTCGCTTTAATAAACGGCTTCATTTGTTGTTACTTCGGCTACTCTGCCGTATCAAAATGTCGCCACTTGAGCTGAATTACGGCTCGATTAGATTGGGTGTAAACATGTCAACACTACTCGCCGATAAATACGAGGCTCGCAAGGCCGAGGTCAATGCTCGCTTTGAGCAGCTTCGCGCTAACGAGGAGGAGCTCAACCGAATCTTTGCCAAGATCTACAACATGGAGGGCGAGGTGCCCATCGAGGTCGAGGATAAGTACGTGTCGGTGGCACGCATCTTCGACACCGCCGACGAGATCCCCGAGAGCTATAAGGGCAACAAGTATGTGCGCACCAAGCGCGACGAGATCACCTCGCTCATGAGCTATGCCGTGGGCTGCATGTTCGGCCGCTATTCGCTGGACGTGGACGGTCTGGTTCTGGCCGACCAGGGTGCCACGGTCTCTGACTATCTGGCCAAGATGCCCGATCCCGAGAATGTGACCTTTATGCCAGATAGCGACAACGTGCTGCCTATCACCGATGACGAATACTTTGACGACGACATCGTGCGTTACTTTATCGACTTTGTGCGCACCGTGTATGGCGAGGAGACGCTCGAGCAGAACCTGGCCTTTATTGCCGAGGCGCTCGGCGGCAAAGGCACCTCGCGCGAGGTAATTCGCACCTACTTTTTGAAGGACTTCTTTAAGGACCACTGCCAGACCTATAAGAAGCGCCCTATTTATTGGCTGTTCGATTCGGGCAAGAAGGGCGGCTTTAGGGCGTTGGTCTACATGCATCGCTATCGCCCTGATTTGTTGGCGCTGATTCGTACGGGTTATATCCATCCTCAGCAAGAACGTTACCGCAATCGGCTGATGTGGATTGCCGACCAGATGGAGGTAAGCGACAGCCGTGATCGTGCTCGTCTTGCTAAGGAACAAAAGCGCATAAGCGACCAAGCTGCCGAGCTCGTGAGCTACGAGGAGAAGGTCCATCACCTTGCAGACCAAATGATTGAGATTGATTTGGATGACGGCGCTAAGGTTAATTACGCCAAGTTCCAGGACGTCCTCGCCAAAATCAAATAGCCGTCTGCGTGCTAGAAGTCGAAAGAGCTGCTATGGGATCATTGGTAAACAACAATCAGATCATTCGAATCGATAGCAATCTTCTGCTCGATCCAGCCATGTGCGATGCGTACATGGACGGTTCCTACCTATGCTTGACCCCCAATGAGTTCAACATCTTGTTTTGTATGGCTCAAAAACCGGGTCATGCATTTTCTCGCCAAGAGCTGTTTGTTGCGGCATTTGGCCACGATGACCCTAAGTCGCATCGAGTGCTCGATAGCCATATCAAGAACATTCGCAAGAAACTGAAAGAAGATGCCCGCAACGCTCGTTGGCTTAAGGGCGTTCACGGTTATGGCTATCGTCTCGATTTTGCTCCGGGATTTGAGCCTGAGATGAGCGTTGGTGAGGGCGGGCGTGTATTTCGTTCTGCGCATGGCGACCGTGTGCTTGTCGTTGATTCTGAGAACCGTATTGTTCTGCTCGATGGCGAGGAGCTTGCGCTTACTCCGAATGAGTATAGCGTTTTGAATGCATTTACAACCAGGCCAGGCGTCGAGGTTTCAAACGAGGAACTGTCGCAGATTTCTATGGGCATTGGCTTTGCTGAGTCGAAGAGGGCTCTTGCAACACATGTCAAAAACCTCCGCAAGAAGCTGGGGGAGGAGATAAAGAATCCTCTTTGGATCGCAACGGTGTACGGGTTTGGGTATCGGTTTTTGGGTGCCGAAGAAACTCCCGAGCCGCATGAAGAGCAAATACTAGATGACTCCCTAGTCGAGCTCTCCGAGCAGCTGCAAATGGCATTTGATACAACGTCCGGTTCCATTCTTTTATGGCATGACGTTGGCGGTGCATACGCGGATGTTGTTGAGCGGCTATTGTTGCCCGACGATGTTGTGTTGATTCGCGAGGATGTGACCGGCAAATTCGATACGATTCGAGCTATTAACGAACTCGGCTTCGATGAACGAGCGCTGTTCTATCGGTCATCACCGTGCGTTGTCGATGCGAACGATTGGTTTGCGGACGTTGAAGCGAGTGCTGAGAGCTTTGTCCCCGAGACGCAAAGTGATTCGGTCGAAGTCCGAGAAAACGTTATTGAAGATGATGAATGCGGGCCGGCCGCGGCAGCTCCGCGCGTCGCTGTGGCTGAAGACGTACATCCCCAGCCGTTCCACGGCGAGCGTGTTGATACCGGATCTGAAGGCGTCATGGCCGGTGAGCCAACTCTTCCCAAGCTTGATGAGGATTGGTACCTGCTTTCCCAGTTTGCGGAGCTGGCGGGATGCTCGCCCGACGAAACGCTCAAGCTGGAATTGTTTGCCTATCAAACGGGGTTCACGCTTTACGCTGACTGCGCCTGCAGAGGTAGGGGTGTAAGCCAGACAGATTTCTACCTGTCTTTGATGCGCGGAGCCATCGTCGAGCACGATAGCCTGCCTCAATCCATGTTGAACTGTATGTCCTTTAAAAACATAGTCTATCGAGCCATTAGGTCGGGCGACTTGCTTGACTACGATGAGTCGAGCTGGATTACGCGCGATGGCCTTGATGAGCTTGATATTAGGGATGCCGATTTGCGCAGCTTTGCTTTGGATGCCATCGAGCGTGGCGCTGATGACGACACGCCGTACTTTACCGTGCCGTGGCTCAGGCGCTGCGCATCCGAATTGCCCCTACTTGAGTACGGTCTATCCGATGCATTTTACGAAAGCGTCCTCTTATCGCAGGAGGACTTGTTGGGTCACGGAAACCTTGTGGGCATTAAGCTCTTTGCGCCGCGCGGCCACCCCATGAAGGGCCGTGATTTTATCCAGGCGGTGGTGGCGCGCGAGATATCGATCGATATCGACGATCTTGTCGATTTGCTTTCGGAAGAGTACGGCATAGTGGTTCCGCGTGCGCAGCTCATTCAGATAATCCGTAAGTCGGACTTGTTTTATTCGAGTGCCAGCGAGCGAGTATTTGTTAGTCATGACCAGTTTGTACTAGAAGTGGAGTAAGACAATGGAAATGGAAAAGTTCATCAAGACAGGCATTGCCGAGGGCTGGGTTCGCAAAACCGGCAATAGCGAGCGCAAGTTTATTAACGGTCAGAACCAGGATTGTCCAATTTGCGAGGTGCGCGTCGATAAGTTGCATTTTAATGTGCAGAATGGACGAATTGCTACCTTCATTTCGCGCTATCAGGCAGAGCATCCCGAGGGCCTGCCTCAGGATCAAGAGGAGCTCGATAACCTCATTGCTGGTATGGTCGAGGCCGATAACCCCAAGCATCTTAAGACGACTATGTTGGATATTAAAAACAAGGGCCAACAACAATCTGCGATCATTTTGACCAACGGCGTTGTCATTGACGGTAACCGTCGTTTTACCTGCTTGCGTAAGTTGTCTGCTGCCGAGAACACCCTTCGCATGCTGCGCTGTTGCGTGTTCTCCGATACCTATGACGAAAATGCTATTAAGGGCCTTGAGCTCGAGATTCAGCTGGGCGAGGACACCAAACAGGAATATGATGCCATCTCTCGTCTGGTCGATATCGATAGGTGGGTCAATGAAGGGCGTATGACGGCAGAAGAATATGCCAAGCATGCCAATATGAAGCAGAGCGAAATGAAGAACAGTCTCGCTCAAATCGATATGTTGAAAGATTTTCTTGAGTTCTGCGAGGCTCCCGGTGCATTTCATATTGCCCAGGACCTTAAGTTGCAAGGCCCTATCGAGTCGCTTACGACCAGGCTTGGTAAGGTCAAGAACAAGGACGATCGAGAAGAGATTAAAAATGCCGTGTTTGCAAATTTGTTGTGTCAGACGCTCGGTGACCGCACGCGTGAGGTGCGCGAGTTTATCGATAATTTGATTGCTGACGACAAGCTGCGCGAAGAGCAGCTGGATTATACCGTTGAGGTTTTGGAAAGGCTTGAGGAAAAGCCTGACGACGTGGTTGTCACTACGGAATATCTTCGCGATACGTTTGGCTCTGACAGGCGTTTGAAAGAGGGGATGAAGGCGTCTAGAACCGTTGCCCGCACGAAGGCCGGCAATCGTAACATCAAAAACGGACAAGTGCGTGCCGTCCGCAACGCACTCTCGAATGTTGGCGAAGTTGACGTGGAAATACTGCACAAACTGGAGCCCGAACAACTCGCCAATATGCAGGATGGGCTGCAGTCTCTTCTTGAGAAAGCCCAGGAAGTTCTCGATGCCGTCCAAAAAAATCTAGAAGGCTAAGCAATGCGTTTATATCAGCGAGGCGGACAAATCTATCTTGATCCCGAGCCTCTCGATGCCGACTCTCTGCGTCGCAATGCTCGCTTTAAGATGAGCTGTAGGGCATACGTCAGGTGTGTCGTTAAGGGTCATATTTTGCTCGAAGAGATCGGCAACTATACAGAGTTCGAAAAGATTGTTGGCAAGCTATCGAAGGTTGCCAGCCGTCTTGGTGTGGCGCTATCGGTCGATGACGATCTTCAGGACGGCTTTACGCAGATTCGCGAACTTGCCGAGCAACGTTCGCGTTTGGGAAACGAGATCAAGCGCGGCGACCACAAACACGATGCCCATCTCGCAGAGTTCTCGGAGGTCGTCGATGCCGCCATGGCGCGCCCACTTAAGGATCGCCAGATGCGCGACGCGTTTTTCTTGGCAACGATGGGACGTGCAGGCAACTTCTCGGTGCCGGGGTCGGGTAAAACGGCGACCGTTCTTGGGGCGTTTGCCTTTTTGGCGCAACGCGGCATGGTCGATCGCATTATGGTTGTGTGCCCAAAAAACGCATTTGATTCCTGGGCGACGGAGTGGAGGCTCTGTTTTGGCGATAAGTGGCCACTCAACTTGTTTACAACGCAAGACGATGCTTACCGAAAGCTTGGTAAGTCTGACCGTCGGAGGTATATTCGCGCTCGTGTGGGCGGTTGCAATTTGCTGCTTGTGAATTACGAGGCGGCTATTGGCGTTGCCGAGGAACTCAGTAAGGTCGCTGGAGAGCGTACGCTTTTGGTGTTCGACGAAATCCATCGCGTTAAGCGCGTTGGCGGAAAGCAAGCTAACGCGGCTCTCGTGGTTTCCAAGAGCGCTCCCTATACGTTTGCCCTGACGGGCACGCCAATTCCTAACGGATATATCGATATTTACAATATGTTGCACATTCTGTATCCGCGGGAGTATGACAACTTTTTTGGTTTTGAGAAAAGCGAGCTCAAAAATGCCGAGGACTCGGACATTGAGCTCGTGAACAACAAGTTGCAGCCATTTTATTGCCGTACGACCAAGGATGACCTAGGCGTCCCGAGGGCTGAGCCCGACGAGCTTATCAAGGTATCGTCTGGCGAGCGTACGAATCTACTGCTCGGCGTTATTAAAAACCGTTACCGTCGCAACAAACTGACCTTGATGCTGCGTGTGCTGCAGATGGAAAACGATCCGATTGACCTGCTCGAAACGCTTAATCCCGAAGACTATCGTTGGATTATCGAAGAAGACGAGGAGACCGGCGAGGTCGATGCCGTCGACTACTCCGATAAGATTGTGGGCATGATTCGATCTGCCGGCGCATCGAGCAAACGTGCTCGTTGCTGCTCTCTGATTGGCGACTTGGTGGCACAGGGACGCTCGGTTATCGTTTGGTGCATTTTCATCAAGAGCATGTCCGATCTTCAGCGCGGTCTGGCTGATATGGGGATTGAGGCGCGTACGATTAACGGTCAGGATGACCTTGTCTGTCGTTCGGCAGACCTGGATGACTTTAGGGCTGGCAAGTTTCCCGTACTCATTACCAATCCTCATACGCTTGCCGAGTCCGTCTCGCTGCATTCGATTTGTCACGATGCCGTGTACTACGAGTACAGCTTTAACCTGGTCCATTTGCTGCAGTCCCGCGATCGAATCCACCGTTTGGGCCTGCCGCAAGATCAGCAGACAAGGTACTACTACCTTTCGGAAGATTATGACCTTGGAAGGCCCGATCCATGGTCGCTTGACGAGGAAATATATACTCGCCTGCGCGAAAAAGAGAACACCATGCTCAGGTGTATTGATTCCGAAATACTCGAGACGCAGCCCACCTCTCAAGAGGATTTGGATGCTATTTTCGCCGGTTTGTTTGATGACTAGTTTTGAGAGTTTGCCATGAAGCTTGCAGATATTACATCCGAACTGCTGCATTTGTTTGCAGGTCAGGACGCCGATTGCGGGGGCGCCATTGTTGTGTGGCATGATCCGTCCGGTGAATTTGAGGATGTGCTTGCAGATTTGGAGCTGCCGGGCGTCAGCGTTCTCGTTGATCGCGAGGGTGGTCGGTTTGCTATCAAGCGTAAGCTCAATGGTGACTTGAGCGGACGTAAGGTGCTCATATATCGTCGCTGCGCAGGGGAGCCGTCTGGCGATTGGCTGGCGGATGTTGAAGCGCGTTGTGTCCCGTTTGCTGCTGACTATGTTTCTGTGCAGCTACGCGAGATCGGCGCGGTTGATTCGTATGAGATGCGCGCGGCGCTTGAGTCCCATAAAGCCTTTTTTGCCAAGCGCCGCAACGTTATAAAGCTCAATAAGTTGCTACATTCATCGAGGGAAGTCGCTGTTGAGACCGTCGATGAGCTTGAGCTTGGCATTTTGGCTGCCTGCTTGGGTGCCAGCGAGCTCGATCCCGCGGCAATCGTATCGGGCTATTTGGCACTCCTGCACGAGGGCAATGCTGATCAGGTGGTTGTCCTACTTGCTGAATATGAGATGAATGGCTATTTCTGCGAGCTCATTCGTCATTGGTGTGGTTTTGAGGGGAACGCGCTCGAGCTATCTCGTGTTCCCGAGTTGTTGGTCCACGTGTTGCTCACCGCCTGCTCGCGGTCAATGACGGGTGGATGTCTGGACGCGCTGTCGGGACGTTTCTCTTCCCAGGCTGTTCATGCCGCGTTCTGCCGCGCATGCGTTGATTATTGGGTTCGTGGCGGTAATCGTCTATTGCTGTTGAGTATGACAACGGCGGTTGAGCGTGAGCTTGAGCTTGAAAAGATACTTGCTGACGTTGGTCTTGACTGTATTGCAGGAGCCGACGTCTTTCCCTGCATCGATGCCACCATTCTGCGCATGCTGTTTGAGCGGGTGCGTCTGTCTGTGGATGCTGCTGATGAGGTTTTGTCGGTCGTCGCCTCTCGTCGCGGATCGCTCTGGTATGAGGAACTTGCCTGCTATTATCGCGGCGTTTCGGCTGCAGCTCATATGCAGCGTTTTTATCGCGACCATGTAGAAGGTTTTGCGGGCATGGGGGCTTTGGCCCTTTGGGGTTCTTATGCCAGCGATTTCTATCGCATGGACGCTTGGTACCGTGAGCTGGTGACGGAGTTCGCCGGTGCCTTTAGAGCGGGGGAGTACGAACTCGATGAAGACTTCCGGGCCTGCTTTGAGTCGATGGAAGCTTTGTATAAAGGCTGGTTTCTTAAGGAGCTCTCTCGCCGTTGGGCAAGCGCATCGGGCGACGCATTGGGCTTGCAGGGATATGTGAAAGGTATTCCGCGTCAGGTTGATTTTGATCTGAGCTACGTTGAGCCCGCGAATCGCCGCGGAAAGCGTATTTGGGTCATCGTATCTGATGCTTTGCGCTATGAGGTTGCTGCAGAGCTCGCCGAGCGGCTTGAGCGCGAGACAAAGGGTCAGTGCGAGCTTGGTGCCGTGCAAGGCGTGTTTCCTTCGATAACCAGATGCGGTATGGCTGCCTTGTTGCCTCATGGAACGATGCGTTACGAGGCATGCGGAGAGGCAGGATCGGGCTTTGGCGTGCTTGTTGACGGGGGGCGCGTCGATACCATCGAATCCCGCCAAAAGGTGATTGGCAAGCATTATGAGGGCGCTGTTGCGGTTCGCTATGACCGTTTTGTCGGCGAGATGGACCGTGCCGAACGCAAGAAAGCCGTGGGAGACGCGAACGTTGTCTATATCTATCACGATCTCATTGATGCCATTGGTGACAAGGCCGCAACCGAGCGCAGGGCGTTTCATGCCTGCGATGAAACAATTGACGAGTTATCGGTGCTGGTCAAGCTCATTGTGCGTGAGTTTATGTCGTCTCGAATCGTCATTACGGCAGATCATGGGTTTCTGTATACCGCAGAGCCGCTTGCCGAATATGATCATACGAGTGTTGCGGACGTGGCGGGTGACGTCATTGAGGCTGGACGCCGCTGGGCTGTTGCCTCGAGCGATTCTGAGTCCGATACGCTGCTTAAGGTTGCTCTACCCGCTTCTGCTGGTAGCCTCGTGGGCTTTTCGCCACGTGAATGCGTGCGTTTGCGACGTCCCGGCGGAGGCGAGAACTTTGTCCATGGCGGCATCTCATTGCAGGAGATGTGTGTGCCGGTTTTGACCTTTAGCAATAAGCGCGCCGGAACGCGTGGCTTTGTCGCATCGAGCCCCGTTGGCTTGTCCCTCGTTACGCAACTTGAATCCATCTCGAATACGTCTTTCTTCCTGGAATTTCTGCAAGATGAGGCGGTGGTCGGCAAGATTCTTCCTGCGAACTATGAAGTGTTTGTTGTCGATCGCAGCGGAAACCCTGTAACCGACATTGCAAGAATCGTAGCCGATTTGACTGAAGTCGATGCGAGGGCGCGCCGCTTTAAGGTAATGCTGACGGTGCGTCCAACCGTTGAACTTGATGAACGCGCGGAGTATGCACTTTGCCTGAAAAACGCGGATAGCGGCGAAGAGCGTGTTCTTCAGGCGCTGCACTTCCATGTTTATCTGGGTCGTGAATGGTAAGTGGGGGCTGAATAGGGAGGCTGCATCATGAAGATCGAAGTTGATGTCGGTCAGCTGCGCGAGAGCCTGCTCGACCGCGCGGGGAGTGCGGCGGGCGTGGGCTTTCCGGCCGCCATGCTCGACGCGATGGATATCGAGGACGAGTCACCTCAAGAGCTCCTGGCCCGAGCCGAACGCGCAGGCCTCGACCTCCGCGACTTTGCCGTCGACGATGACGCTGAATGATGGCCATCTTTGTTATTGACGAACATATGTTTGTATTCTATACTCATGCTTGAACATACGTCCAACTTCATGGTATAAATTAGGTGGTCATCTCTTAAGAGAGGGCTTCCAAGTGCCGGGGACGTTTTCCCCGGCTTTTTATTAAGGATTGCCCATGCGAGAGCTGAGTATCTTTATTGATGAATCTGGAAGCGATGATCTTCGTGAAAGATACTATCTTGTGGCCTTTGTTTTTCATGAACAAGATACTCCCATCGCTGAGGGAATAGAGAAATATGAAAGGGCGGTAGCCGAAAGCGGATTGCCGCTTCTTCCGTTCCATGCTTCTCCTCTCATGAATGGAAAAGATCAGTTCAAGGACTTGGGCATCAGTGAGAGAAAAAGGCTGTTCTCACTATTTCGAGTTATGTTTCGACATTTGCCCATCTCGTACAGGGTGTTTGTATTCAAGACGCATCGGTACCGAACTCTTAAACAGATTGCTGATGCGATGCGGCGTGAGATCATCGATTTCATATTCGACAATTTGAGTTGGTTTCAGCAGTTTGATGCTGTAAAGATTTACTACGACGGAGGACAGGTTTCGGTTTCGAGTGCGCTTCACAAGGCAATCGATTACGCTTTGGCTAAAAATGCAGTTATCTATAAGCCGACAACTTCATCGGATTACTATTTGGCTCAGGCCGCGGACTATGTCTGTACCATTGAGTTCACGAGTCTGAAATATCAGGCAAATAAGCAGACTAATACTGACCAGAAGTTTTTTGGTGGTAGTACTGCGTTTAAAAAAGGCTTACTAAAAGAAGTTAGAAAGAAGGCCGTCCCAAATTAGCTACCCCCGCCCGCTACGACGCCAGCGTGGCGATGACGGCTTCGTCGCCGGCGTATATGAGGGTGTTGCCGTCGGGGATGATCGTTTGACCATCGCGCTTGAGCATCACGACGATAAACGGGTGCTTGCCTTGCGGCACGTCGCGCAGGCGCTGTCCAGCTAAGCGACCGTGGGGAGTCACGGTGACCTCGCGCAGCGTAACCTCGGCACGTTCCTCAAACGTCGGCGCGGCCATAACCAGAAGGTCGCCTTCCTCGATGACGGTATCGCCGTTGGGCAGCACCGGGTGCGCACCGTCGCGCAGCACCAGGACCACCAGCATGTCCGTGACGCTGCCAATATCGGCAAGCGAGCGCCCGGCAAACGGATGGCCCGCGCCCACCTTGAGCTTGACGAATGACATACCGTCCTCGTCGCGGTAGTCGTTAAACGTGCGGCGCACGTCGCCTTCTGCATCGATCATATCGAGTTTCTTCGCCACCGCCGGCAGCAGCGAGCCCTGCACCACAATGCTCGACACAGCAATCACAAACACCAGGTCAAACAGGTCGTGACCGCCGGGGACACCGGCCACCACGGCAAAGAGGCTAAACACGACCGAAGCCGCGCCGCGCAGGCCCGCCCAGCTTACGAGCGCGACCTGGCGGGGGTTCGTCTTAAAGGGCGCTAGCAGCAGGCCGACGGCGATGGGGCGGCTCACAAAGAGCATAAACGCCATGAGCGCCAGGCCCGGTAGTAGCATTTGCGGCAGGCGCGCGGGCGTGACGAGCAGGCCCAGCAAAAAGAAGATGGTCATCTCGGCCATTTCGGTGAGGGTGTCAAAGAAGTGCGCCATCTCGACCTTGCCGGTGATGTCGCTCGCGCCTAGCACGATGCCGGCAAGGTACACGGCCAAAAAGCCGTTGCCGCCCAGATAGCTCGGCAGCGCGTAGGCGACGATTGCCACGGCGAACAAGAAGATGGTCTGCGCACCCTCAGCCGTTGCGTGCGCGCGCTCAATCAGGCGGCTGGATGTCCAGCCGATGACAAGGCCCAGGCCCACACCCAGGATGATTTGCTTGGCCAGCAGTATGGGAATGTTGATGTCGCCGCCAGCTGCGAGGGTGGCGAGTACCGCGGTGAGCATGTAGGCGACGGGATCGTTGGAGCCCGATTCGACCTCGAGCAGCGAGTCGGTGCCGCCCTTTAGCGACAGGTTGTGCTCGCGCAGCACGCTAAAGACGCTGGCCGCGTCGGTGGATGCCACGACTGATCCCAGCAGCAGGCCGCCGATCCAGTCGAAGCCCAGTACAAAATGCGCGAACGCACCGGTGACGCCGGCGGTGATGACGACGCCGAGCGTGCTCAGTAGCACCGCGGGCACGGCGACGGGTTTGGCACGGTCGATGTTGGTGTTAAAGCCGCCGTAGAACATGATGAACAGCAGCGCTGTGCTGCAGACGGTTTCGGTGAGCGCGTAGTCGCTAAAGTCGATGCGCGCCGGGCCGTTGACGCCCAGCAGCATGCCGAGCACGATAAAGATGAGCAGGGTGGGGAAGGGGAGCTTTTTTCCGACAGGTTTGATGGTCAGGCACAGAATAATGACGAGGCCGATAAAGAGAAGGATCTGGTTCATGGATAGTGTCCGCTCCTGGGTGGTTGGCGTGGCACGGTCAGTTGTCTGCGGTTATTTGTACCCAAAGATGGTGGGTTTATGGGCTTAGATTGCTGGCATGCGCATTTTCGACACGAGGCTGCGGTGTGTGCGACGCTGGTCGGGGCGCTGGGCTAGACGGCGTGGCGTGAGCGGTGCGGATTGACAGGCGTGCGCTGGTGACCGTTGACGCATGCAACCCTTTCCAGCTTTATTGCAACGGAGTACAATGGGTAACGTTTAAGTTCAACTTGAAGTTTTAGTTGCGGCTCCGGGCTTCGGCCGCAATGTAAAGAGAGGCGTTCCATGGCGATCTATGTGACATCCGATGCTCACGGGCATATGCGTGCGCTTGACGAGGCCCTGTCCAAGATTTCGCTGGCGTCCGACGATACGCTGTACGTGCTGGGAGACATGATCGATCGCGGGCCCGATCCGGTCGGCGTTATTAAGCTCGTGCGCTCGCTGCCCAACGCGCGCGTGCTCAAGGGTAATCACGAGCAGATCATGCTCGACGCCATCATTGGCCAGGATCCGCTCGATGCCGAGACCTGGGATATCAACGGCGGTTGGACTACCCGTCAGCAGCTCAACGATATGGAATTCGAGGCGTACGAGGAGCTCGTGCGTTGGATGGCGACGCTGCCGCTCTACGCGGTGGCCGAGACTGACGAGCGCCCGTACCTGCTGGTGCATGCCGGCATCCAGACCGAGGCGGCACGGGCGTTTTTGCTTGAGCATGGGGTTGATTGTGCCGATGGCGCCGGAGCGGTTGGCGCCGATCGCGAACTGCTGAAGCAGATGCTTGCGGTACAGTCGTCCGATGACCTGCTGTGGATTCGCCATGGCTATTGGGATGCGCCGACGGGGCTGCTTTCTGCCGAGGGCAAGGGTCCGGTTGTGGTGAGCGGCCACACGCCCACGGTGTCGCTTGGGCGTTATTGCGAGGTGGGCGGTCTGGCGGGGCTCGATGAGGAGTCGGGCCGCGGGCAGATCGTGCGCCTGGGCGGCGAGGACACCGCCGGCGTGCCCGATCACATCGACATCGACTGCGCCGCCGCCACCGGGTCGGAGTTTGGCCGCGTAGGTATCCTGCGTCTAGACGACGGGGCCGAGTTCTACGCGAACATCAAACCAGGCGAATAATCGGTGCAAAGGGTAGCTAATTTGGGACGGGGCTTTTTGGCTACTTTCGGAGAGTAGCGCCTTCTTGCTCGGTAAGCGCTAGAAATGAGGAGCGTCTGCGTCCTCGGCAGCGCGAAAATGCTCGAAAAACCGTCGCAACGGAGTCAAACGACGTCGCGACGGCTCTTTTTTGGCTGCCCGCTGGCTAAGTGAGTAGGCTTTTTTGGAAATGCCGAGCAGCCGGCAAATTTGCCTCAACAAAACCGCAGGTAACTGACTTGTATTTTGCCGGAGTGGTCAGGGATTCGGCAAAAGTCTACTCACTTAGTTTTGCGTGTCGCAAATCGTCCGCAACGAGACCCCAGCCGGGGTGATTCCATCGTTAATTCCGGTGACCGGGGGCAGCTAATTAGGCGCCGTATGGGTTACGGTCGCGTTCGATGCGTTGGCGGATGTGGGCGTACTCGATTATCAGCAACACCAGCAGTAGGGCCATGACCGCCAGGTAGCTCACCACGGCGCCCATCAGACCCAGCAGCTTAATCAGGATCACCGGCAGCACCACGCTTACGGCGAAGCAGATCAGGTAGATCTTGGTGACGTCTCCGGCGTGGCGCAACACCGTGATGATGGCGTAGATAAAGTCGATTGCCGCGGTGACTCCGCCGGCGACAACCATTAGCAGTGCCAATGTGCGGTAGCGCTCAAAGTTGAGGCCGTACATAAAGCTCATGAGGGGAATGCCGGGGCCTGCCATAAATGCGGCGCACGCTCCGGTAATGACCACGATCAGTGCCATAACGGCAACAATAATCAGGTCAAAGCGGCGACGCTTGCGCGGATTCGCCCAAATGCTCGACAGACGCAAAAGCTGCGGTTTATAGATAAATCCGATGCTCAGCAAAATAGCCTGCGCCGGAAAGAACAGTGCATTAAAGTACAGCTGATATTTGTAGGCCAGCGTGCCTTCCATCACGAACTTGGGCATGCTCTCGATGAGGTTGAACAGGAACAGCGCACCAAAGAGCGGGGCGCACTGGACAAACAGGTGGCCAGCCTCGCGCAGGCTCACGCGGCGCGATTTTTCGGTTTCGAGCAGGGCGAGCGGGGCGGTGACCAGCACGAGCGAGGCAATCGCGGTAACACCCATGGCCATAGCCGCGATGGGCATGCTGCGCGTGAGGAACAGCGCCACGCTAAAGACTGCGATGACGCCGGCGGAACGCAGCGTTTGGCTCATGCCGGCCAGGTAGAGTTTGTCGGCCTGCTGCAGGCGGCCCTCGTACACGTCGGCAATGCCGTCGATCACCTTATACAGGTAGACGCCCAGGCCGATTGTGGCCATCTGCGCATCGTAGCCGCGGGCGCTGCTGTATACCAGGCCGCATGCCAGCGCGAGCGCTCCGCAGATCCAGCGGTTGAGCTGGTAAGAGGCAAAGGACGTCTTTTCGTCGATGTCCGAGACCTGGAAATTGCGCACGCCGTAGTTGCACGCGATCATGATGAGCGTGCCGGTGACAAAGGCGATGGAGAATTTGCCAGCCTCCTCGGCGCCCACGAGCTGTGTGGACACGATGGTGAGCAACGGAAACGCCATGCCCCATACGGCGGTGCCCAGGGTATTCCAAAGGTAGTCGCGACGGGTGGCGTGATCTTCGTACTCGGCTTCTTGCGTGGAGAAGCCGCCGCCGTAGACGGCTCCGAGCAGGCGGTTCCACCAGGCATTGACCATGCGGTGGATGGGGCCGGGCTGGCGATCGCGCTCGCGGCGACGGCGTGTGGCCTGGCTGCTGTCGGGACCGCCGGCGTTACGCTGGCTTAGCTCTTGGATTCGTGCGAGCTCCTCGGCGGTGTGCGATGCGGGGAACAGGCCGTTCTCGATGCGTCCGCCCTGCCCGTGCGCCCCGTCCGATACGGTGGGGTCGGCGACG
>UQSB01000019.1 GCA_900543505.1 uncultured Collinsella sp. | reverse complement strand
GACGGAAAGCACATTAAGTGCTTTCCTTTGCGTGCGGAACTCGCGACAAACTTAACCCGCGCCAGCCGGCCCCGGAGACCCTCCCTGCCGTCACATTGTTCAACCAGTTTTGCGGGCGCGCGCCGCTGCGCGGCTAGCCCGCGTGCTCCGCGGCGGGGTTGGTCTGATGGATCTTGTTGAACTTCGGCCTTTGGCTCAAAGAAAAACGGGAGACGCGATCTGCATCCCCCGTTTTTGTTGCGGTTAGTCCAAGTCAATAAACTTGGTGCTCAGGATCTTGCCGTCCTTTACGAGCATTCTGGCCATGGTGGGGCCTCGGGTGCCTCTTGGATAGCTGGCGCTGCCTGGGTTGAGTACCAAGCAGCGGCCTACTTGGGCTTCTTTGGTTACGTGGGTGTGACCGTTGATGGCTACGTCTACGGATCCCACGGGCAGGTCTTCACGGTAGTGGGCTACGGCGAATTTGAGGCCTTCGTAGGTGAAGAGGGCCAGACGGTCTACATCCGGGCCGTAGTCGCGGTAGTAGTCGTTGTTTCCTAGGACCGCTCGCACGGGGGCGATGGTACATAGATGCTCGTAATCCATCTCTGAGGTGAGGTCTCCGGCGTGGATGATCAGATCTGCGCCCTTGAGCTCGTCCAGAAGCGCGGGCGAAAGATAGCCGTGGGTGTCCGAGATGATGTCGATGCGCTTGGCGCTTGCACTGTTCATGGGATCCCTTCTGCAAAACCGATTCGACGTATATACAAAAAGCCCCACGGCTCCGCAGACAATTGGTCTACAGGGCTGCGGGGCCAGTGTGCTAGAGGCTCAGGGCCTTCTTGAGCGGCACAACGCGGCGGCGCGAGACCGGCACGCGTTCATCGACGCCCGTAATGCCCAGCTGGATAGCGCCCGAGGGCACCGTCTCGACATCTGTGACGCACGCCAAGTTGACGATATAGCGGCGATGAACGCGAAAGAAGCCAAAGTCGCAAAGCTTGGCCTCGAACTGAGCCAGCGAAGTCGTCGATAGAAAACGATCATCGACGGTATAGATACAGGAGTAATCGTCCTTGGCCATGATGAAGCGAATGTCATCCACGGGAATGAGGACCTTACGGCCGCCCTTTTCCACCGGAATGCGCTCGATGGTGGCCTTGCTGTCCGTGACGGGCTTGGCGCGCTGCATGACCTTCTCGATCGCGCGATCCAGGCGTGCCTCCTCAACCGGCTTCATTAGGTAATCGACGGCATCTACGTCGAACGCCTCGACGGCATGATCGCTATACGCGGTCACAAACACAATCGCCGGCGGATTCTTAAGCTTATGCAGTGCCTCGGCAAGCTGCAGACCAGAAGCACCGGGCATCGAGATATCGAGAAATACGACATCGACGCGGCTTTCCATCAACATCTCAATGGCGGAGCGGACGCTCGACGCCTCAGTGATCGTGCCGATCTTGCCCGTCTGCTCGAGCAAGAAGCGAAGTTCCGAACGGGCCGGGGCCTCATCATCCACAATCATCGCACGCAGCATAGGGATTAAACCTTTCGTCAACAAACTACGCCGGGCATCCGCCGCTTGGCGTTGAGCCCATAGCCTTTTATTTTACTCTTGAATGTCAAAGATGCTCTCTGACAAATCAAGGTGCAGGAGCACTTTGGTGCCCTTGCCCGGCGCCGATTCGACGCGCGTATAGGAGTGCGGTCCATAAAAGCGATGGATGCGCTCAGAAATATTGTGCATGGCCACACCGGCGCCGCCGCCTTGCGGGGAACTGGCATCGGGGCGGGCGGAGCGCTCATCAAACAGCCTGGCGGCGGTGCCCTCGTCCATGCCCACACCGTTGTCGGCTACGGCAATCAGGATTGCGTCGTCGCCGTCTTGATGGACGGTCACATCGATCCGCAGGGCACCGTCATCGCCCATGCCATGCCGCACGGCGTTCTCGACGATGGGCTGTATTACAAAGGCCGGGACCAACGTGTCCTCGACATCCTCGGAGACATCGAAGGTCGCCAGTACGCGGTCCTCGCCAAAGCGCGCCTTCTCAAACGTCAGGTAGCGCTTGGTCTGGGCAACCTCGCGCGAGACCGGGATAAGCGACCCCGAGTTGTCGAGCGTGGCGCGATAGAACGACGAGAACTCGCGCAGCAGTTCGCGGGCCCGCAGCGGGTCGGTGCGCGTAAACGATGCAATGGTGTTCAGCGTGTTGAACAGGAAGTGCGGGTTAATCTGCGCCTGCAGCGCACGCACCTCGGCGCGCGCTGTGAGTTCCTTTTGCACCTCGAGCTCGTGGATGGCGAGCTGCGTGGACAAGATCTCGGCAAAGCCCGAGGCAAGCGCGTACTGGGTGCGGTCGACG
This sequence comes from uncultured Collinsella sp., assembly GCA_900543505.1. GTDB lineage: Bacteria > Actinomycetota > Coriobacteriia > Coriobacteriales > Coriobacteriaceae > Collinsella. The sequence continues at coordinate 34,016 of UQSB01000019.1, read as the reverse complement.
GCGCGCGGGGTCTTGTAGTAGAACTTGAGCGTGCCGACGGTACGATCGCCCACCTTGATGGGGGCGATAATGCCGGCGGGGACTTGGTTGTGCGAGCCGTCCGAGCCCACGACATCCACCATACGGTTGAACGATTGCACGATGCCATGTTCGATAACGTAGCGTGTGGCAAGCGTGTGGATGGGAGAATCTGGCAGTAGCTTTTCCTCAAACTCGCCCGCGCAGGCAAGCACGTTGTCCTCGTCGGTGATGGCCACCGTCATGGCGCGCGTCTCGGGCAAAATGCGCTGACACACCAAACGCGCCGACTCCTGCGTCAGACCGCCCTTAATGTCCTCGAGCATGGCCGAGGCCACCGAGAGCGTCTCCTCGGTGTACTGGGAGCGCACCGAATCGGGATTGAGCGTCAAAAAGATAAAGATGCACAGAAAGATGCACAGCAGCGCGCAGGCAATCACCGTGGCAATCGGCTCGATACCGGTCACCAGGGCAAAAATAAAGTACACCAGCACGCAAATGGCGCAGGCAACGGCAATGATGCGAAAGATTGATAATGAACTATCGCGCTGGGCGCGGCGGTCGATCATTCGGCCCCCTCCAGGATACTGATCAGTTGTGCGTCACGCCAAAGCCCGTCCATGATCTTGGGCCAAAAGCTCTGGAAACGCAGGTAGCTTGCAGCGTTTTGGCGTGCATAGGCCTTTGCCTCGTCGATACCATGGCGCCAGATGCGCAGGTAGCCCTCATGCTCGCGGGTAAACACGCTGCGGACCATAGCGGTCTTGCGCACGCGGTCGTCGAGCTCGCGCGAAATCCACGGGCCCGGGTAGGGCATGAGCGATGCCGCCGTAACGGGAATGAGCTCCTTTTGATGCGCGGCGAATGTCAACTTGGCCCGTTCGTAGTACCAACGGTATACATCCTGCATAAAGCGCGGTGAGCGCTTTTCGGACTCCGGAGGCAGATGGCGCACGGTCCACTCGTTATCGAACCACACGTCGTAGCCAAACATGCGCATGTTAAAGAGGTAATCCAAGTCCTCGCCGCGGGTGATAAACGGGTCAAAGGCCACACGCGTAAAGGCGCGGGCGTGCAGGGCCATCAGGCCGCCGCACACGTAGTTGGAGCGCGAGATGCGGGTGCCCGAGAGCGCCTTTTTCATCCAACGGTTGAACTCGATGCGCTTGGTCCACCAACGATGGCAGATGCCCGCCTTGTCCGTGGGAGCCAGCGGCGAGCCGTCGCGATCGTAGAAATAGCCGCTCTTGACCAAGATCGGCAAGCCCTGACGCGTCTGCTGCCCCAACGCATAGGTCGCGCGCTTCATAAAGTCGGCGTCGATGACAGTCTCATCGTCATCCAAAAAGATAACCGCGTCATGCCCCAGCACAGCGGCACAGGCTAGCCCCATGTTGCGGATGGCACCGTAACCTCGCAGGCTCACGCACTCGCCCGAACCCTTGGGCGCGATCTGAGCAACCCGGTCTGCGATGCGCGAGGCCTGGGTGTTGGTAACAACGGTGACCTTGAGCGTGGGATGCGCGTCGACAATCTCGTGCACGCGCAGCGACACATCGGCTGTGGCAGAAACGGGACAGACCACCAAAAGGATGATGCGCGGGATGTCACGTACCTGCTCAAGCGAGGCCAGGCAGCGGTCGAGTTCGGGATTGTCGGCGTTGAGACGCGTCGAATGGTCATAGGTGCCAGGGGCGTTTGCGCAAGCGTCATCGCCCGCCCAATACGTTGGAATCACGACCGTGGCGTTCATGCCTTACCCTCCCTGCAACACAAAAACGGGACGCCGCCAAACACAGGCGACGCCCCGCGACCTAGCTGACTCCATCATACCCACTTGGGCTAATCATTGTTCGAAAGTCAGAATGTTTATTGCGGATAACCCCAAAAGAGTATCGCGGCGGACGCAATTACCGGCAAGTTCCTATGCGGCCTGCTCTGCCGTCTGAGACATGCGGGACAGACGGACCAGCAGCACAAAGCCCACCACCAGCAGCACGCCGATAGACAGGACGCCCAGCGACGGGTTGCCGGTCAGCGAGGTGACGACCGACACCAGGAAGGTGCCCATAACGCTTGCATAGCGGCCAAAGATATCAAAGAAGCCGTAGTACTCGTTGGACTTTTCCTTGGGAATAATGCGGCCAAAGTAGCTGCGGCTCAGCGCCTGCACGCCGCCTTGGAACAGGCCGACCAAAATGGCAAGCACCCAAAACTCAAAGGCGGTCTTGAGGAAGAACGCGGCAAAGAGCACGATACCCATATAGGCGGCGACGGCCACCAAGATCATATTGAGCGTGCCCACGCGACCGGCAAGCTTGCCGTAGATGATGGCGGACGGGAAGGCCACAAACTGCGTAACGAGCAGAGCCAGCACCAGTTGGGTCGAGTCGATGCCCAAAGCCGATCCATAGCTGGTTGCCATGGAAATGACCGTGTGCACGCCGTCGATGTAGAAGAAGAACGCGATCATGTAGACCAGCACGGTCTTGTTGTGGGCGATCTCGCGCATGGTGTGTCCGACCTCGGAGAACACGCCGCCCACGATGTGGCCGATGGTGTCCTCGGGACCACGCTCGCGACCGTACTTCTGCTTATAGGTGCGAATGAGCGGCAGGGTAAAGATGAGCCACCAGGCGCCGGTGATGACAAACGACAGACGCGTTGCCAGCATGGTGGGGATACCAAGAGCGGAACCACCCATGATAAGCGCCAGGCAGATGATGAACGGCACGGTGGAACCGATGTAGCCCCAGGCATAGCCCGAGCTGGACACGGCGTCCATGCGCTCGTCGGTGGTAATGTCGGGCAGCATGGCGTCGTAGAACGTCATAGAAGAGTTAAGGCCGATGGTGCACAGCACGTACACGGTCAAAAATGCCATGGCGGACATTGGGATAGCCTGCGCCAGGCAAAGAACCAGGCCCGTGAGGAAGAAGCCCAAGAAGAACTTGATCTTGTTGCCGGCGTAATCGGCAAGCGCGCCCAGAATGGGCATGAGCATGGCAATGACCAGCGAGGCAATCGTCTGAGCGTTGCCCCAAGCGACCACCAGGTCTGCCGAGGAAGCACCGGTATTGATGGCGTTAAAGTAGATGGGCACCACCGAGGTATTGAGCAGCACGAGGGCCGAGTTTCCCACATCGTACATGACCCAGTTACGCTCGAGCTTGGTGTATTTCATGGACAGGGACCCTTCGTATTCGCCCGATATGCAGTTAGTTCATCGTACCCCAATTGCACAGAGGCACCGGTAAGGATTCGGCAAAGAGACAGGAGCGAACCCTACTCCTCGCGGTCGAACTCCTCGTCGGTGCCGAGCACGCGACCGCTGTAGTTGACGTGACTGGTCACGGCCTCCATGTCACCGGTCTCGATAAAACGCGCGACCGTGCACTCGTAATCGACCAGCGCGCGATCAAAGACCTCGGGGAAGCTCTCGTTCGAGACCTCATCGGTAAAGGGATTCTTCCATGTCAGATGGCCCAGATTGCCAGTGCGCTCGGGCAGCTCCGTCGTCACGCGATGGGCAAGGCCGTCGAGCAGCGAGTAGTCGTGCACCAAGCCCTCAACCAGCGAGATCGCGCGCGTCTTTACGGAGCCGGCCGGCTCAATCGCACGGTAAAGTCGCTGCATATTGGCAACGGCAGCACCGTACTCCCCCGCCGGAATGTCAATGCCGTACACACGTCCGGCAACATAGCTCATCAGCACGCCGGCCACGCGATTGATGCGATCGGTGGTGACGATCTCGCCCGCCGGCGGGTAATCGTCGACCGTAGCGCCATCGCGCTTAAGCTGCAGCATCAGTACATCCAGGTCGCTCTCGATCACGGCATGGACCTGACTGCTCGAATCCTCAAGCTCTGAATCGGACTCCACGATGCCAAACTGCTGCTCATAGACAAAGGGATGGGCGTTGCGGTCGAGCACGTAATGAGACAGCAGGCCCAGCGCAAAGGCGCGACCCAAGCTGGCGTCGCGCGGCAGCAGATGCGACACGCCGTCGCGCAGGCACGCGAGCTGGCGAGACATGCGCGAGCGATGCATGACCTGCGCCAGCAGCGTACAGTCGGAAACACGCGGTGTCAGAATGTGAAAGAAAAACGGGTCGGGACCTTGGTTGCCCAAGATAAAGGCAATGCGCTCTTCATCGGACGTGATGACGCCCTGCGGAAGACGGTCGATGCTTTCCTCGCCAAACAGATGATGGGTGATAAGCGCGGGCATAATGATCCTTTCGATTTCATTCGATTCCACCCATTATGCCCACCGCGCGCCCATACCAAACCTGCGATGGTAAACGACGGCACGCAAGCCTCTTACGCAAGCCCCAGGTGCGACTTGACCTCGGCGGCACGACGACGGGACACCAGCACCGTCGAGCTCACGCGGTCGAGCCTGAGCTCCATCAACCCCGTGGAGCCAATCTCAACATTGTGCACGTCTTCCAAATTGACCAGATAGCTGCGATGGACGCGGATAAAGCCCTCGGAGCCCAAGCGACGTTCGAGCGAAGAGATCGACTCATTAATCAGATATGTTCCCTCGGCGCAGACGGCGTTGCAAAAATCGGCACGCGCCTCAAAGTAGCAGACATCCGCCACGGGGATGAACACCTTTTTACCCCCGCGGTCCACCGTCAGGCGAAGGGGCTGGCGCGGGGTATGGACAGCGCGGCGAACACCCAGGGCGGTTTCGATCTTGTCGAGCGCCTTCGACAGGCGCGCGTCCTCGACCGGCTTGACGACATAGTCGACAGCATCGAGGTTATACGCGTCGGCCGCGAACTCTGCAAACGCCGTCACAAACACCACCACCGGCGGCGTCTTTAGGTTTTGCAGGGTCTCGGCTAGCTCAATTCCCGAGCGGCCGGGCATCGTGATATCCAAAAACAGCACGTCGGGCTTGTTCGACAGAATCGACTCCACGGCCTCGGTGACATTGCCCGCCTCGGCAATCTGTCCCACACGTGCATCCTTTTCCAGCAGATAACGTAGCTCAGCCCTAATAGGAGGCTCGTCATCAACCACCAAGATGTTCCATCCCTCGGACATATGCGCTTCCCCTCTTTTTTCTCTCAATCCAACCGCGCGCTACACCTTCATCGGCGCCGGCTCATGCGGCTCGCCGTTCAGCTCGACGATGACCTGCGTTCCCACGCCCTCCTGGGACTTCACGCGCATGCCCGAATCTTCTCCGTAAAAGAAATGGATGCGCTGAAGTACGTTAAAGAGCGCCAGGCCGCAACCTCGCTTGACGGAACCGTCGGCGGTAATGCTCTCGGGCTCCTCTCGGCGATGCTGCTCAAACAGATGCGCGCAGACTTCTTCGCTCATACCGATGCCGTCATCTTCGACGATAATCTCCAAGCCGTCATCGGTCTCAAAAGCCCCAACACGAATAGAAAGCGGCTCGGTCTCGCGCTGCGCATGCTTGATGCAGTTTTCGAGCAGCGGCTGCAAGATAAACGGCGGCACCATGCTGTCGCGCACCTCAAAGTCGATGTCGACCGAAACGCGCAGACGGCCGTCGCCATACCGGGCCTGCATAAGATTGATATAACGAGTGCCCTGTTCCACCTCATGCTCGAGCGTGGTGAGCGTATCGGAGTCAGAAAGCGTCTGACGATAGTAATTGGAAAAGTCGATCAGCAGCGATCGCGCCTTGTCGGGCTCGGTTCGCACGAGCGACACGATAGTGCTGATGGTATTGAACAGAAAATGCGGGTCGACCTGCGACTGCAGGGCGCGCAGCTCCACGCGGGCCGTAAGCTCGTCCTGGCGCTCGAGCTCAAAGCTGGCGAGCTGCGTGGAAATGAGATCGGCAAAGCCCGAGGCCAACGCCGTCTGGCGCATATCGATGCTGCTCAGGCGGGGATAGTACAGCTCGAGCGTACCCACGCAATGCCCGCGCACGGTAAGCGGTGCGACAATACCGGCGCGCAGGCGGGGAAAATAGCCACCCGTCTCATTGGAGGTGTCACGCGAAAACACGCTCTGCTCGCCCGTCTCAATCACACTGAGCGTGGTCTCGAGCACGACCGGGGTGCCGGCGGGACACTTTGTCGAATCCTCGCCCCAACTTGCCAACACCTGCTTGCCGTCGGTGAAGCAGATGGCCGAGGCGATAGTTTCGGACAGAATGATTTTGGAGGCGCCCAGGGCAGCTTCGGGCGTAAGGCCACGCGACGTGTAGGCGAATATTTTTGATGCGATGGCGAGTGTACGGTCGGTTGCGCTCGATGTGAGGTCGTCGGGGACCACAAAGACATACGAGAAAAAGAAGCACAGCATGACCAGACCGGCAATAACGACAACGCCCGGAACGGGATTGGGATTATCGGTTAAATCCCAGATAAGCAACAGGATAAGCGCCGGAACGACAACACCGAGCAGGATGGCCTGGACCACATGCCGGGCCGTACGAAAGACCTTGGTAGAGTTGTAGCTCTTGCCCAGAATCAGCCTGTTTAAATCCACCGTCATCCCCTTTTATCTACCGCACCCATAGCAATAAAGAGGGCCGCAAGCGACCCTCTCCATTGCATTATGCAATCAAAAACTGTGTTTTACATCCAGCTATCGACAAACGGTATCTTAGGCGCTGTATTTGTTGGCCTCGCCAAAGGTGCCAGCCTCGACGATCCAGCCGTCCTTCATGATGACGTCCATGTTGTCGGTGTTGAGCACGTGGATGTCGGCGGCGACGTCACCGTTGACGACCAGCAGGTCGGCGCACTTGCCGGCCTCGATGGAACCGGTCTCGTCCTCGATGTGGCACATCTTGGCACCGTTGAGGGTGGCGCAGGTGATGGTCTCGACCGGGGTGAAGCCGATCTTGTCGACAAACTCGTACATCTCCTCGATGGAGCAGGTGCCGTACGGGGTGACGAAGGAGAAGGAGTCGGAGCCGATCGTCATGACGACGCCGCGCTTCTTGGCCTCGCGCAGGCAGTCGTAGTTGCGCTGCAGCTCCTTCTCGACCAGGGTGCCCTCGTACTTGTCGTGCAGCTCGGGGACGTAGACGGGCGGATAGGTGGCGTACCAGGTGGGCAGGAAGGCGATCGTCGGGGTGAAGAAGGTGCCCTGCTCGGCCATGAGGTCCATGGTGCGCTCATCGATATCGAAGCCGTGAATCAGCTGCTCGCAACCAAAGCGAACGGAATCGTAGGCAGCGGCGTGGTTGTTGTAGCAGTGGCTCCACACGGGAATGCCGACCATCTTTGCCTCTTCGACCACGGCCTGGATCTCCTCGGAGCAATAGTGCTGGTCGCGACCGGAGTCCCAGCGCCAGATGCCGCCACCGGTAGCCCAGATCTTGATGGCATCGGGGTTCTCGCGCAGGCGACGACGGACGGCCTTACGCAGATCCCAAGGACCGTCGACCTGATCGCCCCAGGGGTGCGATTCCTTGTTGAGTTCCTGGCTGCAGTGATGGGAGTCACCGTGACCGGCAACACGGCAGAAGCCGAGTCCGGTGGCCAGAACGCGCGGACCCTTAAAGACGCCCTTGTCGATGCAGTCGCGGATCTGGATACCAAAGCGGCCGATCTCGCAGACGGTGGTGAGGCCGTGGGTGAGGCAGTCGTAGGCCTGCTTGACGGCGACGGCCTGCTTCTCGAGAAGCGGCTGCATGACCCAGTCGGTGTCATCGTCGGTCAGGTTGCCCGAGAAGTGCAGGTGGGTGTCGATCAGGCCGGGAAGGACGGTCTTGCCGGCGGCGTCGATAACCTCAACGCCCTCGGGAAGGTCCTGCATAGCACCGGCATACTCGATCTTGCCGTTGTCGTCGACGAGAACGAGGGAGTTCTCGACCGGCTCGGCACCGGTACCGTCGATGAGCTTGCCGCCAACGATTGCGTACTTAGTGGACATGGTTCCTCCTTATGGATCCATATAGTGGGCGAGGCCATGTTGGGTTATGGCCTCACAAAGCTACCCAAGTGGTGCCGGGTTCGGTGCGCGGAAGAGAGGGGTCCGCGCACCCGATCCGCCCCGGCTAGGCGTTATTTTTTGCGGGAATTGGTGAAGGCCATGAGGGCCAGGCCAACGGCCAGCCAGCCGATCACGATGCTCCACTCCACCATGTTGAGGGAGGCGGGAGAGAACGGGACCACGAGCAGGCCGATGATGACGGCGCAGGCAGCGACAGCGAGGCTGATGCCAAACTTGCCGCCGGGCACCTCGTAGGGACGAGGCAGGTCGGGCTCGGTGAAGCGCATGCGCAGGCAAGCGAGGGCGACCATGCCGCAGGAGAAGATGAAGGCGAGAGCCGACACGTTGGTCAGAGGGATGAGCATGTTCTTGCCCAGGAACGGACCGACGACGGTGATGACGCCCAGAACGACGCAGGCGAGCTTGGGAGCGCCGGACTTGGGATCGACCTCGGCGAACTTCTCGGGCAGCTGGCCCTTTCGGCCCATGGCGAGCATGATGCGGCTCGTGGCGCCGTAGAAGGAGTTCATCGGGCCCATGGGTCCAAGCGTGGCGATGACGAGCATGGCCAGGTACAGGAGCATGTTGATGCCCTTGAGGCAGGCAAGCGCGGGAACCGGGCTCTTAACGAACTCATGCCAGTCGAGGATGGTGCCGAACGAGTAGATGCAGACCATGTAGAAGCCGCCTGCGGCCAGCAGGGCCAGGGAGATGATCTTGCCGAACTTGTTCCAGTTGAGGCCCTCGGCCGCTTCCTCAGCCTGCTGAGGAATGGTGTCGAAACCGGCGTAGAAGAACGGGGTCAGAACCAGGACCGAAACGATGCCTGCGAACAGGCTGGTGCCCTCGGTAGCAGGCTTGCCGCCGCCAGCACCGGTGACCTGGGAGAACACGGGCATGGCGTTGTCCGGCGAGCCGGTGAACAGCGAGACGCCCATGGCGAGCAGCATGCCGCAGAGCAGGGCCTTGGTCAGGAAGGCCTGCAGCTTGGCGGCCGAGCTGGCACCGCGGAAGTTGAGGAAGATGACGTAGGTTGCAAAGCCGAGCGCGATCAGCGTCGGGAACAGGTAAACGTCGGCGCCCAGGATGGTATAGAGCTTGACAGCACGCAGCCACTCAAGACCGGGCAGGCTGCCGAACATCTCGGACACGAGGGTCGAGATGGCGATTGCCTCCCACGGGCACAGGATGCCGTTGCCCAGGGCCAGGAGCCAACCGGTGATATAGCTCAGCGTACGGCCAAAGCTACGATCGACATACTCGACAATGCCGCCCGAGATGGGGATAGCAGCCGTGAGCTCACCGAAAACAGCTCCGACGGGCACGAGAAAGATTGCACCCAAGAGGAATGCGATCATAGCGGGAACGGGACCGCCGCCCACGACCATCCAGTCGCCGACCTGCAGAACCCAGCCAGTTCCGATGATGGCACCGAAACCGATGGTGAAGAAGTTCCAGAGCGAAAGCGTTTTCTTCATGCCACCGTTACCTTCGACTGCAACTTCTGCGTTCTTGTCCGCCATTGTTCCCCTCCTTTCCTTATTGACGCCTCTTTGACGTCACCCCTTGCGTGGCCTGTTTTGCCGCGCGCTTTTATTTCGTGGCTTTAAGATACGGCCTTGGCACAGCAGCGCCGCTTGCGGCTCGACCGAAGGCAGAACTGCAAAACGAGCGGCGCCGTTTTTGGGACGAACGGCACGGTTTGCCGCTCATTGTTGTCGCCCGTCCGACGGGCGTACGCTCATCGGACGCATATAGAGATGTTTTTGAGGCCGTGTGTTTTGCGCCTTTCGTACCGTTTACCGAGCTTTTGACGCGCGGACCCATTTGTTGCACATCTTTTTTGTAGGATAGACAGGTTATACATGAGACAAGGCGGTACGAATGGCATACGGATACAACGACGGTGATCAACGGCGACAAAGCGTTCGCCTTGCTGGCCGCACCACGCCGACGCCCAGAAGTGCCACGAGCAGCAATCCGCAACGCCCTCAAGAGCAACCCAGGCCTTCGTCTCGGCAGCAGACAAACAGAACACGGCAGAGTGGCCGTCCGAGCACGGGCACAAGCGCACAGCAAGATAGCCGCTTGGGCGCGCACACTCGACAGCGCCAAGCCGAGGTTCCGCAACTGCGCCGCAACGGCGCACGTCAGCCCGGCAGCCATATCAACCGCTTCTTTTCGCATCCCCAAGGCGGACGCGACGGCAAGCCCTACCGCTCGACATCGTACGTGAATGCCCCCGCCCTGCCGGCTCGTCGGCTTTGCCTCGCACTGTGCTCTATCCTCATCTGTCTGGTCTTTGTGCTTATGAGCTCCTGTATGTCCCACGGCTCGGCCGGTCTCGAGCCCACCGCCGAGGACAAGCTGCTCAAGGCCCCCGTCGCGCCCGGTTATTCTTTCGCCTTTTCGACCCCGCGCTCGCAATGGCAAGCCGGCACGATGCCCCATATCTATCAGATCGACCCTGCATGGTCGGAGCTGCCTTACGCCGGCGGTACCATCCGCCAAAATGCTTGCGGGCCTACGTGCCTCACCATGGTCTATATCTTTAAGACGGGACGCACCGATATGACTCCCGTCGATATGTGCGCGCTTTCCGAGGCAGGCAATTACGCCCCCACCGGTGCAACCGAATGGTCGTTTATGACGAGCGGTGCGTGGCAGTTGGGACTTAACGGAACGGAGCTTCATAACGATCGCGACTCGATGACTCAGGCGCTGCGTTCGGGAGCGCCCGTCATCGCCGCCGTTCGGCCGGGCACCTTTACCAACGTGGGCCACTACATTGTACTTTACGGTATTGACGACGCCGACCAGATTGAAGTCTTCGATCCCAACTCGGCCAGCCGCAGCGCCCGCCGCTGGGGCGTCGTAGAGGTCCTCAACGAAGTCGAAGCCATGTGGGCCTACTACTAGTCATTGGGGACAGACTTAAATGAGTAGTCGTTGGGGACGTTCTTGTTTGACTAGTCGTTTAAGAAAGTCCCCAATGACTACCCGGAATGAGAGTGGATAATCTCCCACTTTTGGCCTGTATGCAGGCTCAAAGTGGGAGATTATCCACTCTCGTGATTTGGGCGCGGCGCGCAGCACTCCTCATGAACAGCGACCTCAATAGCAAAAGCCCCGCAGTCGGAGCGGACTGCGGGGCTCATGAAGAGAGGCTAGTTTGTGGGCGCTTTGCCTGGCGCCCACGGGAGAGGCAACAGAGTAGAGGCTACTCGTGGATGCGGGTACCGGAGAGACCGGCCATGGTCTCGGCGGCCTTGTCCAGGGCGCCGATGATGCAGGTGCGGCCCTTGCGGGAGCGGGCGAACTTGATGGCGGCGCGGACCTTGGGCTCCATGGAACCCTTGCCGAACTGGCCCTCGTCGGCCAGGCGCTCGGCCTCGTCGGCGGTGAGGTCCTCGAGCTCCTCCTGGTTGGGCTTGCCAAAGTTGATGGCGACATGCTCAACGGCGGTCAGCAGGAACAGAACGTCGGCGTCGCAGTCCTCGGCCAGCAGCTCGCCGCCCAGGTCCTTGTCGATGACGGCGGGAACGCCCTTGTAGCAGCCCTTGTTCTCGTAGTCGCGGACGACGGGGATGCCGCCGCCACCGCAGGCGATGACGATGAACTCGTTGTCGAGCAGGTTGAGGATGGAGTCAGCCTCGACGATCTTCTTGGGATCGGGGGAAGCGACGACGCGACGCCAGCCGCGGCCGGAATCCTCGACGAAGACCTTGGAGGGATCCTCGGCCATGAACTCCTTGGCCTGCTCCTCGGTGTAGAAGGGGCCGATCGGCTTGGTCGGGTTCTTGAACGCGGGATCATCCGGATCGCACTCGATCTGGGTGACGACGGTGGCGGCGTGCCAACGCTTATAGCGCTTGTGCATCTCGCGGCCGATGCCCTGCTGCAGGTGATAACCAATGTAGCCCTGGGACATGGCGCCGCACTCGGGCAGCGGCATCTCGGGGGTACCGATGGCATCGTGGGCAGCGGCGAAGGCGTTCTGGATCATGCCGACCTGCGGGCCGTTGCCGTGGGTGATGATGATCTCGTTGCCCTGCTCGATGAGACCGAGGAGAGCGTGGGCGGTGTTGCTTACGGCCTCGATCTGCTCGACGGGGTTGTTGCCGAGGGCGTTGCCGCCAAGGGCGACGACAATACGATCGGGCTTGCCAAGAGGCTTAGACATTGCTGGAATCCTTTCTGTAAAAGGCCTACAACCCATTAATAACCCGCGTCCGTGCGATACGCGAGTTTATTAAGGTTTATATTCTCTTTATCGCTCATTTTATTCATTTTGAAAATACCTAAGCGGCGAACGGTCGATTTTACCCGCTCAGCGTAAAGAAGCCCAGTTCAGGCATATCTACGCCATTTACGTGCAACTTTATTTAAATAGAGCAGGGATTAGACCAGATTATGCAAACTATATCTTTGCTAAACACAAAACGGACAGCGCAATATCTTACTCGCACTATACGCGATTCTATACATTAATTTGACGAGTATGCACCCCTGCAAAAACATGGGGCTTTTCATCCAACATAAGGGATACCCGATCGCGCTTCACCCCGCGGCAAGCGACTGCGAGTTCGCAGTATGGAACTTTACCGTCGGCTTCTGCATGAACGCTGCCGACGCCCTTTCGCTCCTGCGCGCCCAAGCAGCCGAGAACGCTAACGGCGCCACTGTCAACCTGGCCACCCTCAACAACGGCGCCGCCAGCCTTTTCGCAAAGTACCGTGCTGGCTCGCTGGCTTTGAGGCCTAAGTGAGCTTTGCTATTTGCCAATTTTTGTATGATTTTGGTCAAATCTATTTGTCAATTTTTGTATGATTAGGGGCAAATCTATTTGCCAATTTTTGTCAATGAGGTGTTTTAATGCTACGCCGCAAGGTCACTGATAGGCTTTTGAGCTGGAAGAATAACTCCCATAAGGCCCTGCTTGTTACCGGTGCGCGTCAGATTGGCAAGAGCTATGCGATTCGCGCGTTTGGAAAGAGCAACTACGCTTCGTATTATGAGGTCAATCTGCTACTTGATGCCGAGGCAAGAGACGTACTTGTTGGCGCTAAGAACTCCATTGACTTCATCAACCGTGTGGCCCTTCTTGCGGATGCACCGCTTGTTGAAGGAGACACGCTTATCTTCGTCGATGAGATTCAGGAGTATCCGCAGATCGTTACACTTATGAAGGCGCTGGTCGAGGACGGACGCTTTAGCTATGTCTTCTCGGGGTCTATGCTTGGGACTGAGTTTAAGGGGATCTCTTCTTTTCCGGTAGGGTATGTCGAGCACATTGTTATGCGGCCGATGGATTTTGAAGAGTTTTGTTGGGCAAACAGCGTCAGCGAAAATGTGCTTGCAGATATTCGCAGCCGCCTTGTCGAGAGACGTCCCGTCGAAAACTATATTCATGAGGCGATGCTCAAAAACTTTAGAGCCTATATCGTTTGCGGCGGCATGCCGGAGGTCGTTCAGAACTATATCGATTCGGGCTATTCGCTCGTGAGAACGCGTGAGCTTCAAATTCAGCTAGTCGATCAGTACAAAAGCGATATCTCTAAATATGCATCGACTCGAGCGTTTAACGTTCGCTCCATTTTCGAGCAAATTCCCGTTCAGCTTGAGGCGGAGTCCCATCGCTTTATCGTCTCGTCTCTAGGCGAGGGAGCTCGTCTTCAAAAATACGAGCAGGATTTCCTATGGCTGGTGAACGCAGGCGTTGAATTGATGGTCCCCCAGGTGACGGAGGCACGAAGTCCTCTCAAGAGGACGGAGAAAACGACGGCCTTTAAACTATACGAGTCCGATACAGGTATGCTCGCATCGCGGTATCCCGGCAGCACGGCACGCGCCGTCTACCTTGACATGAAAACTCCCAACCTCGGCGGCCTCTATGAGAACGTGGTCGCACAGGGACTCGTTGCCCTCGGAGCAGATACGTGGTACTACCAAACGCGTGAGGTCGGTGAAGTCGACTTTGTAATCGAAGGTGCCCGCGGGCATGTTGTCCCAATCGAAGTCAAATCGGGCAAGAAAGTTCGAGCACATGCAGCCCTCGACCGTTTGATGAGTGTGGGCGAGTACAAAATTCCCGAGGCCGTTGTGCTGAGCCACGAAAACCTTTGCAAAGAGGGCAAGATCCTTTACGTTCCAATCTATATGACATTCTGTCTCGATGAGTTTATGGAAAAGGACGACCCCAACAACGATTTCTCGTTTGCACCCATATCCCTCTAGGCCATCTGGGTCCGCAACCAGGTCCCCCTCTATGCCCAAAGCAGCGCGTGGTTTCGCGGCAAAGCTGCGAAACAGCGACCGGGACAAAAGGCCCCGCCAACCACGTCCCTCATTCAGCCCCACAATCCGAGGACGTAGTCGTAGCAGGATCTGAGGGCTGACCTTCGCGGACATTCCGCAGGACGAAAGAACCCCCGCCGCACGTAGTGCGCAGCGGGGCCTCCGACATGTCCGAGGACGATTCTGGGGCTAACGGGCGGGGCCCGCCGAACCAGGTTAGGCAGCCGGGCAGATCTTCTTGAAGAGCTCGATGACGTCGTCGAGCGTCGCCTCGCGCGGGTTGCCCGGGAAGCAGGCGTCAGCCATGGCGTCCTTGGCCAGGACCTCGATCTCGTCGGCCTTCATGGCCTCGCAGACGTGCGGGATGTTCACGTCGGCAGAGAGCTGCTTGACGGCGGCGATGGCGGCGTCGGCAGCCTCGTCGGTGCTCATACCCGTGGTGTCAACGCCCATGGCGACGGCAACCTTGGCCAGGCGCTCGGCGCAAACCGGCTTGTTGAACTCCATGGCGATCGGCAGCAGCATGGCGCAAGCGACGCCGTGCGGGGTATCGTAGTGAGCGGACAGGGTGTGGGCCATGGCGTGATCGATGCCCAGGCCAACGTTGGAGAAGCCCATGCCGGCGACATACTGGCCAAGAGCCATGCCCTCGCGGCCGGAGCCGGGCTTGCCGGACTTGGCCTCGGCGACAGAGTCGCGCAGGTTCTCGCTGATCAGCTTAATGGCCTCAAAGTGGAACATGTCGGAGAGCTCCCAAGCGCCCTTGGTGGTGTAGCCCTCGATGGCGTGGGTCAGAGCGTCCATGCCGGTAGAGGCGGTCAGGCCGGCGGGCATGGAAGCCATCATATCGGGGTCGACGACGGCGACCTCGGGGGCGTCGTTGGTGTCGACGCACACGAACTTGCGGACCTTCTCGGGGTCGGTGATGACGTAGTTGATGGTCACCTCGGCGGCGGTACCGGCGGTCGTCGGCACAGCGATGGTGAACACGGCGTGGTTCTTAGTGGGAGCAACACCCTCGAGGCTGCGGACATCGGCGAACTCGGGGTTGTTGATGATGATGCCGATGGCCTTGGCGGTATCCATGGAGGAGCCGCCACCGATGGTCACGATAGCGTCAGCCTCGGCGGCCTTGAAAGCCTCGACGCCGTCCTTGACGTTCTGGATAGTGGGGTTGGGCTTGATCTCGGAGTAGAGGCTCCAAGCAATACCGGCGGCGTCGAGCTCGTCGGTCACCTTAGCGGTAACGCCAAACTTGACCAGATCGGGGTCGGAGCAGACGAAGATCTTCTTGTAGCCGCGACGCTGGAGCTCGCCGGGGATCTCCTTGATGGCGCCGGAACCATGATAAGAAATGGTGTTGAGAACGAAACGATTAGCCATTGATAGCCTCCCATCGTGTGCGGGGTACCCATTACGCCCCGCGCTGCAAGTTCCATCCTAACGCTTTTGAAACAAAAAACGCGTGAGAACGTCAAAAGTGTTAAAGCGTTTCAACATAATAACGGAGCCCCAGTCCTTCCCTCCCGACAGCAGCGAAGGCTAGATTATAGGAGCAATCGCCCAAAGAATACGACCAACTCAGTCTATAAATTGTTTCTGTTTTAGCAATATATGTTTGACAATACGTTTATAAAAGGATACTTTATAGTAAATAAAATGCATGCAGCAAATAGCGTCATTCATTTTGTTAGAAATTGCCCATGCGGTTATTGCAGCTGCATGTACCGCAACGTACAGCGCAATTCTCCGGACGAAGTAGAAGACGGTTCCAATTCGATCGAGGCGATGACGCGTGATGGCTACTGGTCCTAAATCGAGCAAGACGGCTACAAACGAATATCGAATCTCAATTGAAGGTAATCCTTATCCGCATACTCTGGCTCTCATCAACCCAGCGGGAGACAACCTCAACATCAAAAGACATGGGTTCACGGGTCCACTAGGACAGCTATCGAGTCTTAAATATACCGTTTATGACGATGCGAATGAAAAACTCTTCACTGTCGTCGACGGTGGCTTTAGCAACATGCCCAGGGTTGCGCTCATCATCGAACACAAGGAAGTTGCGGTGTTCGATTATGGTCTAAACAGACTTGAGATGAAGTGCGTAACGAACATACCGAATTACGCAATAAAAGGTAACTTCCTATTTGGAGATTACGATATATTCAGCCAACAGGAAGTGAAGCTATCTTCAGTTATCGTCCTTCAATGTGATAAACAATCGTGCTTTAGCATACAGGTTTTGGATAAAGCCGAATTAGCCGCCGCAATTGGAATACCTACAGCCATTGCCCTTCTTAGGGCTCGGATTGAAGAGCATCTCGAATAAATCGCAAAAAGCAGTTCGTAACAACATTCAGGAGCTAGATAGTTTTTCTGGCTCCTGAATGTTGTTACGAACATGCACCTTAGCGCTTAAGACTCGTGGTCTGCCAGTCAGCTACGATGCGGGCCCATTTCCTGTGCAAGTCGCGTTCGCGATCGATAAACATGATGGCAAACGCGATAAACAGCAGCATGCTCGCCACCGCAATGGCGTGCAGCCCCATGCGCTCGATGCACCAGTTGCCCAGCACGGCGCCAAACACAAAGGTGAAGATCACGCCAAAGTACAGCAGGCCGTTTTCCAAAAAGCCGCGCTTGTGGGTGATGATGTAATCGTCCACGTTTTGCAGGGCGTTGCGCAAGTTGCCGATGCACATGGTCGTAGCGATGCCGTGACCGTGGATCTTGCGGAAGCTCTCGACCTGCATGCCGCAGGCAAACGAGGTGAGGCAGTTGGCGAGCAGGTTGAAATTGCCGCCCGGGATAAAGCTCACGCCCAGCAAGATGACGGCTTCAAAGAACACCGTCACTTGGCGCCAGTGAATCACGCTGCCAAACCGTTCGTGTACCAGGTCGGCAAGCATAATGCCCACGGCAAACGACACCACAGGGAAGAAGTAGCGCCCCGCAAGTGCCCAATTGCCCTCCGAGATGCTCACGCCCACAAGCAGGATGTTGCCCGTCTGCGCGTTTGCGAAAACATGGTCGCGCCCAATGTACGAATACACATCCATAAAGCCGCCGGCGAGCGCCAGGATAATGCCCAGTTCGATGGACTCCGATATCTGTTTGGCACGCTGCATCGTCGTGCATCCTCCTTGTTGACGACCCTCTCGTGCGTTGGCGGAAACATAGCCGCCGTTCATACTGTAACCCATTGACAACATGGCGTGCGCGCGAGACGGCTCCTTCGACACGGGGATACACAGTCTGGAAACAAACGGCACCCGCATCGACGCGCCGATCCGCCAGCTCATGTACTCCACCAGTCTTTTTAGCCCCGTCCCAAAAAGACTGGTTACAATTACGTGCAGCATACTAACAACGGGAGGAATCGTGGCAAAAAAGCCCCAGGACGCTCAGCACAACCAGCACGGCAAGCATGCCCAGCGCGGCCAGCAGCAAAAGCGTGGCGGCAAGGCCCAGGGTGGCCACGCCACTCATGCCCAGGCAGCGCCCTCACGCCCCTGGCGTCCGGGCCGCGACAAGTTCCTCCCCGTCAGCCGCGCCGACATGAACGCGCGCGGCTGGGACCAGTGCGACTTCGTCTACATTTGCGGCGACGCCTACGTGGACCACCCTAGCTTTGGTATGGCCATCGTCAGCCGCGTCCTTGATGCACACGGTTACAAGGTGGGCATTATCTGCCAACCCGACTGGACCGACCCCGCCAGCATCACTGTGCTCGGCGAGCCGCGCCTGGGCTTTCTCGCCAGCGCCGGCAACATGGACTCCATGGTCAACCACTATTCGGTGACCAAGCACCGCCGCCACACCGACGCCTATACCCCTGGTGGCGAGGAGGGGCACCGCCCCAATCGTGCCGTCACGGTCTACGGTAACCTCATCCGCCAGACGTTTAAGGATGCCCCCATCATCATCGGCGGCATCGAGGCGAGCCTGCGCCGTCTGGCCCACTACGACTACTGGCAGGACAAGCTCAAGCGCTCGGTACTACTCGACTCGGGCGCCGACATCCTCATCTACGGCATGGGCGAGCACGCGATCGTCGAGATCGCCGACGCGCTCGATGCCGGGCTGCCCGTCGACCAGATCACTTATATCAACGGCACCGTCTACCGCACCAACTCGCTCGACGAGGTCTACGACTACGACCTGCTGCCCAGCTGGGACGACCTTGCCGCCGACAAGCTCAACTACGCGCGCAGCTTTAACGTGCAGCAGCAGAATATGGACCCCATCACCGGACATCGCCTGGTAGAACCCTACCCCAACAGCGTCTATGTGGTGCAGAACCCGCCGTCGGCGATGTTAACGACCGATGAGATGGACGAGGTGGCCGAGCTCCCCTACGCACGCGATTGGCATCCCGACTACGACGCGGCGGGCGGCGTACCGGCCTTTGCCGAGATCAAGTTTTCCATTAGCTCCAACCGCGGCTGTTTTGGCGAGTGCTCGTTTTGCGCCCTCACCTTCCACCAGGGCCGCGTGTTGCAGATGCGCAGCCACGATTCGATCATGCGCGAGGCCGAACTGCTCACGCGCGATCCCGAGTTTAAGGGCTACATCAACGACGTGGGCGGACCGACGGCCAACTTTAGCCGCCCTGCCTGCGACAAGCAACTCAAGCACGGCGTGTGCAAGAACAAGCGCTGCCTGTGGCCGAGCGTGTGCAAGAACATGGTGGTCGACGAGAGCGGCTACACGCAGCTGCTGCGCGACCTGCGCCAGCTGCCGGGCGTCAAAAAGGTCTTCGTGCGCAGCGGCATCCGCTTCGACTACACCATGGCCGATGCCTCGGACGAGTTTTTGCGCGAGCTGCTGGAGCATCACGTCTCGGGCCAGCTGCGCGTAGCACCCGAGCACGTGAGCGACGCGGTGCTGTCCGTGATGGGCAAGCCGAGCCGCGCCGTCTACGACGCGTTCTGCCGTAAATTTGAACGCTTGAACCGCGAATACGGACTCAAGCAGTATGTGGTGCCGTATCTGATCTCGAGCCACCCCGGTTCAACCATGAAGGAAGCCGTGGACCTTGCCGAGGCCGTGCGAGACATGGGCTACATGCCCGAGCAGGTGCAGGACTTCTACCCCACGCCGTCCACCATGTCGACGTGCATGTACTACACCGGCGTGGACCCGCGCACCATGGAGCCGATCTATGTAGCGCGCGACCCGCACGAGAAGGCCATGCAGCGCGCGCTCATCCAGTATCGCAAACCCGAGAACTACAAGCTCGTGCGCGAGGCGCTGGAAAAAGCCGGCCGCCGCGATCTGATTGGCTACACCAAGCATTGCCTGATTCGCCCCGTGCCCCCGCGCCCGGGCGAGACGTCTGCTGGCGGTGGGCATGGCACCGGCAAGAAGGGCAGCAAGGCCCACGGTGGCGCCGCCGGCAAGGGGCCTAAGGGCAGCAAGGGCCACGGCGGCATGTCGCGCGCGCAAAACACTGCCGGGCGCAACCGTGCAGCTCAGGGGCGTCAGGGCGCCAACGGAGGCGGCAGGCGCAACTAGCGCGGAAATGCGGTAGATGTGGTCGCAGCGCTCTGTTGGCACGCTTGGCGCAGTGAGTGCATCGCCTCTACCAGAATCGCGCCGGCGATGGCAACCGTAATTGCCACGTCGAGCGGCGTGTTCACAAACCACAGCAGGCCTATGAGATACGACCCGGCGTTAAAGGCAAAGTGCAGCAGAATCGTGTAGCGGAGCTTTCCGGTCGTCACGAGCACCCAGCCAAAGACCAGACCGGCGGCGCCGGCGTAGCAGCCCTGCACCCAGTTCATATGCATAAAGCCAAAGATGGCCGCCTGCAGCACAATCGCCGTGGCGATGCCCCAGGTACTCGGGGCCGCCCAGGGCACTATGACGCCGTCTTGCGCCCGCGCGCGACGCCGACGCTTCCAGAGTGGGCGGCACTGCGGATTAAACGCTCGGAGCGAAAACTCAAAAATAATGCCGCGCACCAGCAACTCCTCGCAAAACGGAGCGCCGAGCACCGTGGTCAGGACAGCCAGGTAGCTCATGTCGCCCATGCCCGTTTCCTCGACAAGTTCACTGTAATCGGCCGCCGCCTCGGGCAATAGCGACAGCACGGCGTCGGTCACGTAGCCAACGACCACCTGCAGGGCCAGGCCGATCACGATAACGCAGGTGATGCGTTTCCACGCCCCACGCGCTCCCCCGCCAAGCGGGCGCTCGCCCTGCCAGCGCGCCATAAACGAGCGCGGCCACAGATAACGCCACCACAGCAGCGCCATCAAAAACGACGCCGTCTGCGCGGCAGCCTGGAACCATTGGATATCGAGATTGTCGATCGGATAGCCCGTCAGCACCGATACGGCATCGAGAACTGAAAACAGAACCACGCTCAGGGCTATATCGGCAGCGACAACGCCAAAACAGGCAAGCGCCCACACCATCGCATTGAGCATGCCAACCTCCTCAAAACCGTTCCCTAGTTCTACCACAACTCGGCAGAGAGCTGATCCCATGGGGACGGAGGAAAACGGATCACTTATTGATGAGAATCGGGCGCAGTGCCAAAGGCCCCGTTGGGCGAAATGTCGAACGGAAAGGTGCCGCAGCGATTAAACGCGGCGATAAACATGCGGATGGCGTTGGACGGCGTGGTACCTACGAGCTGGGTTGCCGCCGCGAAGGCCGCCTTTTCCTCGGGCAAGACCTTCGCGACAACCGGGGTCATGTGTTCTGCCATGGCGCTTCCTTTTTGAAACGACGGTGGTGCGGATAGATGCGGGCCACGCGGCTGGGCGACGGGCTGTGAAGGCAACCCGATTGGCCCGCATCTGGAGTGTGTTTCTACGGCGTTGGTATTACTAGGTATCCCTAAGTATTACCCCGCAGATAGAATACCATACCCGACCCCATGGGGGCGGAGGAAAACGAATCATTTTGTTGCTGAGTAGGTATTTAGAGCGTGATGATGTCCGAGATATCGAGGGCCTGAGCGTCGGCGACATCGTGCGATGCGAGCAGCAGCATACGGCCGTCGAGCAAGTCGAGCACGACCTCGGCGCATGCGTCGCGCGCGGAGGCATCCAGGCCGGTAAAGGGCTCGTCAAGAATCACCGCGCCGCCCGGGCACAGCAGAGCTCGGGCAATCTCGACGCGACGGCGCTGCCCGCCCGAGAGCTCGGCCACACGAGCATGTGCATCGACCCCCGGCACCAGCAGACGCAACAGGGCTGCGGCACTCGAGGCATCCACGCGCGCGTCGGCGCACACCAGCACGTTATCCAAAGCAGAGGCGTCCTCAACCAGGCGCGTATCCTGAAACACCATCGAGCACGGCGTGCACTCCCCCGCCGCCAGCGCAAGCAACGTCGACTTGCCCACGCCCGAGGCGCCCATCACGCAGGCGCGCCCACCGGCAGACACATGAAGTACCAGTCCGTCGAGCGCCGGCGCCCAGGGCGCACGATCGCCCACAGCAAGCGCAAGCTCCGCCGCAGCCCTGCCGCCAGCAGAACCGCCCGCACGCCCGTGCAAGCCGCGTCCATGCGACAGCACCGCCGCACGCCACGCCGCGGATCCCGAAGCCCGCAGCAACCACACCAGCACACGCTCGCATGTCCACGATGCCGCCACGACTAGCACGGTCCAAGCCAGCAGGTCAGCCGTCTCGATGAGCAGCTTCGCCTGATAGATGCGTTCGCCCACGGTGCCCGTCGCCATGCCGATCAGCTCCGCCGCCACACCGGCCTTCCAGCTCATGCCAATCACGGCGCGGGCGCACGAAAGCACAAACGGCAGGACTTCGCGCCAGGTGTGGGCGCAAAACAGTCGCCAGCCCCGCACGCCATGCAGGCGGAACATCTGCTTCAGCGGCTTATCAACCTGCGACAAGCCCTCGACCAGTGAGAAATACACGCCCGGCAACGCCATCAAAAAGACTGCCGCGATGCTCACGCGCGCCGACCCCAGCCAGATTAGCAACAGGACCACCACGCAGGCGACCGGTGTCGCCTTTACAAACGACAGCGCCGGAGCCACCAGGTGCGCAAACGCCCGCGAACGTGACGAAATCCCGGCAAGCACACCACCACACACCGCGGCAAGCGCCAGCCCGCCCAGTATCCGCGCGCCCGAGCCCGCCAAAATCGCCCAGGTACCGCCATCGCACACCAGGCGCAGAAGCGCCAAGGCAACAGCACCCGGCCCCGGCAAGATCAGCGGCTGCGCCACCAGCGACGCCGCAAAGATCCACACGGCAAGCCAAAAGGCGGCGACGGCACCTGCTGCCGCCACCGCCTTCATACGCTCTGTCATTTGTCGAGCAAACGCACGCACGGGCTACTCCAAGTAGTAGAAATCGTCAGCCGGAAGTTTACCACCCACGGCACTCGCGTCCGCGTCGGACAGCACCTGCAGATACCCGCTAAGTGCCGCCTTCATATCCTTGCCCGTCTGGCAGACAAGCATGCACCCGGGAATCGCCTTCTCGGCGATCTTGGCATTGTCCACGATGCCGGCATCGACCACGGCCTGCGCCCAGTCTGACGGCGCCGCATTGACAGCCTTCACGCTCGCCTCGTGGCAGCTCAGGAATTCCGCCACGGCCTCGGGATGTTCCTCGGCAAACGCGCGGCGCACCACGGTCACACCCGTCAGCAAGCGCGAGCCCGTGTCTCCTGCCAGCTCGTCCCACACATCGGTCAGGCTCACCGGTGCCGACAGCTTGCCCTCGCTCTTGGCGATAGCAGCGGTCTTGAACGGCTCCGGCAGCACGCCCACGGCAGACGGATCGGCAAGCAACGCCGACAGCACCTCGGTGGGCTCGCTCTTAAACTCGAGCGTCACCTGGCCGGTCAGGCCCGCGCGCTCCAGCAGGTAGTTCATGACGTACTCCGGCGTCGTGCCCTTGCCCGTCATGTAGACGGTGCGACCCGCCAGGTCGCCAAACGAGGCCACACTCGCATCGCCCGTCACAACGTTCAGCACGCCCAGCGTGTTGATGTC
The DNA here is from genome assembly GCA_900543505.1 of uncultured Collinsella sp. Classification (GTDB taxonomy): domain Bacteria; phylum Actinomycetota; class Coriobacteriia; order Coriobacteriales; family Coriobacteriaceae; genus Collinsella. Next base: position 10,776 of record UQSB01000019.1, on the reverse strand, counting down.
GATGACCTGCACCGCGCCCTCGGTCTTGTTGTAGAGCGCGCTCGCCACGTTGGCTGGCACCAGGGCAATGTCGATATCGCCCTGAATGACCTTGGGCACGATCTCGTCGGCGGCGGTGTTGATCGTAAAGTCGAACTCGTTGTCCGTCTCGCCGTTTGCGGCCTGGTCCATAAACTGCACCAGGCCAATCGAGGTCGGCCCCTTGAGCGAGGCGACATGCACCTCGACCGACTCTGCAGCAGCACCGGCGCCGTCCGTGGCAGCCGAGCCCGCGGCGGACCCGGCACCGGTAGCCCCGCCGCCACAGCCCGCGAGCGCAAGCGACAACGCGCCCGCGGCAAGCGCTGAGGCAAACCCTCGGCGCGACATCTCAACATTACATGCGCGCATCGTTAGCACGTCCCCTCATTAGGCATCGACCAGGCGTGGTGGTCAGTGTGCAGCAGCTCCTCGGCCAGCGGCGAGAGCGGCTCACCTAAGAACTCGCGGTAGCACGCTTGGACATCGGGATTCTCGTGCGAGAAGCGAATGTCCGCAGCGGCATCCAGGCCCCACAGCACCTGGCCGCGCTCGGCTGCCAGCTCGCAGCCGTCGTGGATGGGCTGACCGCCGCCACCGACGCAGCCGCCCGGGCACGCCATGACCTCAACGAAGTCATAGCTCACACGGCCGTCGCGAATCGCATCGAGCAGGCGGGCGGCGTTGCCCAGCCCGTGCGCCACGGCGACGCGAACCTTGGTGCCATCGATATCGGCAACGGCTTCCTTCCAGCCGTCGAGTCCACGCACGTCGGTAAAGAAATCCGCATCGGGGTTCTTGCCCGTCACCAGGTAATAGGCCGAGCGCACGGCGGCCTCCATCACGCCGCCCGTGGCGCCAAAGATCACACCCGCGCCCGTGCCAAAGCCCAGCGGCGTATCGAGCGGCTCCTCGGTAAGCGTGTCGACGCTCACGTGGCTCGCGCGAATCATGCGTACCATCTCGCGCACCGTCAGCGCAACGTCCACATCGGGCACGCCGCCCTCGCCCACCATGCTCGGCAGCGCACACTCGGCCTTCTTGGCCGTACACGGCATCACGGACACCACGAACAGGCGCTCGGGCTCCACGCCCAACACCTTGGCGTAGTACGTCTTGGCAATGGCGCCGAACATCTGCTGCGGCGACTTGGACGTGGACAGGCTGTCGACAAACTCCGGATAGCGCGCCTTCACAAAGCGCACCCAGCCCGGGCAGCAACTCGTGAACATGGGCCAGCCGCGGCTGTCGCCCTCGCCCTTGGAGGCAGCGCCCAGGCGCTCGAGCAGCTCGGAGCCCTCCTCCATAATGGTGAGGTCGGCCGAGAAGTCGGTGTCGAACACGTACTCAAAGCCCACGCGGCGCAGCGCGCAAGCCAGGCGTTCGACGGTAGCCTCCTCGCGCGGAATGCCGAGCTCCTCGCCCCAGGCGCTACGCACGGCCGGCGCAATCTGCACCAGTACGATCTTGTCAGGATCGGCGAGAGCATCGAACACGGTCTCGGTATCGTCACGCTCGCGCAGGGCGCCCGTCGGGCAATGCGTGATGCACTGACCGCACGCGACGCAATCGGTCTTGCCGATCGGCGCACGCCCGCGGGTGCCCACGGCGGTATGCGTGGCGCGGTTGGTCAGGTCCCAAATCCCTAAGCCCTGCACGCTCTCGCATACCTTGATGCAGCGCATGCATTTGATGCACTTGTCGTTATCGCGGATGATGGGGAAATCGAAGTCCCAGCCCTCGCGCGCCAGGTGCTGCTCGTACGGCAGATAGAAAATGCCAAGGTCGTTGGCGATGGTCTGCAGGTTGCAGTTGCCGCTGCGCACACAGCTCGTACAGCGCGAGTCGTGCTGGGACAGCAGCAGCTGCACGTTGGTGCGACGGGCCTCGCGGGCCTTGGGGCTGTTGGTATGGACCACCATGCCGTCGAGCACGTAGTTGTTGCAGGCGGCAACCAGCTGGTCGCAGCCCTCGACCTCGACCACGCACACGCGGCAACCGCCGATCTCGTTCAGATCGCGCAGGTAGCACAGGGTGGGAATCTGGATGCCGACGGACTTGGCCGCATCCAGGATCGTGGTGTGCTCGGGCACCACGACCTCACAATTATCGATCGTGAGCTTGACCATGTTGAGTGCTCCGCTTTCGGTGTTGTCGCTGACAGTGGTTTTGTTGGGCTCTACCATTCCAGGTTCCTCCCTCCGCGGAACGCGCCAAAGCCAAAGTGGTCGCAACGCAGGCAGCGGCTTGCCTCCTGGCGTGCCTCCTCCTCGGTAAGACCTTGCTCGACCAGATTCCAATCGTGGATGCGCTCGCCGGCTTCGCGCTCGCCCAGCTCGCAGCGGCCGCACTCGTGCTTGCCCTTAAACTGCACGGTCGGCAGCTCAACGTCGAGCTTGATCTTGTGGTCAAAGCCCAGATAGCGGTCGATATTTGCCGAAGCAACGCGGCCGGCGTTGATGGCACGGATGACGGTGGCGGGGCCGGTCTGGCAGTCACCGCCGCTAAAGAGGCCATCGAAGTTAGGCACGGCGCCATCCGAATCGGTGACGACGCGACCCCACTTGCAGGCGATGCCCATGTCCTCAAACGGCTTGGAATCGATGTCCTGGCCAATGGCCACAAACACGCGCTCGCAGGGAATGACGCGCTCGGGCGTGGCGGCGGCACGCGGGGCCGGACGCCCACGACGGGGCTCGCCGATGATCTGCGGCTGCACGCGCAGGCCACTCACGCGACCTTCCTCGCCCGTCTCGATAGCGAGCGGGGCGGTCAACTCCAGTACCTCGCAGCCCTCGGCCTGGGCGCCGGCGATCTCGGCGTCCTGGGCCGTCATGTCGCAGATGCGACGGCGGTAGACGATGCTCACCTTTTCGGCACCGCAGCGCACGGCGGAGCGCGCCACGTCCATGGCCACGTTGCCGCCGCCGATGACGCACACGCGCTGGCCGCTCAGGTCGGGCAGCTCGTCGTCGCCGATGGCGCGCAGCATCTTGACGGCCGACTCCACGCCGAGCGCTTCCTCGCCCGGAAGGCCGAGCTTCTTATCGCTGTGGGCGCCAATGGCCAGGTAGACGGCATCGAACTCGTCGCGCAGGCGGGCAAGTTCCTCGCCGTTGACGGAGTGATCGAGCTCAACGTCGATGCCGGCGCTCAAGATCCAGTCGATCTCGGCCTGCAGGCGCTCGCGCGGCAGACGGTAGCTGGGAATGCCGTAGCGCAGCATGCCGCCCATGTGGTGACGCTGCTCAAAGATAGTCACCTTATGACCCATCACGGCCAGGTAGTAGGCACAGGAAAGGCCGGCCGGGCCGCCGCCGATCACGGCGACGCGCTTACCGGTGTCGTCCACTACATGCGGCTTGTGGTCGTTGAGGTCGCTGTGCTCAACGGCAAAACGCTTGAGGGCGAGGATGTTCATGGGATCGTCGACCATGCCGCGGCGGCAATGCATCTCGCAGGGATGCTCGCACACCAAGCCGCAGACGAGCGGCAGTGGGTTGTTCTTGCGGATGACCTTGACGGCGTCGGCATACCGGCCTGCCTCGACCAGCGAAATGTACCCGGGAATGTCGACGTGCGCCGGGCAGCCCGAGACGCACGGGACGCGGGCCTCGCGGTCAAAGCCGCAGGAGTGCTCGCGGATGTGATGCTCAAAATCGTCACGGAAGCCGCGAATGGCCGTGAGTGCCATGGCACCGGCTTCGTAGCCGATGGCGCAGTCGCTCGAAAGGTAGATGGTGCGGGCCGTGCGCTCAATCAGGTTGAGCGTGGACTCATCGGCGCGCCCTTCGAGCACATCGGCGAGCAGGTCGCTCAGCGCGCTCAGGCCCACACGGCAGGGTGTGCACTTGCCGCAGCTCTGGGTGGAGCACAGGTTAACGAGCGCTGCCGTAAACTCAACGGGACACGGGGCGAGCGAACTCACCGCCAGACGGCGTCCGAGCGCATCGTGCAGGTCGTCCATGACGGCCTGAGCGTGGCTGCGTTCCATTACGTGCAGTCGAGCCATAAGATCCCCTCTCACATGGCAGCCCGGAGGCGAGACCGAGCGAAGTTGCTACACGCACAACACTGACCTATAAAATTGTTTGGCAGCGACACGGTTCGGCAGGCGGTATGAAACGTCGTCCTTAGCGGTGAAAACGAACATTTCCGCAGATAAATGCCATATTTGATAAAACGCGTTACCAATGACAATGCCCCGTCCACGCAATCACGTGGACGGGGCATTGCTCCAGGTATGCGGTCAGCGACCCTGTTGCTTTTACTTAAGCTCGGGCCAGTAACCCTTGTTGGCCTCGATCATGTCGTCGAGAACTTCCTTGGCGACCTTCATCGACGGCACGGTCTTGTTGAGCGTAAAGGCCTTGAGTGCCTTCTCGTACGAACCCTCGATCGTGGCCTCGACCACGAGCTTCTCGGAGTTCAGCTGCTGCATCATGAGACCCTGCTGGAACAGCGGAATGTTGTCGCGGCTGATGACCTCGGGGCCATTCTTGCCAATGTAGGCAGGCAGCTCGACCATAGCGTCGTAGGGCATGTTGGGGATAGCGCCCTTGTTCTCGCAGATGACCAGGAAGCGCTGCTTGGTATCGTTCTTCAGAGCAATAGCCAGGTCGGCAATCCAGTCGCCGTGGCTGCCCGCATAGAACGTGCTCTCGTCGATCTCGCCAGTCTTCTCGTAGTGGTCGATGCCGTCGAAGAGGTTCTTCTCGCGTGTCTCCTCAACCTCGTTAGCACGGGTGCGCTCGGGGTTGGAATGCTCGACGAACTCCTTCTGCTGCAGGTAGTAGTTCAGATACGTGTTGGGCAGGTACTCCGGGAAGCACTCCATGATCTCGTACTCGCCCTTCCAGACGTAGTACCAGCTGCCCTTGGTGTGGCGGTTCTGCTCGGGGTGCTCGTCAGTGGCCTCCTCGGGCTTCTTGGACATCAGCGAGCCCATGCCCTTAAGGTAGGAATCGGGCAGCAGAATCTCGTGCTCCTTGATGTACTCGCGCAGCTGCGGGAGCACCTCCTCGCCCTTGTGGCGGATCGAGGTGAACCAACCAAAGTGGTTGAGGCCAAAGTAATCGTACTCGACATCCTTCTTGTCGATATCGAGCGCGGCGCAAACCACGTCGATGATCGCGATCGGCATGTCGCAGATGTTGATGATGCGAGCGTTGGGACGCAGCACACGGCAGCCCTCGGAGACGATGGCAGCAGGGTTGGAGTAGTTGAGAATCCAGTAGTCCTTCTTGGCGTACTTCTCAACGTCATCGATCAGCTCGACCATGGGGAGGATGGTGCGCATGCCGTAGGCAAGGCCGCCGCAACCGCAGGTCTCCTGGCCCACGCAGCCATGGCGCAGCGGAATCTTCTCGTCCTGCTCGCGCATGGCGTAGCCGCCCACGCGCATCTGGGCAAACACGAAGCTCGCGTCGGTAAAAGCCGTCTCCTTGTCGGTGGTCACCGTGAGCTTGATGTCAAGGCCGAGGTCCTCGTGCAGAATCCAGTCCACGAGCACGCCGATCTTGCGCTGGCGCTCCTCGTTGATGTCGTACAGACGAATCTCGTCAACGTCGAGCTCGTCCTTGCGCAGAGCGATGGACTTGACGATGCCGGGGGTAAAGGTGGATCCGCCACCACACAGAGTAATGATCATTGTTTACTGCTCCTTCTCAATTGCGTTTTCGACCTTGTCGCGCATCTCGGCGACCTTCATGCCAAAGATGATCTGGATATTATTGCCGTTGCGGTTGATGCCGCTGTTGGGCACGTGGTTGATGAGGTCCTCATTGATGAGGTCCGGGTTCTTAACGTTCACGCGGAGACGCGTAAAGCAGTTCTCGAGCTCCTCGATGTTGTCCTTGCCACCAAGACCTGCGACCAGGTCGGCAATACCTGCATCGACGCCCTCTGCGGGGGCCGCGGCAACAGCGCCCTGCTTCACCGCGACAGACGCGGCGGCCTCGCCCTCGGCAACGGACTCGGCGAGCTCGGACTCCTCCTCGCGACCAGGCGTGTGAAGGTTGAGCTTCTTAATAAGGAAGGTGAAGAGGAAGAAGTACAGAGCGGCGTTGACGACTCCGAGCACGAGCATCATCGGCCAGTTGGTCTTATCGACACCAAGAACCAGGTTGGAAACCACGATGTTGATGATGCCGCCTGCAGTCGAAGCGGGCACGGAGAGGACCTTGAGCAGGACCAGGAAGATGCCGGAAAGAACCGAGTGAACGACAAAGAGCACGGGAGCGGCAAAGACAAAGAGGAAGTCCATGGGCTCGGTGACACAGGAGAGCACGGCAGTGATGATCAGCGGGATGATGACAGCCTTGGTCTTGTCCTTGTTCTGCTTGTAGGCGGTGAAGATAAAGGCGAGACCGATACCGATGTAGGGCCACAGGTTGTTGAAAGTGTAGCTGTTGAAGTAGGTGCTATCGGAGAAGGGCTGGCCCGTCATCGCCATCTCGGCAACACGGATGGGATAGGCGCCGGCGATAACCTGATCACCCAGCGTAAGGGTGCCGCCCACATCGGAGAACTGGAAGGGCGTGTAAATGAGATGGTGCAGGCCGAGCGGAACGAGCAGCTTGTTAAGCATGCCGTACAAGAACAGGCCGATGTTGCCACTCTCCTGGATCATACCGGCGAGCGAGGCGATACCGCCCTGCACGGGAGGCCAAGCATAGCAAGCGGCCACACCGAGAAGCAGGGAGATGCAGATCATGATCAGGAACGGGAAGCGAACGCCCGAGAACATCGAAAGGGCAATGGGGAACTGCTTGTTCGAGTACTTGTTGAACACGGCACCGGTGATGCAACCAAGAATGATGCCGCCAAACACGCCGGTATCGAGCACCTGAATGCCCATAACGGTGCTCTGGCCGGTTCCGGTAAGACCGAGCATGCCGCTCGCTTCGGCAAGAGAGCCGGTGGCGTTGAGCACGATGTTGTTAGCCTGCAGGAACAGGAAGAACGACATCAGGGCAATCAGCGAAGCATGGCCCTTGTTCTTCTTTGCCATGGCGCCGGCGATGCCCACGCAGAACAGAATCGAGAGGTTGTTGATGATAAACATCAGCGACTGATAGACAACGGCGCCCACAAGCTGGAACGGACCGGAGCCCAGCACAGGGATCACGGCGCAGATGGTCTTGTTGGTCAGAATGATGCCCACGATGAGCAGGATGCCGGCAACCGAGAGATACATCATCGGCTGAACGATCGACTTCGCGAACACCTCCAACGGCGCTTTGAAATTGAACTTCTTTTTTGCGGTCATAGCGGTACTCCCCTTCCTTTTCCGCAAATTGAGATAGGTGTGCCCTGGACAAGACCGTGAGCCTTGCCTTATATCAATCGATGTGTGGGCACGTTATGCCTAGAGACCAGGTTCTCCAAGCAGGTTAACAATGTGATATGCGAGATAACTCTTCTCGGCATCGGTAACGACGACGTTATAGGTAGACGCTAAGTGGTCGGCAATTGACTCCGCACACGAGAACGCCCTCGGATACGCCGTTTCATCGATACGGAACAGCGCGTCGCCATTGACCTGCCCCGCCGCGGGATCGAGCGCTCGCTGCGCAAAAAACTGCAAATGGCGAACGAAACGCTCGTACGGCAACGAGGTGACGTCAAGGGTCGTGGCATAGTGCTCGGAAACAATCGCGAGCACGTCGCGAACAAGCTGGACCGAAACAATCAGACGGTCAGAGCGCTGCGGCATGGTGGCGTTGACGATATGCAGCGTAATAAAACCCTGCTCTTCTTCGCTCATCTGGATGCCCATATACTCCTTGATAATCTGCAGCGCACGGCCCGCAAGCGCATACTCCTTGCGATAGAACTGCTGGATCTCGAGCAGCAACGGATTCTCGCAGGGGACGCCCTTGCGCTCGCGCTCCAAAGCAAGGCTGATATGGTCTGCAAGAGCAATGAGAATCTTGTCGTTGACATCAACATTGAGCTCTCGACGGAGCATCTGAACGATGTCCTCGGAAATCACGAGGTTAACGGTGGGGATGGACTCCAAAAGATGTGCCAAGCGGTCAATCGTACGCGAATCCTGAGAAGTGCCCTCCTGCAGCGCATAGGTCTTTTCGACCGATGCTTCATCGATAGCGTCGCCGGCATGACGGCCAAAGCAGAGGCCTCGACCGATGACAATGAACTCGGAGCCATCGTCCGAAGTGACCATTGCGACGTTATTGTTGAAAACTCGCTTGATAACCACGGTACCCACCACAAGAATTTACTCGGAAAGCCAGACGACAGGCTCTTTAACAGCAACAGGGCCGGAAGCGTGCTCACGAAGAGTCGAGTTCTCCGAACGCTCGCACACGATAACGAAGACCGTGGGATCGAAGCCGGCGGCGCGGACCGCGTCGAAATCGACCTCGACGAGGGGCTGGCCCGCATCGACATGGTCACCCTGAGCAACAAGCGCATGGAAGCCCTTGCCCTCAAGTTTAACAGTGTCGATTCCGATATGCAGCATCACCTGAGCAGAGCTGTCGTCGGACATGATGCCCAGCGCGTGCTCAGTCGGAAACAGCGCCGCGACGGTGCCGGAAACAGGAGCGCACACCGTTCCCTCTTGGGGAACCACGGCAACGCCATCGCCCACGGCACGGCTGCTAAAAGCGGGGTCATTGGTATTTTCTAGATGAACAAGCTCGCCGGAAACGGGAGCGAGGATTTCGAACTCGGAAGCTGCAGTCTTCTGCTCATCCGAACCGCCCATCAGGCGAGAAAAGAAACCCATGGTGGCATGTCCCTTCATAAATATAGCCCAACCAAAATCAAGCGAATGCATCCATAGAGACACACCCGTTCAAAGACTTTGGTTAGGCCCACGTCCGAGGGACTCGGTAACCTTCCGCATTTCTTTTTACGGGAGTTATTGTAGACAAGCCCAAAGCCAGAACAACCATTATGACCGGTGAGCGGTATTTTTTCTTCGATAAACGGTATTTAGGCGGCACTTAGGGACGTTCCTTTCCCGCCGGCACCCAGGGGCGCTCCTTGCAGCAATTTCGTATGCGCTAGATGAAGAGCTCGCATTCCTTCCGCACGACGCAAACCTTGCTCAGCATCTGGGAAACAGCGGATAGCTTGTTGGGATCAAGCTTGCGAGCGCCTCGCGGGCATACGGCGATGCAGCGCATGCAGGAGATGCACGCCTCGTCAGCTGCTCGCTTGGGGTCGCCCTTGTCGATAGCACAAACGGGACACGCCGCGGCGCATGCACCGCAGGAGACGCATTCCTCTGTTGCCTCGGGTGCCATACGGCGACCTCCAGCTTGTTTATAAGGACGATTGCCGGGGATAGAGGGCTCGGACGCATCCTCAGCCAACAGCTTTTGCTGAATTTGTTGCGCAAACTCTGCGAGCTGCGCCGCATCCTGCGCATCCGGACGACCGGCAGCAAACTGTCGCGCAATGGAATGTTCTGCAATGGCTGCAACTGCCGCGATTACCCTAAATCCGGCGCGCTTCGCAACGTCCTCCAGCTCTACGAGCGTGTCCTCATACGCGCGGTTTCCGTATACACAAACCAAAACAGTCCGAGCCCCGTTGCCGCGCACTATGCCCAACCGGTCAGCCACCACAGCCGGGATTCTACCGGCATACGCCGGCACAGAGATTACGGCCACGTCGTCCTCAGTCATCGAGACAGCGCTGAAATCTAGCCCGCTATCGGTCAGATCGACGGTAACGGTCTTTTTGTCCAGCGCCCCGGCCACAAGGCCAGACACCTTCCGCGTTCCACCCGTCGGACTAAACACAATTTCGAATACGCTCATCTAGACACCCTCCCCCTACGCCTGGCAACGCGTCAAGCCGTTTTCACATCCAGCCAGAGTATACGGCACGTAGGGTCCCCGTTTTAATGCACCAAGCACCCCAATGCACCCACCCTACGCTGTCTGCCTCTTCGTTTTGTATAAATTACGGTACAGATTGTATATATTTACGGGATACCGCCGTGTTCTCCCGAGGTACCCCATCCTGGCCCGTGCAAAAAACGGAGTATTCTGCAACGTGACCGCGCCAGCACCGCCGCGGGTGGGCAAAACTGTAGGGCGCCGTATCATTTTAAGTCCCGACATGGCGAGAATAACGCGTCCCTGCTCCGGAAAACGGCGAAATCTGGCTCAAAACGCTCGCTAGGGATATCCGAAGACCACCGTTGGCGACGTCGAATCATATGCAGACAACTCGAACTACAGAATACTCCAAAAAATGCACGGTGCACCCCATGGGACCCATTGCCGCATGGCAGGAAACAGGCCCACGGCATCCTCTAGATGCATTCCCGAGGAAATCACATTTGAACTAGCGATCGGATACGGCAAACAAAAAGGGCCCCGAGCGTAGTTGCTCAGGGCCCTTGGTTCACCTCGCTCTAGCGCGCGACGCGTATGTTACTTGCGCTTGCCGCCGCCGTCGCCGGGACGACGGGAGCTGCCGCCGCGCTTGCCGCCACGGCTGTTACCATAGCTGCCACGGTTATCGCGACCGCCGGCGCGGCCTCCACGGGAACCGGCTTGGTTGCCGCCGCGACCACCACGGTAGCCGCCGCGACGCTCTTCGCGGGTATCGTCGTAGTTGCGCCAGTCATCGCGACGATCGCGGCTGGCACGCGGGTCGCGACGATCGCGCGACTCATTCGAACGACCGGCGCCGCTGCGGCCACCGTTGCCACGAGCGCCCTCGCGACGCTCACCACCGCGGCCGCCCTCGCGGCCTCCGCGCTCGTCAAAG
>UQSB01000018.1 GCA_900543505.1 uncultured Collinsella sp. | reverse complement strand
AGTGGATGATGATCTTGTCGGGATCGTCGGTGCGGAAAACCTGTTTTGCCTTGCCCTCGTAGAGCATTTCGAGCTGTTTCATGGTGTTTTTGTGTTTTTGGTGTTTATCGATTCATTGTTTTATTCCATGTTGAAATCGACCAGGATGGGCCGATGGTCCGAAGGGTGCCAGAAATTCGCCAGCCCGTCCGGATCGCGGACCGGATCGGTGAAAGCGTCCGTAATCACCTCGGCATGCGTGATCCGGTCGCAGAGCGGGCGCGTGCAGTAGACGAAATCGATGCGCGCCTGTCCGTGGATCGTGGTCTTGAACTCCCCGGGATAGCGCTCGGCGATAACGTCCGCATAGGGCGTGTTCTGCAGGATGTAGTCGTGCACCAGCAGGCGGGTGTCATCCTCGGGATAGTCGTAAACCGCATTGTCGACGCGCGAACGGGCATTGAAATCGCCCATCATCATCCACAACTGATCCTCCGCCCCCGGAACCGACTCGATCGTGTGCCGGCAAATGTACTCGATCTCCATGCGGCGGTATTTGTCGCCACCGTGTTCGGCCCGGCTCGCCTCGCGGTCCTCCGCCCCGAAGGCATACGCCTGCGGCCACGTGTGGAGCGTCACGATATGGACCGTCCTGCCGTTCTTTTCGATGCGCGCCCAGCCGCAGCCGTGGCTGACGACGCTGTCGGGCTGCGCCCCGACGATGCGTTCGACGTTCTCGATCGGATATTTCGACGTGATGACCTGCGGGAAGTTGTCCCGGTGGCCGCCCTTGTACCAGTATTTGTGACCGTAACGGGCGGCGAGTTCGCCCCAATTATCGGTCAGGTAGCGATCCGCAGGGTCCATTTTTTCGGCGGAACCCGTTTTGTAGTTCGATTGGGCCTCGCACCAAACGCAGACATCGGGGTCGTATTCCCGAACCCAGGCGACGAAATTGTCGTAGTTGTTGCCCTGATCGGACCACATGCCGTTCTGGATGTTCCAATAGAGCAGACGCATGTTGTCCGTCCGTTCGCTGCCGCACCCGGCCAGCAGCGCCGCAGCCAGCAGCGCCGTCCAAATCCGAAAGAAAGTTTTTCCCTGCATCGTCGTTCGTGTTTTATTTTTTGCGGAAATAATTCACGGCATTCGAGAACAACGACTGCTCCTTGTTGCCGGCGATATTCTTGAAAAGGTTCGTCTCGTAACGCTCCGTATGGCCCATCTTGCCCAAAATCTGTCCGTTGCGCGAAACGAGGCCCTCGATGGCGTATTGCGAACCGTTGGGGTTACAGGGCGCTTCGGCCGTCGGATTGCCGTCGGCGTCGGCGTACTGGAAAGCCACCTGCCCGTTGGCGAAAAGCTCTTTGGCCAGCTCCTCGCTCACCACGAACTTGCCCTCGCCGTGGCTGACGGCGATCGAGTGCAGGTCGCCCGGCCGGAAGCCCGCGAGCCACGGCGACGCGGTTGTGGCGACGCGCGTCGTGACGATCTGCGAGATGTGGCGGTTGATGTCGTTGCGGAAGAGCGTCGGCGAATCCTTGGTCACCATGCCCAGGCGTCCATAGGGCAGCAGTCCCGATTTCACCAACGCCTGGAAACCGTTGCAGATGCCCAGGATCAGGCCCCCGCGGTCGATCAGCGCGTGGATTTCATCGCGGATATCTTTGTTGTTCAGCACGTTCACAATGAACTTCGCACTTCCGTCGGGTTCGTCGCCCGACGAGAAGCCGCCGCTCAGCACGAAGATATGCGCCCGGCGGATATGCTCCTTCATCTCAGCGATCGAACGCAGGATGTCGTCGCCGCCGATGTTGCACAGCACGCTCATCTCGACCTCGGCGCCCGCCTTGCGGAACGCCTTGGCGGTGTCGTAGTCGCAGTTCGTGCCGGGGAACACCGGAATATAGACCTGCGGATGCTCCACCGCCTCGCCCGGATAGACGAACGTCTTCGGAGCGGGTGCGGAGGTCATCACCGTCGCGGTGTTCCGGCCCTTGTCCGGATAGACCGCCGCGAATTTCTCCGTATTGGCCTTGTAAAGCTCCTCGAGCGGCATCTTCACGCCGTTGACCGTCAACGCCTCCTCGGCGACGGTGAAGCCCAGTTGCTCGGCATACGGGTATTCTAACGTACCCTCGCACTCGACGAGGATCGAGCCGTAGCTGTATTCGTAGAGTTTCGCCTCGTCCATCGTCACCTCGGCGCCGATGCCGTTGCCGAAAGCCATCTTAGCCAATCCTTCGGCCACACCGCCGAAGCCGACGGACCACGCCGAGAGAATCTTTCCGGCCTCGATCTGCGAGCTGACGAACGTAAAGTTCTCCTTCAGCTGCGCCGTGTCGGGCATCCGGCACTCCAGCGGCGTATGGCGAATGAGATAGATACGGTGTCCGGCCCCTTTGAGGTCGGTCGAAATGACCGTCCGCGCATCGACCGTCGTGATGCCGAAAGCCATCAGCATCGGCGGCACGTTGATCTGCTGGAAAGTTCCCGACATCGAGTCCTTGCCGCCGATCGAGGGCAGTCCCAGCTCGACCTGCATCTTCAGGGCGCCCAGCAGCGCGCTGAGGGGCTTGCCCCACGACTCGGGATTCTTGGTCATGCGCTCGAAATACTCCTGATAGGAGTAGCGCATCCTGTCATACCGCGCACCCGCCGCCACGACCTTCGCGGCGGCCTCCACAACGGCGTAAGCCGCACCGTGGTAGGGGCTCCACGAAGCCACATAAGGGTTGTAGCCGAAAGCCATGACGCTGGCCGTGTCGGTATATCCGTCGGTCGGGAGTTTCTGCACCGAAACCTGCGTCTCGCTGCGCTGCATCCGGCCGCCGAAGGGCATCAGCACCGTGGAACGGCCGATCGTCGAGTCGAACATCTCGATCAGTCCCCGCTGCGAGACGACGTTATTGTCTTTCAAATTATTCACAAACCGCTCGGCAAGGCTCTCCCCCGCCACTTCGCGGACGAAAGGATCGCGGTTCTCAACCTCCCCGATCTTGGCCTCGGCATAGTGTTTCGCTCCGGCGCTGTCGATGAATTCGCGGCTGAGGTCCACGACCTTGCGGTCGCCGTTGAACATCCGCATCCGCGCCGTGTCCGTCACGTCGGCCACGTGCACCGCCTCGATATTCTCCTCGCGGCAGTAACCCATGAACTCCTCCATGTCCTTGGCCTCGATGACCACCGACATACGCTCCTGCGACTCGCTGATAGCCAGCTCCGTGGAATTCAGTCCGCTGTATTTGGTCTTCACGCGGTCGAGGTAGATGTCCAGTCCGTCGGCCAGCTCGCCGATGGCGACGCTGACGCCGCCGGCGCCGAAATCATTCGATTTTTTGACGAGGCGCGTCACCTCCGGACGGCGGAACAGCCGTTCGAGTTTGCGCTCTTCGGGGGCGTTGCCCTTCTGCACCTCGCTGCCGCACGTTTCGAGCGACTTCACGTTGTGCTCCTTCGACGAACCCGTGGCTCCGCCGATGCCGTCGCGGCCCGTGCGGCCGCCGAACATGATGATCCTGTCGCCGGGAGCGGGACGCTCGCGGCGCACGTTCGCAGCCTTCACGGCGCCCACCACGGCTCCCACCTCGAGGCGCTTGGCCACGTAGTCGTCGTGGTAAATCTCCCGCACATGGGTCGTCGCCAGGCCGATCTGGTTGCCATAGCTCGAATAGCCGGCCGCGGCCTTCTTCGAAATGACGCTTTGGGGCAGTTTGCCCGGAAGGGTCTCGGAAACCGGCAGGTAGATATTCCCGGCTCCCGTCACGCGCATCGCCTGGTAGACGTAGCTGCGGCCCGACAGCGGGTCGCGGATGGCACCGCCCACGCAGGTGGCGGCACCGCCGAAGGGCTCGATCTCGGTCGGGTGGTTGTGGGTCTCGTTCTTAAAGAGGAACAGCCAGTCCTGGTCCTCGCCGTCGACATCGACCTTCACCTTGACGGTGCAGGCGTTGATCTCCTCGGACTCGTCGACATCGGTCATGACGCCGGTCTTCTTGAGGTACTTGGCGCCGATGGTGCCCATGTCCATGAGGCAGACGGGCTTGGTGTCGCGACCGAGTTCGTGGCGCATCTCCATGTAGCGGTCGAAGGCCTGCTGCACCACGGCGTCGTCGATCGTCACGTCGTCCAGGACGGTGCCGAAGGTGGTGTGGCGGCAGTGATCGGACCAGTAGGTGTCGATCACGCGGATCTCGGTGATGGTGGGGTCGCGATCCTCATCGCGGAAGTACTGCTGGCAGAAGGCGATGTCCGCCTCGTCCATGGCAAGGCCGCGCTCGGAAATAAAGGCGGCAAGGCCGGCTTCGTCGAGCTCGCGGAAACCGTCGAGCACCTCGACGGGCTGGGGCTCGGGGGTCTCCATGTACAGCGTCTCGGGCAGGTCGAGCGAGGCGATGCGCGCCTCGACGGGGTTCACCACGTAGTGCTTGATGGCATCAATGGCGGCCTCGTCCAGAGCGCCCGAGATCATATAGACCTTGGCGGAGCGCACGGCGGGGCGCTCGCCCTGGCTGATGAGCTGCACGCACTCGCTGGCGGAGTCGGCGCGCTGGTCAAACTGGCCAGGCAGGAATTCGACGGCAAAGACGGCGCCATCGCTTGCGGGGAGCTCGTCGTAGGTCACATCGACCTGGGGCTCGCTAAAGACGGTCGGCACGCAGGACCGGAAAAGCTCCTTGTCGATGCCCTCGACGTCGTAGCGGTTGATAATCCTCAGGGCCTCGATGCCCTTGATGCCGAGAATTTCGGTCAGCTCGCCCTTGAGCTGCTGAGCCTCGACGTCGAACCCGGGTTTCTTCTCCACGTAGATACGAGAGACCATTGGTTCCTGCCTTCCTGATCGGTTGGGCGTACGGTACGGTATGCGGCAGCGGTCGGTTTGCGGGGTCTGCCCTGCGGTCGCCTTGAGCCACATGTTTGTAAACCTCACTATGATACGACAGCTCGCGGCGCGTTGAGGACGGCGAGGGTGCTACAGTGAAGCGCAAACAAGAGAAAGGCATCACATGGCATTCGTTTCGCTCGCCATCATCGCACTCGTGGCCTTTGCGAGTCCTTTTATCGCCTCGGCGATTCCCGGAAAACCCGTTCCCGAGACGGTCTTTTTGCTCGTGCTCGGCGCGGTACTGGGACCCCATATGCTCGGCGTCATCCATGTAGATGCTGAGGTCTCGCTTGTGTCCGAGCTGGGCCTGGCCTTTTTGTTCCTGCTTGCCGGCTTTGAGATCGACCCCAAGAGCATCACGGGCGTCGAGGGGCGCTACGGCTTGGCGACGTGGGTCGTCACGTTTGGTATCGCCTGGCTTGCCGTGCGCTTTACCCCGTGGTTCTCAGTCAGTCATTTCGACGGTATCGCCGTGACGCTTGCCCTCACTTCGACGGCGCTCGGTACGCTTGTGCCCATCATGCGTGAGCGCTCGCTCACCGGCACGCGCGTGGGCGACTCGATTCTCGCGTATGGCACTTGGGGCGAGCTCGGTCCCGTGCTCGCCATGTCGGTGCTGTTGTCTGCCCGCACTGGCATCCAAACGCTCGTTATCCTTGGCTTGTTTGCGGTGGTTTGCGTGTTGCTGGCCGTGGTCCCGAGCCGCTCCAAGCGCGTCGGCAGCCGCTTCTTTGCATTTGTTGAGGAGCGCGCCGATACCACGTCGCAGACCTTCGTGCGCCTGACGGTGCTCATCCTGGTCACGCTCGTGGCATTCTCGGCTGTCTTTGATCTCGACATCGTGTTGGGTTCTTTTGCCGCCGGCTTTGTCCTGCGCTATATCATCCCCGAGGGCAACCATACGCTCGAGACCAAGCTCGACGGTCTGGCCTACGGTTTTTTGATTCCGGTGTTCTTTACCGTATCGGGCGCAAAGATCGATCTGACGGCCGTGGCGTCGCGCCCGGGTCTGCTCGTGGGCTTTATCGTGGCGTTGTTGATTATTCGTGCCGTGCCCATTCTTATTTCCATGAGCATTTGTCCTGCGACGCGCGATGTGTCGGCGTATGGTCGCATTACCGTGGCCCTGTACTGCACCACGGCGCTGCCGATCATCGTTGCCGTTACGAGCGTTGCCGTCAACGCGGGCGCGCTGTCGCAAGATATTGCGTCGGTCATGGTTGCCGCCGGTGCCATCACGGTGTTCTTGATGCCATTGCTCGCGCAGCTCTTCTACCGCGTGGTGGATGCCGCACCGGTCGCCGCCGTGGCAGAGGTTGCCGAGCATCCATCCGATGCGCTCGACATCTTGCGCGCCCACCACGACCTAGCGAGCTTGCTCGCGCGCGAGCACGAGCTGCTGACCTCGCATGGCCATGGTCGCGTATTCGAGGGCCTGCCTACGCTCGATACGATTGCCGAGCGTCTTTCCGCCGAGGCAGCGAGCGGCCACATCGATGCCCGCATCGTGGACGCGGCGCACCTGCTTGCCGATAAGACCTATGGAGACGAGGTCGACCCGTCCGAGCTGACTCCGCGTGAGCGCCGCCGCCTGGAGCGCGCCAAGCTCGCTGTGCGCGAATACCGCCGCCGCATGCTGGAGCTCTATGCGCGCGAAGAAGCCGAAGACGACGACGGTAAGTAGTCGATACTTTCTCGGGGAAGCCGCGTCCCGCTTTGAAGGCTCGGAACGGGATGTGGTTTCCGAAACGGGGGCCGTTGGGAAACTGTGTCCCGGAATGGGCGCTCAGAGTGGGATGCGGTTTCTGCAAGGAAGTCCTGGGGGAAACCGTGCCCCGTTCTGATCCGAAATACTGGGACATAGTTTCCCTTTCATAACAGGAGAAGGCGCGCTGTCTGCAGTTGATTCAGACGGCGCGCCTTTTTGGTTGAGCTATGTTGAAGCTTGAAGCCAAAGCTTGTGGCTCCTTAGGAGCGGGCGGCTCCGTCGACGGGGAGCACGGCGCCCGTGACATAGGAGGACATGTCGCTCGCCAGGAAAACAAAGGCGTTGGCGACATCCTCGGGCTCGCCCATGCGACCCAGCGGAATGGTGGCGATGATGGGCTTGATGACCTCTTCGGGCAGGTTGGCGACCATGTCGGTCTTAGTCACGCCGGGGGCGACGGCGTTGACGCGGATGCCCATGGGGGCGAGCTCGCGCGAGAGCGACTGGACCATACCGTTGACGGCAAACTTGGACGTGGGGTAACCGACGCCGGAGGGCTGGCCGTACTTGGCGACCATCGAGCTTGTGGTAGTGATGGTGCCGCCGTGGCCGGCCTCGGTCATGATCTTGGCGGCAGCCTGGTGGCCATTAAAGACGGCGACGACGTTAAGGTCCATGACCTTTGCGAACTCCTCGGCCGTGTAGTTAAGGAGCGGCGAGCGCTGGGAGATGCCGGCATTGTTGACGACCGTGTCCAAGCCGCCCATGTCAGCGGCAGCCTGGGTAAAGGCCTCGGTCACGGCTTCGAGCGAGGTGAGATCGCAGGAGCGACCCCAGACCTTGGCGTCGGGATAGGCGGCTGTCAGCTTCTCAACGGCCGTGTCGGCAGTCTCCTGGCGCGAGCCAAAGACGGTGACGGCAGCGCCTTCCTCGATAAAACGGCAGGCGATGGCATAGCCGATACCGCGTGTGCCTCCGGTGATGATTGCTTTCTTGCCCTCGAGCAACATGGTGCTTCCTCTCATCGCGGGCGGACATTCGCAGCACAGCGTAGCGGTAGTCGGAATCGGCCGCGTTTGCATATCGGTGAACGGTAGCCCGCGTTACCGATGAGCGGCTCGCGCAAATGTGCTTTGCCGTTGTGCTTAGGGCAGGTGACAAAAGGGCTCCCATCCCACATCGGACGGGAGCCCTCAAGGCGCGTATTGCTAGGCGAGCGTTGGGCTAGTTCGCCATGACGCCTTCGGTCCAAACCTCGACGTCCTCGATGCGCAGGACGTTGGCGACCTCGGCCACGCAGTCGACGCTGGCAAGCTCGGCGGCGGCAGCCTGGACGTCCTTCTCGAGCGCGCGGTGCGTCAGGAAGATAACCGAGCAGGCATCGCTGACGCCCGACTTGCCGTCCTCGACCTGGTTGATGAGCGAGATCGAGATGTTGTGCTTGGCAAAGATGTCGACCGTCTCGGACAGGGCGCCCACGCGGTCGGCGACCTTCAGGCGCACGTAGTACTTGGTCTGGAGCTCGTCCATGGGCTTAAAGGCGAGGTTGTGACCGTAGGGCTCAATCTCGGGCAGCGGAGCCACGCCGCGGCTGATCTGCTCGGAGAGCGACAGGGTATCGCCCACGACGGCGCTCGCGGTGGGGAAGGAGCCTGCGCCGGCACCGTAGAACATGGTCTCGCCCACGGCGTCGCCTACCACGTAGACGGCGTTCATGGCGCCGTTGACCTTGGCAAGCATGTGATCGGCGGGAATCAGCGTGGGATGCACGCGGACGTCGACGCCGGCGTCGGTGTTGCGGGCGATGCCCAGCAGCTTAATGGTGTAGCCGAGCTCGCGGGCCTGGGCGATGTCCTCGGCGCCGATGGTGCGGATGCCCTGCTGGTAGACATCGTCGGTGGTCACACGGGTACCAAAGCCGATGGAGGCGAGGATTGCCGTCTTGCTGGCGGCATCGAAGCCGTCGACGTCGGCGGACGGGTCGGCCTCGGCATAGCCCTTGGCCTGGGCGTCGGCGAGCACGTCCGCGTAATCGGCGCCCTCGGCGTCCATGCGCGACAGGATATAGTTGGTGGTACCGTTGAGGATGCCGGCGATGGTCAGGATCTTGTTGCCCACCAGGTCGTGCTCAAGCGTGCTGACAATGGGGATGCCGCCACCGCAGCTGGCCTCGCACTTAATCTGCACGCCGCACGCACGCGCCTTCTCGGCAAGCGTCTCGACATGGCGGCCCAGCAGAGCCTTGTTGGCGGAGACGACATGCTTGCCGTGCTCAAAGGCAGTGGTGAAGATCTCGGTCGCGGGATGCTCGCCGCCGATCAGCTCGACGACGATGTCGACGGCGGGGTCGGTGACGACATCGTGCCAGTCACTCGTAAAGGCCTCGCGCTCAATGCCTGCCGCCTCGGCCTGCTCCCAAGCAAGCGCGCAGGCGCGGGTCAGCTTAAGGTCGATGCCGTAGGCTGCCAGGTACTCATCGTGGTGGCTCTTGATCAGACGGGCCACGCCGCCGCCGACGGTTCCCAGACCGATCAGACCGACGTTCACGGTGCGCAGGGGTTCGCTCATAGATAGCTCCTTCGTGCATCTTGTGGATGGATTAACTGCTTATAGGTTGAGTGCATTCTAGCGTGAAGTGCGGGCGCGTGCTTGCCAGGCAGCCGGAGCTGTGCAAAACGCTACCCCCGAAACGCTGCGGAAATATTGGAAACACGCTCGCTACAAACGAACTCCCGTAACAAACTGTCAACGTTTGCGCCATAAGGTTTGCCCTGTACCGCAAGACGGACGCGTCGCGGTCAGCGAAAAAAAGGGGGGACACCATGTTTATTCAGGGCGGGGACGCCTGTAACAGAATGGAAACATTACTTTTACACAATAAAGTGGCATTACTGCATAAAATAATAGAAATACGCAGAAATATGGATAAAAGAACAAATCCAAAGAAAAGTTGAAATAATCGCCACTTTTCCTAACTAAAGCGTCTACTATTTTGCGAACGCCGAACACGGCGAAGGATGGCCTGTCGGGCAACCAAAACCCGACGAGATTTGAGAGGAGAGCCGCATGTCGAGCCTCACCGGTAAGTCATTGAACCCTGTTATGAATCGCAGGAGCGTTATCGCGAGCGCAGCAGGTCTGGGGGCGATGTCCATTCTAGCTGGCTGTTCCTCCAACGGCGGCGACAGCGGTTCCGCGTCGGGCGACGCTTCGTTTAAGATCGGCACCATCGGCCCGCTGACCGGCGCCAACGCGTCCTACGGCAAGTCCGTTACACAGGCTGTCGAGCTTGGCTGCAAGGATTTCTCGACCAAGGAGCTTCCGCTTGTCAGCAAGGCCGAGGACGACCAGGCTGACGGCGAGAAGGCCGTCAACGCCTTCAACACCCTGCTCGACTGGGGCATGCAGGCCCTCGTCGGTCCGACCACCACGGGTGCGTCGGTCGCCGTTGCCGCCGAGTGCGGCAACGACCCCGAGACGTTCATGATCACCCCGTCCGCGTCCTCCGAGGACGTTACCAAGGGCAAGGATTGCGTCTTCCAGGTTTGCTTTACCGACCCCAACCAAGGTGTCAACGCTGCCAAGTTCCTGGCAGAGAAGTATGCGAACGAGAAGTTCGTGCTGTTCTATAACTCCGGCGATGCCTATTCTTCGGGCATCGCAGATTCCTTTAAGGCCCAGGCCGCTAAGTCTAAGCTTGAGATTGTCGACGAGGAGACCTTTAAGGACGACTCCGCCACGAGCTTTACCAACCAGCTGACCAAGGCCAAGCAGGCAGGCGCCACCATGATCTTTGCGCCGATCTACTACACGCCGGCGTCCGTCCTGCTCAAGAACGCCAAGGACATGGGCTACGACGTCAAGATGATGGGCTGCGACGGCATGGACGGCATTCTGGGCGTTGAGGGCTTCGACACCTCTCTTGCCGAGGGTCTGCTGCTCATGACCCCGTTCTCCGCCGACGACGAGAAGAACGCCGACTTCGTCAACGCTTACAAGGATAAGTACGGCGATACCCCCGACCAGTTTGCCGCCGACGCCTACGACGGCGTGCATGCTGTGGTCGAGGCTCTCAAGGAGGCCGGCCTGGGCGTCGACGCCGACCCCACCGAGGTTGCCGAGAAGCTTCCCGAGGCTATGCTCAAGATTACTGTTGACGGCCTGACTGGCAAGCTCTCCTGGAACGACAAGGGTCAGGTCCAGAAGGACCCGACGGCGTACGTCATTACCGACGGCAAGTACGTACAGGCCTAATAGGCCGCCTTACATAGAGCGGTTTTGATCCCAAGCAGGGGAGGTTTTGGCCTTCCCTGCTTGCTTGGTATCTAGGGACAACGTAACGTCCCTGTTTCATACATCAACTGGAAACCTATTCGAAAGGGGGATGTGGAACATGACGGTCTTTATCCAATACCTGGTCAACGGCCTGTCCATGGGCAGCGTCTACGCCATCATCGCGTTGGGCTACACCATGGTCTACGGTATCGCCAAGATGCTCAACTTCGCTCACGGCGACGTCATCATGGTCGGTGCCTATGTCTCGTTCTGCGCCACATCGTATCTCGGCCTCCCGGGCTGGGCATCTGTAGTTCTCTCTTGTGTGGTCTGCACGGTTCTCGGTGTTCTCATCGAGGGTCTGGCATACAAGCCGCTGCGCCAGGCGGGCCCTCTGGCCGTTCTGATCACGGCCATCGGCGTGTCTTACTTCCTGCAGAACGCCGCGCAGCTTCTGTGGGGCGCCACGCCCAAGAACTTCACTTCGCTCGTCACCTTCCAGGTGCCGGAGTTCTTGGCCAAGTTCAACGTAAGCGCCGTCTCGCTCGTCACCATCGTCGCCTGCCTGGTTATCATGGCCGGTCTGATGTTCTTTACAGGTAAGACCAAGATGGGCAAAGCCATGCGCGCCGTGTCCGAGGACAAGGCCGCCGCTCAGCTCATGGGCATCAACGTCAACCGCACCATCTCGATGACGTTTGCCATCGGCTCTGCGCTTGCCGCCATCGCCGGCGTGCTCCTGTGCTCCTACTCGCCGGTGCTGCAGCCCACGACGGGTGCCATGCCTGGCATCAAGGCCTTCGATGCAGCCGTCTTCGGTGGCATCGGCTCCATCCCCGGCGCCTTTGTCGGTGGCATTCTCATCGGCATCATCGAGGCGATGGCACAGGCTTATATTTCCACGAGCCTTGCCAACTCCATCGTCTTTGGTGTTTTGATCATCGTCCTGCTCGTCAAGCCTGCCGGCCTCTTGGGCAAGTACGTCCCCGAGAAGGTGTAGGTGAGCGTTATGAAGTTCCTTAAAGACAAGCAGACGCGTCACGACTTTGTCACGTACGCCATGTGCATCGTGGCATTCGCCATCGTGTTCTTTATGCAGTCCAACCATATGATCCCGCGCATGATCGCCGGTCAGCTGGTTCCCATCACGGCCTACATCGTTATGGCCATCTCGCTCAACCTCGTTGTCGGCATCGCGGGCGACTTGTCGCTGGGCCACGCGGGCTTTATGAGTGTCGGCGCCTATACGGGCATCGTTACCGCCGTCGCGCTGGAGAGCGCCGTTCCCTCCGATCCGATGCGCCTTATCATCAGTATCGTGGTCGGCGCCATCGCTGCCGCCATCCTGGGCTTCTTGATCGGCATCCCGGTCCTGCGCCTGAGCGGCGACTATCTGGCCATCGTGACCCTGGCTTTTGGCGAGATCATCAAAGAGATCGTCACCTGCCTCATTGTGGGCGTCGACTCCCGCGGCCTGCATGTGATCTTTAACATCACGGGTAACTCCACGATCGACGACCTGCACCTGCTCGAGGACGGCACCGCCATCATCAAGGGCGCGCAGGGCGCATCGGGCGTGTCGACCTATTCGACTTTCCTTGCCGGCGCCATCCTGGTTATGGTGGCGCTCGTGATTGTGCTCAACCTGGTTCGCAGCCGTACCGGTCGTGCCATCATGGCAGTGCGCGACAACAAGATCGCTGCCGAGTCCGTGGGCATCTCCGTCACCGAGTACCGCATGATCGCCTTCGTGGTTTCCGCCGCCCTCGCCGGTGCTGCCGGAGCCCTCTTCGGCGGTAACTTCTCGCAGCTCTCCGCCACCAAGTTCGACTTCAACACGTCCATCCTCATCTTGGTGTTCGTGGTCCTGGGCGGTCTGGGCAATATGCGCGGCTCCGTCATCGCGGCGGCGTTGCTCACGGTGCTTCCCGAGCTGCTCCGTCAGTTCTCGGACTACCGCATGCTCATCTACGCCATCGTGCTGATTCTGGTCATGATCTTTACCAACAACCCGCAGCTCAAGGCGTTCTTCGCACGCGTTAAGGATCGCTTTGCTCCCAAGAAGGAGGTGGCAGCCGATGTCCAGTAAGTTTGAGTTCAACAAGGGCAAGATGGTCCCGTATCCTTCTGGCGCCATTGTTCCCGATCGCGACCTGGGCCTGCGCCCGGCGCTCGAGTGCATCCACCTGGGCATTGAGTTTGGCGGCCTTAAGGCAGTCGACGACTTTAGCCTGACCATCGGCAAGACCGAGATCGCCGGTCTGATCGGCCCCAACGGCGCCGGTAAGACCACGGTCTTCAACCTGCTCACCAAGGTATACCAGCCTACACACGGCACCATCCTGCTCGACGGCGAGGATACCTCGGGCAAGTCCGTCTACCAGGTCAACCGTATGGGCATTGCCCGTACCTTCCAAAACATTCGCCTGTTTAACACCATGACGGTGGAGGATAACGTAAAGGTCGGCCTGCACAACCAGGAGCGCTACTCCGGTTTTGAGGGCGTGCTGCGTCTGCCGACGTACTGGAAGCACGAGAAGGCCGCCCATGAGCGCGCCATGGAACTGCTCTCCATCTTTGATATGGAGCATCTGGCAAACGAGCAGGCCGGCTCGCTGCCTTACGGCGCCCAACGTCGTCTGGAGATCGTCCGTGCGCTTGCCACCAACCCCAAGCTGCTGCTGCTCGACGAGCCTGCCGCCGGCATGAACCCGTCCGAGACCGCAGAGCTCATGGCGAACATCGTTAAGATTCGCGACACCTTTGGCATTGCCATCATGCTCATCGAGCACGACATGTCGCTCGTCATGAACATCTGCGAGGGCATCTGCGTGCTCAACTTTGGTAAGGTCATCGCCAAGGGCACGGCCGAGGAGATCCAGAACAACGACGCCGTTATTGAGGCATATCTGGGCAAGCAGGATAAGGGGGAGAACTAAATGGCAGAGCCGATGCTTTCCGTCTACAACATCAACGTCTGGTACGGCGCCATCCACGCCATCAAGGACATCTCCTTTAACGTCAACGAGGGCGAGATCGTGGCCTTGATCGGCGCGAACGGTGCCGGCAAGTCTACAACGCTTAAAACCGTCTCGGGCCTGTTGCGTTCCAAGACCGGCTCCATCAAGTTTATGGGCGCGGACATTACCCATACGCCTGCCGACAAGTTAGTGGGCAAGGGCCTGGCCCAGGTTCCCGAGGGCCGTCGCGCCTTTTTGCAGATGACGGTTGAGGAGAACCTGGAGATGGGCGCCTATACACAGCCCAAGTCCACGGTTGCTCCGGGCCTTGAGCGCGTCTACGAGCAGTTCCCGCGCCTGAAGGAGCGCCGCCGCCAGGTCGCCGGCACCCTTTCGGGCGGCGAGCAGCAGATGCTCGTCATGGGCCGTGCCCTTATGAGCAACCCCAAGCTGCTCATGCTCGACGAGCCTTCCATGGGCCTGGCGCCGATTCTGATTGAGCAGATTTTCCAGATTGTCGAGGACCTGCACAAGGCCGGCACCACGGTGCTTCTGGTCGAGCAGAATGCGCAGATGGCGCTCTCGATCGCCACACGCGGCTACGTGCTCGAGACCGGCAAGATCACCATGACTGGCACCGGCCAAGAGCTGCTGCACGACGACAACGTCCGCAAAGCCTATCTGGGTGGCTAGGTAGTTACGCGGTTTTACCAAACCGCGTAACCAATTGACGCTGCAAACCCGCCAGAGCGGCAATCTGCCTTTCAGCTTCAGCGGCATGACCAGAAGGTCAATGCCGCTTCGCTTCAAGGCACCTTGCTCGCTCTGGCGGGTTTTCGCTGTCGTTGCCAAAACATCGGCGTTGCCTTGGCTGTAGTCATTGGGTGCTCATTGGGGACAGACTTAAATGACTGCCTACAGAATGAGAGTGGATATTCTCCCGTTTTTGGCCTGTTGGGGATGCGACAGAAAGTTGGCACTTAGGGACGTTCCTTATGTGCCGGCACCTGGGGACACTCCTGGTCAAGGTTTTGTTTCGTCGTGCGGGTTGATATCTAAAGTGCGACAATGCCGTGTGGAAATAGAACTGTCTTCTGGGGGCCATCTATGCTGTACGAGTTTTGTGCCGAGAACTTTGAACGGGTGCCGGCGGCCATTAAGGCCGGTGCGAGTCGTATTGAGCTGTGCGACAACCTTGCCGTTGGCGGCACCACACCTTCCGCCGGCGTTATCAGCGCTACGGTCAGCTACGCTCACGAGCACGATGCGCGCGTGATGTGCATGATTCGTCCGCGCGGCGGGGACTTTCATTACAACCAGGACGAGCTGCGCATGATGGAGATGGATCTGGGCCTTGCCGTAAGCGCCGGCGTCGATGGTCTGGTCTTTGGCTGTTGCAAGCCTTGTGCTGGCGGATGGGCGCTCGACGAGCTCACCCTCGGCGCCCTCGTGATGGCTACGGGCTGCGCGACCGAGGAGTGCAAGCGCGGGGCCATCGATATCACCTTCCACATGGCCTTTGACCAGCTCTCGCCCGAGGCTCAGCTGGACGCCATTGACACACTCGCCGACTGCGGCATCGCGCGCATCCTGACGCATGGTGGTGCTGCCGGAACGCCGATCGAGGACAACCTGGAGCACCTGTCGCGTCTTGTCGAGTATGCGGGCGACCGCCTGACCATCCTTCCTGGCGGCGGCATTACCACGGCCAACCGCGATGCCGTGGCGGCAGCACTTGGCGTCTCCGAGCTGCATGGCACCAAGATCGTGCCGCTGGAGGTGTAACCTGTGGCACTGGTATTTGACGTTCAGCAGGCGAGCGGTAAGCCCGACGATAATCGTCGCCCTGGCACCGCGTGCCCCTTTTGTGATACGGAGGGGCTCGCCAGCGTCATCCAGCGCGATGGTGACTGCATCTGGCTCGAGAATAAGTTCAAGACCTTGCGGGCCACCCGTCAGACCGTATTGATCGAGTCTGCCAATCACGACGCCGACCTGGCGACCTATGAACCGGATGAGCTGCATCATGTGATGCGGTTTGCCCTGGGCTGTTGGCAGCAGATGCTCGATTCCCAACAGTACCGCAGTGTGCTCCTGTACAAGAACAAAGGCCCGCTTTCGGGCGGCAGCCTCGTCCATCCACACATGCAGATTGTGGGCTTGGAGCAGGAAGACGGCTATGCTTCGCTGGCTTCCGCCAATTTCGAAGGCATCAATGTTTGGCAACAGGGGAGAATCTCGGTCAACATCTCAACCGAACCGATTATGGGATTCTTTGAGGTTAACGTCTCGGCTCCACAGGGAATCGCCGCCAGCGACGACGCCCGCGACCAAGCCGAAGCGGACCTGTTTGCCGATGCGATTCAGGTGGCCCTGCACTATATCCTGCACGAGCACCACGGCGGCCGCGCGGAGTCGTACAACTTGTTCTTCTACCACATGGACGGCCGGACCATTGCCAAGGTGTTGCCGCGTTGGGTGGTTTCGCCCTACTTTGTCGGTTATCGTTTGGCCCAGGTCAATGCCGAGACCACGCTCGATATCGATGCAGAGCGCCTGCGTGCGCATCTGGAAACGCTCGTATAGCAAGACTATCACCCGCGTAATGCGGACAGTCTAGCGTCCCATGGCGTCGCGGCCGGCCTCGACGCGCTTGCGCTGGGCGGCGCGCTCCTCGCCGGTCAGTCGCTCAAAGAGATGTCCGATAACCGAGGCGAGCACCTGCTGAAACAGCGTTCCGCACATGACGGGAAACACGACCTCGCCGGGAAAATACTGCGTGGCGATGACGGCGCCCGAAGAGATATTGCGCATGCCGCAGGTAAAGCACATGGTGGTCGTCTCGCTATACGGCAGGTGCAACGCGCGGGCGACCAGAATGCCGACGACAAAGCCGCTGATGGCGAAGGTCAAAATAAAGAGGGCGACTTCCAGGCGCACCGCATTCATGTGTAGCACGTACTCGCTCATGGCGGTGGAGTTGGAGGCGATGACACCCATCATCATAAACTTGCAGGCGGGCGAAAGCGCGGGGGAGAGTTTCTCGTGTCCCCATCCGCGCGTGAACTCGTTGATCACGATGCCGAGCACGGCGGGGATGGCGATCATAAAGGCCATGTTCTGCATCATGCCCGTAACATCGATTGCAACGGTGGCACCCAGCAGGAGCTTAAGCGTGAGCGGAATCGTGACGGGCGAGATGACCGAGGACGTCAGGATGATGGTGAGCGCGAGCGGGCCGTTGCCGCCGAACATGCTGATCCACATAAAGGCGGTGACTGCCACGGGTACGCTGTACTCGAGCACGATGCCGCAGACAAGGTTTGGGTTGGAACCAAAGAACAGTGAGCCCATGGCATGCGCCGCGATGGGGATGAGCACGGCCGAGACAAATAACGCCAAAATCAAATGTAGGGGACGGCGGAACACCTCGGCCACCTGGTGAAAGGTGTTGCTGAGCGCACCCTGAAACGTCATAAAGGCAAACAAGGCGGGAACGATGGGCTTGAGCACGCCGATCTGCTGGGGAAAGAGCACGCCGAGCGTCACGCAAATCGGAACGATGACCTGCATGTGCCCCGCGAGAAACTTGCCCAGTCCAACCCATTTCTTCATATGCTCTTGTGACTCCCTTTGCTCGTGAATCCGTTTTGAATGGATATGCTAGACGCTTGCATGCGTCCGTGCGTTAGAAACGCTCGATTATTTCGAGGGTATTACCGCCCTCGTTTATCGAAACCGCGGCGTGCTGGACGTTGTGCGTCCGCGCTGCACGGTATAATAAATCCGTTCAACAGATCTGCCTGCCGAAGCGGGTATACACAGAGGACTCATCGCTATGAACCGTGAGAGGTATCGCGGCGACCTGCCCCTATCGGGGGTGGGCGCCTATGTCATCGCTTAAGACGACGCATCGCTGGGCGGTCGCTCGGCAAAACCCCGAGCTCGAAAAGGAGCTTTCGGCTGGCCTGGGCATACCCGGGCTGGTGGCGCGCATTATGGTTGCGCACGGCATTACATCCATCGAGGAAGGCCAGCTGTTTTTGACGCCTTCGCTCGATCGCGACTGGGCGAATCCGCTCGTTATTCCGGGCATGGCGGTCGTCGCTGACCGTGTTGAGCGTGCTATTCGCAGCCACGAGCGCATCGCCGTCTTTGGCGATTTTGACGTCGACGGCATTACGTCGACTTGTCTGTTGACCGAGGCGCTACGTTCGTTTGGCGCCAACGTCACGCCGTTTATCCCGCATCGCTTTGACGAGGGCTACGGTCTTTCGCGTGCAGCGCTCGACCGCGTCAACGAGCTCGCTCGCCCCCAGTTGATCGTGACCGTCGATAACGGCATTGCCGCCAAGGAAGAGGTTTCCTATCTGGAGAGCCTGGGAATCGATCTGGTGGTCACGGACCATCACGAGCCCTCCGACCAGGTGCCGCAGGGCGTGCCCCTGACCGACCCCAAGCTCGAGGATGAGGGACCCTCGCGTGAACTTGCCGGTGCTGGTGTGGCGCTCAAGCTGGTGCAAGTCCTGGGTGAGCGCTTGGGCAAGCCGTCGTATTGGCGTTCGCTAATCGAGGTCGCGGCGCTGGGCACCGTGTCCGACATGATGCCGCTCACGCCCGAGAACCGCGCGCTGGTTGCCGAGGGCATCCAGCAGATGCGCGTAACCGCTCGTCCCGGCTATATCGCGCTTGCCGCGCTCGCCAAGGCGGACCTTTCGAGCATTACGGCGGATGGCCTATCGTTCTCGCTCATTCCCCGCTTAAACGCTGCCGGTCGCATGGCCGATCCCAAGCTGGCGCTCGACCTGCTGCTTGCCCGCGATCCCATCGAAGCAAGCGCGCTGGCGGCTGAGCTCGAGGAAATCAACCGCCAGCGCCGTGAGATCGAGGCGGAGCTCACGCGCGATGCCATGGCAAAGGTCGAGAAGACCTATGACGGCGGACGCGCAATCGTCGTGGGTGGCGAGGGCTGGCACGAGGGCGTCAAGGGCATCGTGGCGAGCCGCCTGACCAATCGCTACCACGTGCCGGCGCTGCTCTTCTCGATCGAGGACGGCGTTGCACGCGGATCGGGCCGCTCGGTGGGCAAAGTTAACCTGTTTGACGCCGTCGAGCGCTGTTCCGACCTGCTGATTCGTCGCGGCGGACATGCCGGTGCGGTGGGCGTGACCATCGAGGCATCCAAGCTCGATGAGTTCCGCCGCCGCCTTTCCGCCGTGCTATCGGAGCTTCCCGCCGAGGACTTTGAGGACACCGACGAGGTCGCCGCCACCGTTGACCTCTCCGAGCTGAATATTGAGACCATCGAGCAGATCTCCCGTCTTGAGCCGTTTGGCCAGGGCAACAAGGTGCCGCTTCTGGCCGCCGAGGGCGTGACAATGTGCGATCGCGCCGTGGTGGGCAAAACCGGCGAGCACATGCGCTTCGTGGCGACCGATGGCGCCGCGAGTGTGCCGGCCATTATGTTCCGCGTGCCGCAGATCGATAAGCTCATCAATTGTGATAGCGCCGTCGACTTGGTGTTCGAGGCCGTGGCCGAGCATTGGCAAGGTCGCGTAAAGCCCAAGCTCATGATCAAGGATGTTCTGGTCCGCGATACCACGGCGCCCAGCGTTGACGACCCGGCATGTGAGCTTCGCCGCGGCGTGGAGCCTGCGGACGCCGGTCTTCGTCTGGAGTCCCGCAAGCGCCAAACGCTCGCCCAGCTTTCCTATACCGAGCTCACGCGCTCGCTCATTCACAGCTTTATCGGATCGAACCAGCCGCACCGCGCGCAGGTCGAAGCGCTCGATGCCCTGGCCGATCACCAAAGTGTTCTGGCCGTTATGGGAACGGGGCGCGGAAAGTCTCTTATCTTCCATGTGCACGCCGCGCGCGAGGCGGTCCTTCGCGGGCGTGCGAGTATCTTTGTCTATCCGCTGCGTGCGCTCGTTGCCGACCAGGCCTATCACCTCTCGTCGACGATGGCTGCGCTCGGCATTGGCGTAGGCGTGCTGACCGGCGAGACCGTGGAGGCGGCGCGCGATGACGTGTTTGCCGGCTTGGCTTCGGGCCGCACCGGCATCGTGCTCACGACGCCTGAGTTCCTGTCTATTCACCGCGACCGCTTTGCTCGCTCGGGTCGTATCGGGTTTGTCGTTATCGATGAGGCACATCATGCCGGTCTTGCCAAGGGCGGCGACCGAAGCGCATACCTCGACATGCCCGATATCCTCAAGGCCCTGGGCGATCCGGTCGTTCTGGCCACGACTGCCACCGCGACGGCTCCGGTCGTGGCAGAGCTCGCTCGCGTATTGCCGATTACCAGCACGGTGGTTGACGAGACCGTTCGCGAGAACCTGCAGCTCGAGGACGATCGCGACCTTGCGAGCCGCGAAAATCGCCTGGTGTCGATTGTGGCGACGGGGGAGAAGACCGTCATTTACGTCAACTCGCGCGACCAGTCCGTGGCGCTTGCCAAGACGTTGCGCAAGCGCGTACCAGACTGTGCGACCCATATCGCGTTCTATAACGCCGGGCTTGCGCGCTCCGATCGCCGCCGCGTCGAAGAGGCGTTTCGAGATGGCAGCCTCAGTTGCATCGTCTCGACTTCGGCCTTTGGCGAGGGCGTCAACCTTCCCGATATTCGCCATGTCGTGCTCTATCACATGCCGTTTGGCGCGATTGAGTTTAACCAGATGAGTGGCCGCGCCGGTCGCGATGGACAGCCCGCCGTGATTCACCTGCTCTATTCGTCGCGCGACGCCCGCATTAACGAGCGCCTACTCGACTGCTATGCGCCTGAGCGCGACGAGCTCGTCACGCTCTATCGCGCGCTGCAAACCATGTGGCGCTCCAACCGCGGCAAGACCGGGGACGATTCCTTTAGCGCGAGCGATATCGACATCGCGCAGATGTGCCTTGCCATCGATGCTCGCACGCCGGTCGACGAGCGCTCGGTGGAAAGTGGCCTGGGAATCTTCGAAGAGCTTGGCTTCTGTCGCGTTTCGGGGTTTGACGACACCCGTCGCATCGCGATGGCCGAAAACCCCGGCCGTGTGCAATTGAGCAGGTCAATTCGCTATTTGGAGGGTTTGCGTTCGCGCATGGAGTTCTCGGCTTTCCGGAGTTGGGCGCTCGATTCGTGCGCTTCTGATATGCTAGCCAAAGTTAACCGCCCGATCGTACCGCGGGCCTAGGGGAAGGGGACCTCGATGGATGCCGCAGCCCGTACCGCCCATGATTCCGCCCTCCAGCCGTTCTCGGAGATGGAGCACTATAAGCATGCCGATGAGCTGCCGCCCGAGATTATGGCGGACAGCTACGACAAGCTGGAGCGCCTGTGCCTCAAATATATGAATGAGGACGACTTTTCTAAGGTGGAGCAGGCCTATTGCTTTGCTGCCGAGAAGCACTGCAACCAAAAGCGCCGCTCGGGTGAGATGTACATCAACCATCCCGTCGAGGTGGCCATCATTTTGGCCGATCTCAAGATGGACTGCGATGTGGTGTGCGCCGCGCTGCTGCACGATACCGTCGAGGACACCGAGACCTCGCTTGCCGATGTTTCCGGCCTGTTTGGCGATACGGTGGCCGAGCTCGTCGATGGCGTGACCAAGCTCACCAACATCGAAGTCGACAGCATGGACGAGAAACAGGCGCTCACGCTGCGAAAGATGTTCCTCGCCATGTCCAAGGACATCCGCGTCATCATCGTTAAGCTTGCCGACCGTCTGCACAACATGCGCACCCTTGCGGCCCTGCGTGAGGACCGTCGCCTGTTTAAGGCCCGCGAGACCATGGACGTGTATGCGCCCCTGGCCGACCGTCTGGGCATGAGCTCCATTAAATGGGAACTCGAGGACCTGTCCTTCTTCTACCTTGAACCCGACGCCTACCAGCGCATCGCACGCATGGTGGCGGAGTCGCGCGAGGTCCGTGAGCGCTATCTGGCCGAGACCATCAAGACACTCACCGACGAGCTCAACCGCATTGGCCTGGAGGACTTCCAGATCAACGGCCGTTCCAAGCACTATTGGTCCATCTACCAAAAGATGAAGCGCAAGGGCAAGGAATTTTCCGAGATCTACGACCTGGTGGCACTGCGCGTCATCACGCATTCGGTGCGCGATTGCTACTCCACGCTCGGTGCGGTGCATACGCTGTGGCACCCCATGCCCGGTCGCTTCAAAGACTATATCGCCATCCCCAAGGTCAATAACTACCAGTCGCTCCACACGACGGTTATCGGCCCCACGGCTCGTCCGCTCGAGATTCAGATTCGTACCTACGAGATGCACGAGCAGGCCGAGTACGGCATTGCCGCCCACTGGCTGTATAAGAAATCGGGCGGATCGTCTGCGTCTAAGACCAATGATGCCCAGCGTCTGGACGACCAGATTAACTGGCTCAAACATTCGCTCGATTGGGCTGCGTCTGATGAGATCACCGACGCTAAGGAATACCTGCATTCGCTGAAAGTCGACCTCTTCGATCAGGAGATCTTCGTCTTTACGCCCAAGGGCGAGGTCATGGCGCTTCGTGCCGGCTCCACGCCACTCGACTTTGCCTACGCCGTTCACACCGAGGTGGGAAACCACTGCGTCGGCGCTAAGATCAACGGTGCGGTGGCCCCGCTCACGCACGAGATCAAGACGGGCGACCGCGTTGAAATCCTGACCAACAAGAGTTCCAAGCCGTCGCGTGATTGGCTCAAGATCGTCAAGACCCCTTCGGCCAAGTCCAAGATTCGTCGCTACTTTGCTGCTGCGACCAAGGACGATGACGCCGCCGCCGGTCGCGATATTCTGGCCAAGGATCTTCGCAAGCGCGGGTACGGTATTTCCACGCCGCGCTCGACGCGCGCGCTCAATGCCGTTGCGGAGCAGTTTAACTACAAACAGCTCGAGGACCTGTTCGCGGCAGTTGGTGCCGGCAAGGTTGCCCCGCGCGCTGTGGCCAACAAGGTCGAGCAGATCTTAGATCCCAAGCCCGAGGAGCAGCTCACCAAGGCCGCGGCAATCGCCGAAGTTGTTAAGCAGCCGGCTCGTGGCTCTAATCGCAAGCCGCAGAAGCGTGGCAAGAACGCCAGCAACGGCATTATCGTCAAGGGCGAGAGCAACAGCGGCCTGCTGGTTCGTCTGGCACATTGTTGCAACCCTGTGACGGGTGACGACATCGTAGGCTTTATCACGCGTGGACGCGGCGTCTCGGTGCACCGGGCCAACTGCCCCAACGTCAAGGGCCTCATGGAACACCCCGAGCGCATGATTGACGTCGAGTGGGACGGCGCTGCCGACACCCTCTTCCAGGTCGAGATTGTGGTCGAGTGCCTGGACCGCATGGGCCTGCTCAAGGATGTGACTATCGCCATCGGAGATGCGGGTGGCAATATTCTTTCCGCTGCCACGTCGACCAACCGTGAGGGAATTGCAACCCTGCGCTTTATGGTCGAGATCTCGGACGCGAGTGGTCTGGATCCGCTGCTGGCTTCCATCAGCAGCGTCGATTCGGTCTACGATGCTCGCCGCCTGATGCCCGGCGAGGGTGGAGCGCAGCTCAAGCGCCGCGTTTAGTCGCGACGAACGTGCCACATTATCGATATTCGCTACACTCGAGGCATCGTTTGATGCCTCGAGTTCTATAGAGAGGAGAGGGACATGGGCGCTGCGTCCTTGGATTTAACTCCCAAGGGATCGGTCGAGATCGAGACGCTCGTAAACGGTCCCATTCAGACCAATAGCTATGCTGTTATTACGGACAATGAGTGCGTGATTATCGATCCCGCATGGGAAGGCGAGCGCTTGGTGGAGCATATTCGAGCCGAACACCCCGATGTGCAGGTGCTCGGCGCCGTTTGCACGCACGGTCACGCCGACCATGTTGGCGGTGTCGCTGGAGTTCGGGCCGCCGTTGGCGCCGACGCCCTGTACGAGCTGTGTGGCAAGGACGCAGCAGTGCCGCATGCGAATATCGAGGAGCAGCGAGCGATGTGGGGCATCGAGACGCCCGATCCAGGTGAGCCGACGCGGCTGCTTGCCGAGGGCGACACCATTGAGCTGGGCGACATTTGCCTGCAGGTAATTGAGGTGCCCGGGCACACACCGGGCGGCATCGTTCTGTTCGCCGCCACTGAGCAGAGGAACATTGCCTTTGTGGGCGACACCCTATTCCCGGGCAGCCACGGCCGCACCGATCTTGCCGGTGGCGACGAGGCAGCGATTCTGCGCTCGCTCTCCAAGCTCGCCCACATGCTTCCACCCGATACCGTTTGTTTGACTGGCCACGGTCCCTCGACCACTATGGCGCGTGAACTCATGTGCAACCCGTTCATGCGCTAGACAGTTTCCGTTTCCACCCAAGAGACTTCCGACTTCTGGGGAAATCGGGATTGTGGAACACCTTTCATAAACCTTGTATCTTTCTAATTGTCGGATAGATACGGGGAGGTGAAACGTTGGTGTTAGATTCACAGGTTCAAAAAGTACTTGACTACATAGAGGCTAATCACGATGTTTCGCCCGCTCGTCTTTGCGAAGAGTTTGGCGTGAGCGATCGCACGATTCGTACTTATGTCAAGAAGCTCAACGCTGTCCTCGAGCCTCAGGCCCATATCCATAAACACCGTGGCGGGGGTTATACCCTCAATATCAGCGATTGCGACGCATACCGCTCGATCAAGGACGATGCATCCAATGGGGGTCTCAAGTCAATTCCCTCTACGAGCGAGGGGCGCGTTGAGTACTTGCTGAACGACCTGTTGAGTCGCGTCGACTGGATCACCCTGGACGATCTTTCGGAGATCCTCTATGTATCCCGCAATGCTATTTCAGGCGATCTCAAGCGGGTTGAGGCACAGCTGGCCAAGTTCGATCTCAAGCTTGAACGGCGTCCTCATTACGGGATTCGCGTGAGCGGCTCGGAGATGTCGCGTCGCCTCTGCTTGGCAAGCATTACGCTCGACAAGCTTGCAGAGCATCGTGAGAGCGATTCTCAGAACCAGGTGACCCTCGACACGATTGCCACCTGTGTGAATGAGGTCATTGCCGAGGAAGGCTTCCAAATCAACTCAGCGGCCTATCAAAACTTGCTGGTTCATATCGCGGTCGCCATTTGGCGAATCCGCGAGCAGTGCTACGTCCCGCTCGAAGCCGAACATATTGAGAAGCTGCGTACAGCGCGCGAGTTTGCGGTGGCCGGTTGTGTGGCTTTGCGTATCGAGAAAGCTTTCGACATTCGGCTCCCAGAGGAGGAGGTTGCCTACATCGCCATTCACCTTGCGGGAAAGCAATCTCTGTATGCTAGTTCCGACGGTGCAGATGAAGGTCTCGTAATTTCCGACGAGGTTTGGGATGTGGTCACTGAGATGCTCGAGTGCATCTGGGATTCCTATCACTTTGATTTTCGCGGCGATCTTGAGCTCCGCATGAACCTCGCGCGTCATATCGTTCCGCTTGCCGTGCGTCTCAAATATCGCATGCATATCGATAATCCGCTGCTTGCCGATATCAAGGAGAGATTCGCGCTCGCGTATTCGATGGCACTCGATTCGTCGGTCATCCTTGCCGAGCACTACGGTAGTCGTCTTTCGGATGACGAGATCGGCTATATCGCACTCGCCTTCGCCTTGGCGCTTGAGCGCCAGAAGAGCGAGGTCCCGCGTAAGAATATCCTCGTAGTGTGCGCGAGCGGACAGGGAAGCGCCAAGCTCCTTGAGTACCGATACCGCCAAGAGTTCGGTGCTCTCGTGGACAAGATTGTGACCTGCGATGCCTCCCATGTCGACAGTATTGATATGACGGGTATCGATTACGTTTTTACCACGGTGCCCCTGCATCGAGCGCTTCCGGTGCCCGTGCGCGAGGTGAGCTTCTTTCTCGATGCCGATGATATGCACGATGTTCGTGAGATTCTTGCCGGTGCAAATGTTACCGGTGACCTTGCACCTTATTTTTCGGCTGACCTTTTTGTCTCCGATATGGTCGCTGCAGACAAGAACGAGGTCATCTCAATTCTATGCGAGCAGGTCGCCGCCATGCGTAACGTGCCTGACGAGTTTAAGCAGCTGGTCATGCGTCGCGAGGAACTCGCGCAGACGAGTTTTGGCAATCAGGTCGCCATGCCCCATTCGGTCAAGGCCGTGACGGACGAGACGTTTGTTTGCGTTGGACTGCTGCGCGAGCCGGTCGAATGGAACGGGCAAGCGGTGCGGGCGGTCTTTCTAGTATCAGTCTCAAAGGCTAAGGACAAGAAGCTTGACCGTTTCTACCGCAGTATGGCCAAGATGCTTACCAGCAAAGAGGCTATCCAGGGGCTTGTCGACAACCAACGATGGGAGACCGTCGTCAAGCTTTTGAATATGTATGGAAAAACAGACAACAACGAGTAGAAGGAGACACCGATGGACGAGAGCAAATATGAAAATGCCCTTCAAATCATCCTGCATGCGGGCAACGCCAAGTCCGCCGCGCTCATGGCAATCGACGCCGCCCATGATGGCGATTTCGAAGAGGCCGAGAAACAGCTCGCCGAGGCGCAGTCCGAGATGAGCGCTGCCCACAAGATGCAGTTCGAGCTCACTCAGGCTGAAGCGAACGGCAATACCGTCGATATCAACATCATCTTGATCCATGCCGAAGACCATCTGACGATGGCCATCATGGCGAGTGATTTTGCCGAGCGCTTTATCGAGCTTTATCGCGATAAGTACGAGGGCAAGTAACCCTAAAATACCGAGTTTGGTCAATCGGGCGCCCAAGATGAGCGCTTTTGAAAGGAGTCCGTTATGAACATCATGTTGGCTTGCTGTGCTGGTATGAGCACCTCGCTCGTTGTGAGCAAGATGGAGGAGGCCGCTAAGGCCCAGGGCAAGGATGATTACAAGATTTGGGCCGTCGAGCAAGGCCAGGTTGCCGAGGAACTCGGAAACTTTGACGTTTTGCTGCTTGGCCCGCAGGTCCGCCATCTTCAGCGCAAGCTCACCAAAGTCGTTGACGGCAAAGCTCCCGTTGCCGTAATCGATCCGGTTGCCTACGGCAGCTGCGATGGCGCCAAGGTCCTCAAGCAGGCGGAGGACCTGGTCGCCAAGGCATAAGGGCTCAATAGCCCAAAATCGCCGCTGTGCGACTAGCACTCGACAGCGGTCTACATCCGAAAGCACGTCATTAACTTTCGAAAGCAGGTACATCATATGGCTTTCTCCGAGAAATTCGAAGATGTGATGATGGTTGTCGCAGAAAAAGTAGGCGACAACGTATATCTCTCCGCAATTAAGGATGCCTTTACCGCGTTTATGCCCTTCGTTATCGTGGGTTCTATGGGCACGCTGCTCAAGACGTTGGTCTCTTCCACCACGACGGGGCTTGCACAATGGGTGCCCGCGCTCGCGGGGCTTGAGCCGGCATTTTCCGCTATCAACTACTGCACCATGTCCTTCATGACGGTGCCCATCACCTTCCTGATTGGCCTTTACCTGGCCCGTGCCAAGAAGGCTCCGGAGTATCCGACGGCGCTCGTCTCCGTGGCGGCCTACATCTCCATGATTTGCACCTCTATCAAGGTCGACGGTGCCGGCACGGCTCTCGAGGCTCCGGTGTCTGGTCTTCTTACCACTCAGATGGGCGCTCAGGGTCTTTTTGTCGGCATGATCACGGCCGTTGTGTTCGGTTCGCTTTTCTGCTGGCTCTCTAAGATCGACCAGATCAAGATCAAGATGCCTCCTTCGGTTCCCTCTGGTATCTCCCAGTCCTTCAACGTTATGATCCCGGTCTTTATTGTCCTCGTCGTGAGCGCTATCTTCGGCCTTGGCTTCCAGGCCCTTACCGGCTCCTATATCAACGATTGGATCTACGGCCTTATGCAGGCTCCGCTCGAGGCGGCCTTCAAGACTCCGGCTGGCGTTGTCATCATCGTTGTCGTGTCCCAGCTCTTCTGGGTTCTCGGTATCCATGGCGGTCTCATTGTTTCCCCGGTGCGCAACCCCATGTTCAATGCCGCAATCGCCGCCAACACCGCCGCCCTTGCCGCTGGCACCATGCCCGATTCTCCGTTCACCATGGGTTTTTGGAACTGCTTCGTTGCTCCCGGTGGCGCCGGTATGACCCTCTGCCTCATCATCGCTATTTTCCTGTGCTCCAAGCGCGATGAGGAAAAGGCTATCGCCAAGCTCGGTTTCCTGCCTGGCATCTGCGGCATCTCCGAGCCCGTCGTCTTCGGTATCCCTCTGGTCTTGAACCCGATCTACGCGATTCCGTTTGCCTTTGGTTCCGGTATCTGCGTCGCCATCGCCATGTTCGCCACCTCTATCGGCTTCCTTCCCTGCAACACCGTTGACGTGCCCTTTGGTGTGCCCATCCTGCTTAATGCCTTTGTTGGCCATGGCTGGCAGGGTGTTGTGGTCCAAGTCGTCGAGCTCGTCGTGGGCGTCCTTATCTGGATCCCCTTCGTCCTCGCCAACAGCAAGCTGGCCAAGAAGGAGCAGGAAGAGGCTGCTCAGGCCTAATGGCTACACCTATCGGCTGTCCGATAATATGCCTGTAACTTCGAGGGGCGCGGTGCACGGGAGCGCCGTGCCCCTCTTTTTAACTAAGGAGATAACTATGAGCTACGTGTTCCCAGAAGGCTTTTTGTGGGGCGGTGCCACTGCCGCCAACCAGTGCGAGGGTGCTTGGGATGTGGATGGCAAGGGCCTTTCGGTCGCCGACTGCACCACCTATAAGCCCAAGGTCGACAAAAAGGACTACGCGGCCCTTCACGGCATCACTGACGAACAGATCAAGGAGGCCGAGGCTTCGACCGATATCCACGTGTACCCCAAGCGTCACGGCATCGACTTCTTTCATCGCTACAAGGAGGACATTGCGCTTTTCCAGGAGATGGGCTTCAAGACGCTGCGCGTATCCATCCAGTGGACTCGCCTGTTCCCCACGGGTACAGAGGAAGAGCCGCTCCAGGCCGGCATCGACTACTACCGCGACCTGTTCCGCACCATGAAGGATGCGGGCATTGAGCCACTTGTGACGCTTCACCACTACGAGATGCCGCTCTATTTGGCAAACCACTACGATGGTTGGGGCAAGCGCGAAGTCATCGACTTCTTCTTGCGCTTCTGCGAAGTCTGCTTCCGCGAGTTTGGAAAGTACGTTACCTATTGGCTCACATTCAATGAGATCGACTCTGTGTTCCGCCACCCCTGGACCACGATCGGCGTTTGCACCGAGCGTTATCCCGAGGATAAGCGCGAGGAGCTTATCTACCAGTGCGTGCACAATCAGTTTGTGGCGAGCGCCCTTGCCACCAAGATGCTGCACGAGATGGTTCCCGGTGCTCAGATGGGCTGCATGGTCACGCGCACCCTCACCTATCCCGAGAACTGCAATCCCAAAAACATGCTGCTTGCGCAGAAGGACAACCGCGATAACTACTTCTATAGCGATGTCCAGGTACTTGGCGAGTATCCGCAGCATGTGCTCAACTATTGGAAGCGCAAGGGCATCCACGTCGAGTTCGGCATGGGTGACGAGGCCATTCTCAAGCAGTATCCGGTCGACTTCGTCTCGTTTTCTTATTACATGTCGATGGTTGACTCCATTGATGCGGACAAGCGCGAGAAAGTCGGAGGAAACCTTGCTACCGGCGTCAAGAACCCCTTCCTGCCCATTTCTGACTGGGGTTGGCAGGTCGACCCCGATGGCCTCACCTACGCGTTGATCGATATGCAGGACCGCTACCATAAGCCGCTCTTTATCGTCGAGAACGGTCTTGGCGCCTACGATAAGGTCAACGAAGACGGCACGATTGACGATGACTATCGCATCGACTACTTCCGTGAGCACATTAAGGCCATCGGCGCTGCTATCGAGGAAGGTGTCGACGTGATGGGCTATACCCCGTGGGGGTGCATCGACCTGGTCTCGATGTCGACGTGCGAAATGGACAAACGGTACGGCTTTATCTATGTTGACCTCGACAATGAGGGCAACGGTACCTATGCACGCTCTAAGAAGAAGAGCTTCGATTGGTACCAGAAGGTTATCGCCACCAACGGTGCTGACCTCGACTAGCTTTCATTCAACAAGTGTGAGGGCCGTCGCGATGACGGCCCGTTTCCTATAGAAAAGAGGACGACCATGGGTGTTTTTCCAAAAGACTTTCTTTGGGGCGGCGCGACTGCTGCCAATCAGTTCGAGGGAGCCTGGGACGTAGACGGCAAGGGTCCGAGTTGCATGGATATGGCCACTAACGGCAACCATCACCACCCGCGCGAGATCACGCCCGAGCTCGACCCCAACAAGCTCTATCCCTGTCACGATGGTGTCGATTTCTACCATCACTACAAAGAGGACATCGCCTTGCTCGCCGAGATGGGATTCAAGGTCTTTCGTTTCTCGATGAACTGGCCTCGCGTCTTCCCAACGGGATTCGAAGATGAGCCCAACGCGGCTGGCCTTGCGTTTTACGATTGCGTGATGGACGAGTGCCATAAGTACGGCATCGAACCGCTCGTGACGCTGAGTCATTACGAGATGCCTTTTGCCATGTGCCAGAAAGTCGATGGCTGGGCTTCGCGCGAGGCTATTGACTGCTACGTGAAGTATGCCAAGACCGTCATGGAGCATTTCAAGGGCAAGTGTCGCTACTGGCTCACGTTCAACGAGATCAATTGCGGCATGATGTCCCTTGGCAACTACATGAGTCTCGGCATTCTGAATCCGGGCTCCTTTGACCTTCGCCATCAGAAAGATGACCCGCAGAAGCGTTTGCAGGCGCTGCACCATCAGTTTGTCGCAAGTGCTCTTGCGGTCAAGGCGGGGCACGAGATCGACCCCGACAACAAGATGGGTTGTATGATTGCCTACATGCTGGCCTATCCGCTCACGCCCAATCCTGCGGACGTCGAGCTTGCCCGCGAGCGTAACCAGTATCGCAACTACTACTGTTCAGATGTCCAAGTGCGCGGCGAGTACCCCTACTTTGCCCAGCGCATCTGGGACGAGGAGGGCGTGACGCTCGATATCACCGACGAGGACCGTAAGATTCTCAAAGAGGGTACGGTCGATTTCTATACGCACAGCTACTATCAGAGCCAGTGCGCAAGCACTGACCCTGCCGAGGAGACGAGCGGTAACCTTCTCGGGGGCGCCAAGAATCCTTACCTCAAGGAGACTGCATGGGAGTGGCCAATCGACCCTATGGGTCTGCGTATCATGCTCAACCAGGTGTACGAGCGCTATCAAATTCCCATTATGGTGGTTGAGAACGGCCTCGGCTGCTGCGACGAGGTCAATCCGGATGGATCCATCGACGACGACTATCGTATCGAGTACTTGCGCGATCACATCAAGGCCATGGCCGAGGCCATCAAGGATGGTGTTGAGGTCTGGGGCTACACGCCTTGGGGCTGCATCGACCTGGTGAGCAATGCCGATGGAGAGATGGCCAAGCGCTACGGGTTTGTTTATGTCGATAAGCACGATGACGGCACCGGTACTATGGAGCGCTCGCGTAAAAAGAGCTTCTACTGGTACAAGAAGGTTATTGAGACCAACGGCGAGGAGCTGTAATGGGAGGAGCGGTTGCCGCGCTTATCAGTCAGATCGTCATCATGTTTATCCTGATGGCGATCGGCTATTTTCTCTACCGCATGAAGATTATCGACCGCAAGGGCACGAGCCAGATGGCCAATGTGGTCATCTATGTGGCGTATCCCTGCATTACGCTGAGAACCCTTATGGTCGACTTCGAACCCAACATGATCCGCGACGCGGGATTTTGCTTTGTGCTTACCGTTGTGGTCACACTAATTTCGATTCCGCTCACGCGTCTGTTTTTTAAAAAGGAGGATGGTGTCGCCCGTTACGGTGCCATCTTCTCCAACAGCGGCTTTATCGGGGTTCCCATTGTTATGGGCGTGTTCGGGTCCGAATACGTCTTCTACCTCTCCATCGGAGTCTCATGCCTCACGTTTTTCATTTGGACGTATGGCGTATGGTTGGTTTCGGGTGATAAGAGCCAGATGTCCTTTAAGAACTGCATTACTAACCCCAATCTCATCATGATCTTGATTGGTCTTGTTTGCTTTTTCTTTTCAATCCATCCGCCCGCGTTGATGGCGACGATTCTCGATGACCTGGGTGCGCTCAATACGGGCCTTGTGATGCTTGTGCTTGGAGCCTATTTGGCGCAGAGCGATATGCGCGCTGTCGTTACGAGCAAAAAGGCCTATCTCGTTAGCTTGGTGAGACTCGTCATCATCCCGGCGATCGTTGTTGGCATATTGGCGCTCTTCCCGTGGATTGATGCCAAGGTTCGCCTCACGATGCTTATCGCTCTCGGTGCACCTGTCGCATCGTTCGCGGCCATCTTGTCCGAGAAATACGGCGGCAACTATAAGTTTGGAATCGGTTTGGTGACGCTGTCCACGATTCTGTCGCTCGTCGCCATGCCCATCATGCTTGAGCTCGCGTCTTTGGTGATCGTATAGCTGGTTGGTATTTGGGGGGTTGACAATAACGTCAACCCCCCAAACTCGTCAACGGCCGTTCTGAGGCGGCAGGCGGTATAAAAAATCGCTAAAGTACCCATATTCGTGAACAAACGAACGTTTATGCCCGGGTGCGCCGTGGTAAAATCTCAGGCGTTATCGGAGCAACCTTACAGGAGGTTTCTTTTATGCTCGTCAACGCAGCAGACATGCTCAAGAAGGCCGAGGCCGGCAAGTACGGTCTTGGTGCCTTCAACACCAACAACCTCGAGTGGACCCTGGCTATTCTCCAAGCCGCCGAGGAGGCCAAGTCTCCGCTGATCCTTCAGTGCACCGCTGGTGCCGCTAAGTGGATGGGCGGTTTCAAGGTCTGCGCCGACATGGTCAAGGCTGCCGTCGAGGCCACGGGCGTTACCGTTCCCGTCGCCCTTCACCTCGATCACGGTTCTTACGAGGACTGCTTCAAGTGCATCGAGGCCGGCTTCACGTCCATCATGTATGACGGCTCTCACGAGGAGACCTTCCAGCTTAACCTCGACCGCACCAAGGAGCTCGTTGAGCTTGCCCACTCCAAGGGCATGTCCATCGAGGCCGAGGTCGGCGGCATCGGCGGCACCGAGGACGGCGTGACCTCCAGCGGCGAGCTCGCTGATCCTGCTGAGTGCAAGCAGATCGCTGACCTGGGTGTCGACTTCCTCGCCTGCGGCATCGGCAACATCCACGGCGTGTACCCCTCCGACTGGGCTGGTCTTTCCTTCGAGCGTCTGGGCGAGATTAAGGCCCAGACCGGTGACCTGCCCCTC
This sequence comes from uncultured Collinsella sp., assembly GCA_900543505.1. Taxonomy (GTDB): domain Bacteria; phylum Actinomycetota; class Coriobacteriia; order Coriobacteriales; family Coriobacteriaceae; genus Collinsella. Next base: position 4,102 of record UQSB01000018.1, on the reverse strand, counting down.
GTTCTGCACGGTGGCACCGGCATCCCCGAGGATCAGATCAAGAAGGCCATCTCCCTGGGCATCTCCAAGATCAACGTCAACACCGACCTGCAGCTCGTCTTTGCCAAGGGCGTCCGCGAGTACATCGAGGCTGGCAAGGATCAGCAGGGCAAGGGCTTTGACCCCCGCAAGCTCCTCAAGCCTGGTCGCGACAACATCGTTGCCCGCACCAAGGAGCTCATGGAGGAGTTTGGCTCCGTCAACAAGGCGTAAGCGTCGCTAAACTTCCCGCCGGAAGCCCCGTCCCCCTACACTGTTTTCTTTGCGCTCACCTGGCTTTGCCAGAAGTCGCGCCAAGAAAACAGCTCCGGGGGACGGGGCTTCCTTCGTTTAACGCCGCAGGGTTACGAGTCTGAATTAAGATGGCTACTGGCTTTGCCAGAAGTCGCGCGACGGAAACAGCTCCGGGGAAACGGGGCCTCCTTTGTTAACTTGCTACAGGGTTACTGGTCTGATTTTAGTTATATGGTTACCGTTCAGCGGTGTTGATGGCTCCCTTGTTGGGGCTTTCTTTTTATCTCGCTACAATGGGCTTCAAGCGTTCTAGTGACTTGGAGTTTTGGTATGGCTGTTATTAATGTACTGCCTTCGGATGGGAAGGTTATTGACGAGGGTCCTGTTGGCTGCTCTGTTGATGTTTGCAGTGATGATTTTCGCCATCTCGATATTGGGCTACCGCCTGAGATTCTTCGTCTTAAGGATGCCGGGTATTTGATGCAGGCTGTTGCTGCCTGCGATCGCCTTCTGGAGCAGAACCCCGAACCTTCGCTGGCTGCTTGTGTTCGTGCCGAGCGGTATCGCATGCTCGAGACGCCGCTTCATTTTTCGGTGTCGCGCGATCAGGCTATTGCGATGATTCGCGAGGAGTGGCCAGAGTTTACCGAAGAGCAGTTTGATGACCTGATTAATCGTAAGCGTATTGACTGGCGCTTTATCGATGGCGAACTGTTCGTTCTCGACAACTTCCTCGATTCGCTTCGCGTATATCCCAAAGAGGTTCCCGGCATGCGGCCCGATTCTACGGGCGGAATAGCACTGCGCAACGAGATGCTCAAGGAGATGGAGTCACAAAACGGATTGGCTCGCGTCATTACGCTTAAAGCGTCCGTGTCTGTCCCCGGTGCTCTAGATGGAGAGACTGTTCGCGCGTGGCTACCCGTTGCCGCCGCCTGTCGTCAACAGTCTCATATCGAGGTTCTCGATATGACGCCGGAGGGTGCTGTTGCCCCCGCGAATGCTTCGGCGCGTACCGCCTCGTGGTCTTCTTCGAGTGAGCGCTCATTCTCGGTGACCTATCGCTATCAAATTGATGCCGCTTATCGTGATGTCTATGGGGGTACGCTTCCGATGCATCCTTGCATGGACGCGCCACTGCCCGTGGACACCTCCGAGGACCGTCCGCACATTGCATTCACGCCGTATCTACAGCAGCTGACAGCCCGTGTCATTGACGGGCTCGAGGATCCGCTCGATCGCGCCCGTGCTATCTATGATTACCTGACGCAGTACATCGACTATCGCTATCAGCCGCCGTACTTGCTTTTGGGATCTATTGCCGATGACTGCGCGCATTCGCTCCGCGGCGATTGCGGCGTTATGGCGCTCACGTTTATCACCATGTGCCGTATCGCGGGCGTGCCTGCCCGTTGGCAGAGCGGCCTGTACGTTGCGCCCGATTCGGTGGGGTCGCACGACTGGGCAGAGTTCTATACGCCGCAGACCGGTTGGCTCAACGCCGACGTGTCATTTGGATCTTCTGCTCGCAGGATGGGGGAGGAGTGGCGCCGCCGTCACTACTTTGGCAATCTCGACCCGTGGCGTATGGTGGCCAACAATCGATTCCAGGCAGAGTTTGAGCCCTCTTTCGACGGCATGCGCGAGGACCCTTACGATAACCAGATGGGTGAGGCTTCGGTCGACGGTCGTGGATGCCGTCAGCGCGAGATGCTCCGCACGGTCGAACTCATCGAAATGCTCAAAGTTCCATTTTCGGACTAATCGGTAGAAAGCTGTGATAAACTAACTCACGTATTGCGTGCCCGAGTGGCGGAATTGGCAGACGCAGTGGACTCAAAATCCACCGTTGGCAACAACGTGCGAGTTCGAGTCTCGCCTCGGGCACCATACATGCAAGTGAGCGTTCAAGGGGGTTGCGGCCCCCTTTTTCGTGCCGAACTCGCGTGAGCGCGCGAAGCGTTAAGCAAACAGGCCTGTGGCCTGTTTGTAGCGGAGCGTGGCGAGGGCGCCACGCGCCCGAAGCCCGGGGCTTCGCGAAGCGAAGGCCCTTCGAGTCTCGCCTCGGGCACCATGCATGCAAGCGAGCGTTCAAGGGGGTCAAGGCCCCTTTTTCGTGTACGTAATGTGATAACGCGCTGTACGTGTTATTATTCGCAAGGCGTTGTTCCCGCAATGCCCTAAAGAGGAACCCGAGGGTTCCCACCTTTTGGCGCCAATGAGCAGCTGACTGGTCATACAACTTAGATTCTCTTCCTCAAATCGAGGAAGTCTATGTGTACGACCTGGTTGCTGAGAAGCGCCGGGTTATTTTTTTATGAATGGAGGTAGGGAAAATAGCTAAGTCTGATGACACCCGCATCAACGACGAGATCACTGCATCTTCGTGCCGTTTGATTGGCGTCGATGGCTCTCAGCTCGGCCTGTTCGCCATCCGCGATGCCCAGCGCGTCGCCGACGATCAGGGTCTCGACCTGGTCGAGATCGCTCCCAACGCGGAGCCGCCGGTCTGCAAGGTCATGGACTACGGTAAGTTCAAGTACCAGCAGGCCATGAAGGCCAAGGCTGCTCGTAAGAACCAGTCCAAGGTCGAGGTCAAGGAAATGAAGTTCCGACCCAAGATTGACGTTGGCGACTACGAGACCAAGAAGGGCCACGTTCTGCGTTTCCTCAAGAAGGGCGCACGCGTTAAGATCACCATCATGTTCCGCGGCCGTGAGATGGCTCACCCGGAGCAGGGCCTTAACGTTCTCGAGCGTCTCGCCGAGGATCTCAAGCCTTACGCTACGGTCGAGTCCAAGCCTAAGATGGAAGGCCGTAACATGCTTATGCTGCTCGCCCCGATTAAGGGCGCCTTCGATGAGGATAAAGCGGCAAGCGATACCAAGTAACTAGTGTTCTGTAACCGATTAAGGAGTATTTCATGCCTAAGATGAAGTCCCACAGCGGCACCAAGAAGCGTTTCCGCAAGACTGGTACCGGCAAGCTTATGCGCGCCAAGGCTTTCAAGAGCCACATCCTGAGCAAGAAGTCCACCAAGCGTAAGCGTGGCTTCCGTCAGGAGACCGAGATCGCCGCTGCCGACCGCAAGGTCATCAAGTCGCGTCTCGCCTAAGTTCGCGTTCCCGTTTTTCGTTTTACCGTCTAGGAGTTGATAGAACATGGCACGTATTAAGCGCGCTGTTGCCGCCAAGAAGAAGCGCCGTACCGTTATGCACCGTGCGAAGGGTTACTACGGTGCCGCTTCGCGTACTTACAAGCATGCTAAAGAGCAGGTCCAGCACTCCCTGCAGTATCAGTATCGTGATCGCCGCAACAAGAAGCGCGAGATCCGTTCTCTCTGGATTACCCGTATCAACGCTGCTGCTCGCCTGAACGACATCTCTTACTCTCAGTTCATGCATGGCCTGAAGGTTGCCGGCATCGAGCTCGACCGCAAGGTCCTGGCTCAGATGGCTTACGAGGACATCGAGTCCTTCAACGAGCTGGCTACCATCGCCAAGAAGGCTCTCGAGGCCTAATAGATTCTCTTGAATCGCTAGGGGAGTGTCGCGTTGTGCGCGGCGCTCCCTCTTTTTATCTGAAGCGCGGTTTACATTGCTAAAAGCGCGGGTAGATAGACACTTACAGGTGACCGATCTCTATATATTCCTAAACCAAAGGGTCATCATCTGATACGTGCGGAAGATCCGCACCAGTCTTTCTATTAGCTATAGAAAGCGATATGTTGTGTAGGACTTGTGAAGAGTGGAATTGACGACCCACAGGGCTTCGCGGTCTGGCAATATATCTCCTTGCCGCGCGGCCCGGTCGGACCGGATCAGCCGCC
>UQSB01000017.1 GCA_900543505.1 uncultured Collinsella sp. | reverse complement strand
GAAGTTGTCCATGATCGGGTAATCGGCGATCCAGCCCAGACGGCCGAACTGATAGTTGAAGTTCTGATACTGCTCGAGCAGGGCAGACCACTCAGGGGTATCGGAGACAGCGGTAACGCCCACCTTGGCGAGGTCGCCGATGATGGACTCCATGATCTCCTTGTGACCACCGTCCTGGTTGTAGGAAAGGGTCACGCTAATGCCACGATCGCCGTTAGCGCCAGCGGGAGCGACCTTGTCGAGGTACTCGTTGGCCTTGTCGACGTCATAGGCGCAGAACTCCCATGCGCCCTCCTTGTAGCCGGCGATTCCCGGAGGAACAATACCGTCGGCGGGGGTACGGGTACCCTTGAAGATGGTCTTGCAGATGGCCTCACGGTTGATGGCCAGGGAGATGCCCTTGCGCAGGTCGGCGTTATTGAACGGCTCGGCCGTGGTGTTGCAGGTCAGATAGTAGGTGGAAGGCTCGGCACCGAGCAGCATATGCTCGCCGTCACCCATGGTGTAGCCGTCCTTGGACTCGCCACGGTCCTTCTTGGCGGCGTCGATCTGAGCAACGGGAACGTCGCAGACATCGAGGTTACCGGCCTGGAACTCCTTGTAAGCGGTCTCCATGTCCTTGATGACCTGGAAGTGGATGCCATCGATCTTGGCCTTGTCGCCATAGTAATCGTCAAACTTCTTGAGGTTGATCTCCTGGCCATCCTCCCACTTACCGTCCATCATGAACGGGCCGTTACCGACCGGGGCAAGGTAGAAGCTCTTGACATCGGACTCGGCGCACTCGGGAACCGGGGACAGAGCCGGGTGAGAGGCGACGAAGGGGAAGTCGGCGTAAGCGGAAGACAGCTTGACGACGAGGGTCTCATCGTCGGGGCAAGTAACACCGCTGAGCTCGGTAGCGTTGCCGGCAAGCAGATCGTCATAGCCCTCAACCATGGAAAGGTGATAGGAGACCTCGGAAGGACCATACTCGGTGGCGATGGCCGACTTGGTGTTGACTAGACGCTCCCAACCGAGCTTGAAGGACTTGGAGGTAACGTCGTCACCGTTGTGGAACTTAGCCTTCTTGATCTTGAAGGTGAACTCGGTGGCGTCGTCGTTAGCCTCAAAGGACTCGCAAGCCAGCGGAACGATCTCGCCCTTCTCGGGGTCGTACTCCGTCAGAGCGTCGAAGAGCTGGTACTCGACCTGAGTGCCCTGATCCTCCTGGACGTTGTAGGGGTCGATGCAGACCGGGTTGTTGATGTAGAAGTTCAGCGTCGAACCGGAGTCAGATCCGGAAGCGTCGCCGCCCTTCTTGCCGCATGCGGCAAGAAAAGCCATGGAGCTCGCAGCGAGGGTGCCGCCAACAAAGGCGCGACGACCCATAACGGGCTGGTGGAACATAGAATCAGCCATGCCATCCTCCTTATGAGATAGGACAAAGTGAATTCGGCCGGGCAACGTCGAGACAGCCCGATCGAACCATTCAAACGCGGTCCGCCGTTATGGCTGGTTATGCAGTGCGGACCAACGTTTTGCAATACAGTAGCGCATTTTATGCACAATTTGGCGCTGATTCCGGTTAACGGTCGAGAATTTCTTTAGTTAGGCGAAGTATGTGGGGATATTTTGACTCTATTACAAGTCTGTAAACAAAAAGGGCCCCGCACATGCGGGACCCTTTACAAACGTATATACGCCGATGCTTAGTAGCCGACGATGCCCTGCGGGAAGAAGAACATGCACAGAACGACACACACGGCAAAAACGACGGCCATAATTACCGTCAGGCGATCGAGGTTCTGCTCCATGACGCCCGTGGCAGAGCTGGAGTTATACAGCGAGCTAGCGATCATATCCGAAACGCCGGTGCCCTTACCGGAATGCATCAGAACGAGAATCGTCAGCGCCACGGCAGAAACAGCCCAAACGACAAACAGAAGAATCTGGAACGGACCCATAGATAAGCTCCTTAATAGAACAATTCAAACTCCAGTACTGTACCACAACCTTCAACACTCCCCCACCTGCCATTTAGGGACGGGGTAGAAATGGCAGAAATACCAAAAAGGGGGTCGTCCGGTTGTGGACAACCCCCTTACTAGAAAACGGTATTTGTTTTCTATTAGGCCTCGGTGGCGAGCACGCGACCCGTCATCTCGGCGGAAGGCTCAATACCAGCCATGGTGAGCATGGTCGGAGCGATATCGGAAAGACGGCCGTCCTCGATACCGGTGAGCTTGGCCTTATCATCAACGATGATGAACGGCACGCGGTTGGTGGTGTGAGCCGTAAACGGATGCTTGGAACCGTCGGAAGCAACGTCAAACATGTGATCGGCGTTGCCATGGTCGGCGGTAATCAGCGCAAAGCCACCCTTGGCGAGAATCGCCGGGACAACCTTGGACAAAGCATCGTCAACAGCCTCGACGGCCTTAACGGCGGCGTCGAAGACACCGGTGTGACCAACCATGTCGCAGTTCGCGAAGTTCACGATGTAGAAATCAGCGCGATCCTCGTTGATTGCGGCGACGAGCTTCTCGGTAACCTCGGGAGCGCTCATCTCGGGCTGCAGATCGTAGGTAGCGACCTTGGGGGAAGCGACGAGCACGCGCTCCTCGCCCTCCTTGGGCTCCTCGATGCCGCCGTTGAGGAAGAACGTAACGTGGGCGTACTTCTCGGTCTCGGCGGTGTGCAGCTGCTTCAGGCCATTGGCGGCGATAACGTCGGCCAGGACGTTCTCGGGGAACGTCTTGGGGAAGGCGACCTCGACGTCAAACGTCGGATCGTACTCGGTCATCGTCACAAAGTGCGAAAGCTTGATCTGCTCGCGCTCAAAGCCGTCGAACTCCTTGTCCGTGAACACGCGGGTCATCTGACGAGCGCGGTCGGGACGGAAGTTGAAGAAGATGGCCGCGTCGCCCTCGTGGATGCCCTCGTTGTGGGCAGCGAAGGGCTCGACGAACTCATCGCCGCGCGGATCCTTCTCGTAGTAGGCCTTGATACCGGCCACGGGGTCGGTATCGGCATCGGACGCGTTGACCATGACATCGTAGGCACGCTGGATGCGCTCCCAACGGTTATCGCGGTCCATGGCCCAATAACGGCCCGAAACGGTGGCAACGCGAGCGTCGCAACCGGTCTCCTCGGAGATCTTAGCCAGGAAGGCGCAGAACTCGCTCATGAAGCCGGCACCGGACTGCGGGTCGACATCGCGGCCATCCATAAAGGCGTGGACGCGAACGGTCTTGACGCCATGCTGGGCAGCCATCTTGACCAGGGCCTCGACGTGGTTCATGTGAGAATGAACGCCGCCGGGGCTCATAAGGCCCATGAGGTGGAGAGTCTTGCCGTCAGCCTTGACGTCGTCCATAGCCTTGACGAAGACCTCGTTCTTGGCGATGGAGCCGTCCTTGATAGCGTTATTGATGCGCGAAAGCTCCTGGAACACGATGCGGCCGGCACCGATGTTGAGGTGGCCTACCTCGGAGTTGCCCATCTGACCGTCGGGAAGGCCCACGTCCTCGCCCGAAGCGCCGAGTGTGGTGTGGGGATACTTCTCGTACAGGCTATCAAGGAAGGGCGTCTTGGCAGCGGCGACGGCGTTCTCGCCATCGGCCGGAGCCAAACCACACCCGTCCATGATGATCAGGAGTGCAGGAAGATGACGCTGTGCCATATGTCCTACTCGCCTGCCTTAACGACCATAGAGGCGAAGTCGGCAGCCTTGAGCGAAGCGCCGCCCACGAGTGCGCCGTCAACGTCGGGCTTGGCGACGAGCTCGGCGATGTTGCCGGGCTTGGCAGAGCCACCATAGAGAACGCGGATGCCGTTTGCGAGCTCCTCGCCGAACATCTCCTTGAGGGTCTCACGGATAGCGCCGCAGACCTCCTGAGCGTCCTCGGCGGTAGCGGTCTTGCCGGTGCCGATAGCCCAGATGGGCTCGTAGGCGACGACGACCTGCTTGGGGCAGGTGATCTCGAGACCCTCGAGACCAGCCTTGACCTGGTTCACGACGTGCTCGACATAGGTACCGGCCTCGCGGACCTCGAGGGACTCGCCGCAGCAGAAGACGGGGACAAGACCGGCGGCAACGAGGGCCTTGGCCTTCTTGTTCTGGTCCTCGTCGGTCTCGTGGAAGTAGTCACGACGCTCGGAGTGACCGATGATGCAGTAGGTGCAGCCAGCGGACTTGAGCATGTCGCAAGAGGACTCACCGGTGAAGGCACCCTTGGCCTCCCAGTACACGTTCTGTGCACCGAGGGCGATGGGGGCAGCCTGAATGCGGTCATGAACCGTGGTGATGTCAATGGTCGGAGGGCAGACGAGCACCTCGACGCCAGCCGGAACCTCGGGCAGAGCCTGAGCCAGCTCGTCGGCGAGCTTGGCGGCCTCGGCGACGTCGTTGTTCATCTTCCAGTTACCAGCGATAAGAAGGGTGCGATTAGGCATCGAGAAGCGCCTCCACTCCGGGCAGGGCCTTACCCTCGACGAGCTCCATGGAAGCGCCACCACCAGTGGAGATCCAGCTCATCTTGTCGGCCAGGTTGAACTTGTTGACAGCTGCGACAGAGTCGCCGCCGCCGATGATCGAGGTGCAGTCGGCCTCGGCGACAGCCTCGGCGATAGCCTGGGTGCCATGAGCGAAGTTATCGAACTCGAAGACGCCCATGGGGCCATTCCAGAACACGGTCTTGGCGCCCTTGACAGCCTCGGCGTAGAGCTCCTCGGTCTTGGGGCCGATGTCCATGCCCTCACGATCGTCGGGGATAGCGTCGGAAGCGACAACCTCGGGGACAGCGTCCTCGCCAAAGTGATCGGCAACGCGGTTGTCGATGGGGAGCAGGATCTTGACGCCCTTCTCCTCGGCCTTCTTGAGCATCTCGCCAGCGCGCTCGACCCAGTCCTCTTCCTTGAGGGACTGACCGACGGACATGCCCTGAGCCAGGAAGAAGGTGTAGGCCATACCGCCACCGATGATCAGGGTGTCAGCGGAGTCGATGAGGTGATCGAGAACGCCGATCTTGGAGGAAACCTTGGAACCGCCGACGATAGCGACGAAGGGGCGCTCGGGCTCGGCGAAGATGCCGGTCAGCGTGTCGACCTCCTTCTCGAGCAGGAAGCCGGCGACGGCGGGCAGGTAAGCGGCGGGGCCCACAACGGAACCCTGGGCGCGGTGAGCGGTACCGAAAGCATCGAGAACGAAGACGTCGCCATAGGAAGCGAGCTTCTTGGCGATCTCGGGATCGTTCTTCTTCTCACGCTTATCGAAGCGGACGTTCTCGAGAACGAGGACCTTGCCCGGCTCGACGGCAGCGACAGCCTCGGCAGCCTTCTCGCCGTAGGTGTCGGCGACAAAGGCAACGTCGAGACCAGAGAGCTCGGCGAGCTTCTTGGCGACGGGCTCGAGGGACAGCTCGGGCTGGAAGCCGGTGCCATCAGGACGGCCGAGGTGGCTCATGAGGATGACGCGAGCGTTGTGCTCAACGAGATAGTTGATGGTGGGCAGGGCAGCCTTGATACGGGTGGTGTCGCCAACGACGCCATCCTTGATAGGCACGTTGAAGTCAACGCGGACGAGAACGCGCTTGCCGTCGACATCGATGTCGCGGACGGTCTTCTTGGTAAAGGCCATGTTTGCTTCTACCTTTCGTACGTGTCTGCCTCCCATTACGGCAGACGATTTCCTATAAAAAGGGCGCGACCCTAGGGTGTAAGCCCTATAAGGCCGCGCCCTTCTTTAGACGCTCAACGAGCTATTCGCTAAAAGCTAAATTAAGCAACGAACTTCTCGAAGTACTTGATGGTGCGGACCATCTGAGAGGTGTAAGAGTTCTCGTTGTCGTACCAAGAGGTGACCTGAACGAGGGTCTGGCCGTTGCCGAGGTCAGAGCACATGGTCTGAGTGGCGTCGAAGATGGAGCCGTGGGTCTCGCCGATGATGTCGGTGGAGACGATGTCGTCCTCGTTGTAACCGAAGGTCTCGGAGATGGTGGAAGCGTAGGCCTTCATAGCGGCGTTGACCTCGTCGACGGTGACCTTCTTGTCAACGACAGCGTAGAGGTTGGTGATGGAGCCGGTCGGCGTCGGGACGCGCTGGGCGGCACCGATGAGCTTACCGTTGAGCTCGGGGAGAACCAGGCCGATAGCCTTGGCAGCACCGGTGGTGTTGGGGACGATGTTGACGGCGCAGGCGCGGCTACGACGCTTGTTGCCCTTGCGCTGCGGGCCGTCGAGCGGCATCTGGTCGCCGGTCCAGGCGTGAATGGTGGTCATGATGCCGGACACGATGGGAGCGAAGTCGTTCAGACCCTTGGCCATCGGGGCGAGGCAGTTGGTGGTGCAGGAAGCAGCGGAGATGATGTTGTCCTCAGCGGTCAGCGTCTCGTGGTTGACGTTGTACACGATGGTGGGCAGATCGCTGCCGGCCGGAGCGGAGATGACGACCTTCTTGGCGCCAGCGTTGATGTGGGCCTGAGCCTTAGCCTTGCTGGTGTAGAAGCCGGTGCACTCGAGAACGACGTCGACGTCGAGGTCGCCCCAAGGCAGGTTGTTGGCGTCGGCCTCCTTGTAGATCTTGATCTCCTTGCCGTCAACGGTGATGGAATCCTCGCCAGCAACGACCTCGTGATCGCGAGCGTAGTTGCCCTGCGTGGAGTCGTACTTCAGCAGGTAAGCGAGCATATCGGGAGAGGTGAGGTCGTTGATAGCGACAATCTCGGAGCCCTCATGACCGAACATCTGACGGAAAGCCAGACGACCGATGCGACCGAAGCCGTTAATAGCAACCTTTACTGCCATTGTGTCTCCTTTCGTAAGGCCCCCGCAAGCTACAGCGCCCGCCGTTGAGGCCCACAAACTAACCACTCGCCTAATATACCTTTTTTTTGACTTGAATTTCACGAGAATGCTCGAAATTGAAAATCAAATTTACGTTAAAACGTTTTAAAGAATAAAATAGCAGCTAAATCCGTATATACGTCAATACTTTAAACTACTTGTTTGCTTCAATGAGCTTTTCAAGACGTAAAACACGATGGTAGAGGGCCGACTTCGACAAGGGAGGGTCAGCCATCTCCCCTAAATCACGCAGCGACAGATCGGGATAGCGCTCGCGCAGGTCGCAAAAGACCGCCAAGGCATCCGGAAGCGCATCGCGAAGGCCGCGCTGCTCGAGCTCATCGATAAGCGCAAGCTGATGTTGGGCAGCACCGGCGCTTCTGGTCTGGTTGGCGAGCTCGGCGTTCACGCGACGGTTCACATCGTTCTTAACCAACTTGACCGCGCGCGCCTCCTCAATCTCGGCAACGCTGCGCTTGGCACCAATCAGCTTTAATAGATGCTCGATTTCCTCGGCGCTCTTAATGTACACGGCATATGACCCCCGCCGTGCATTAACACGAGCATGGACCCCAATCTGCCCCAACAGGTCGCAAAGCCCCTTAGCATATTGCTCGCCCTGCACCGCGATCTCCAAATGAAAATCGCCGCGCGGATCGGCCACGAAGCCACCCGCGATGAGCGCGCCGCGGATGTAGGCAAGCCTGCAGCAGGGACGGGCAACGATGTGTCGGGGAACACCAGCGACGAGCCCTCCCCTGCGGTCTAGAATGCCCAGCAGCACCAGAGCCTTGTCCAGGTCGGGTTGATCGGGCAGGGTAATGAGATAATTACGGACCTTATGCAAGACCGATTTACGAACGGTGAATTCCGTTTTGAGCTTAAGGATGCGATGTGTCAGCGTGATCATCGTGCGTGCGACGGCTCCCGTCTCAGTCGCAACCGTCAAACGATACCGCCCAGAGCCGGTAAGCGAGAGCGTACCACTCACGCGCGTGAGGGCGGCAAGTGTCGACAAGTCGCAGTATTCACATTCGGGTTCGCAGCGCGCAAGCTCGTCGCGCACCTCAGCGGTAAACGACATGCAGGCCTATGCCTTCGTGTTGGCGCGCGACAGATCGCGGTGGGAGATGCTCACGTGATACTGGGCGCCTTCCAGGTAACGGGCCGTGGCCTCGGCAATGGCGACGCTACGGTGCTGTCCGCCCGTGCAGCCGATGGCGATAGAAAGCTGCGGTTTACCCTCCGCGATATAGCCCGGCATCACCGTATCGAGTAGCCGTGTCCAAGCCTTCCAAAACTCCTGCGTCTTGGGATGGTCCAGAACAAAATCCGAGACCTTTTTATCGAGACCGGTCATCGTGCGCATCTCGGGATCGTAGAACGGATTGGGCAGGAAGCGGACGTCGATCATAATGTCCGCCTCGACGGGCATGCCGTGCTTAAAGCCAAACGAGAACACATGGACGTCCATGAGCTGTTGGTCGGACAGTTCGGAAAATGCCATACGTAGCTTGTTGCGCAGCGCAGAGGTGCGCAGACGGCTCGTGTCGATAATCATATCGGCTCGATCGCGCACGCCCTGCAGCTGAAGGCGCTCGCGCTGAATGGCATCGGCCGTAGTCTCCCCCGGTTTGGCAATGGGATGACGGCGGCGGTTTTCGCTATAACGACGGATCAGCACCTCGTCAGAAGCCTCTAGGAACACGATGTCGCAGCTCATCTCGCGTTCTTCGAGCGCGGCGACCGCATCGAGCAACTCGTCAAACAGTCCCTGGCTACGCAAATCGCAGGTGACGGCGAGATGCCTGCCCACGCCCGTATTGATGCCGACGAGCTCGGCAAGCTGGGCGATCAGACGCGGAGGCAGGTTATCGATGCAAAAATAGCCCATGTCCTCGAACACGTGCATGGCCTGCGTGCGGCCCGATCCGGACATTCCGGTGATGATGACGATATCGGGGATGCGCTCCGAGCGCTCCGCCGCATCCATGGCATCTCCCTTTTGCATGTGTTGCCTCCCGAAAACAAGCGCGGGACCCAGCAACCCGGATCCCGCGCGGTCAATTGCCTATATTGAGTATACCGCCCCGAGCGGATACGAGGCCTGTCTTACGCCTCAAGCGCAGCCTTGAACCAACTCGTAATACTCGTGGGATGCGTGATGGCAGTGCCGACGACAACGGCCCAAGCGCCAGCATCGATCGCGGCGCGAGCCTCCTCGGGCGTGTGCACACGGCCCTCGCAGATGATGGGAAGACCGGGGAATTCCTCGGTCGCCTGACGCAGAAGCGGAAGATCGGGGCCATCGGCCATGGTGCAGTCGATGGCGGCGACACCATGAGAAAGCGTGGTGGATACAAGGTCGAAGCCCATATCAACCGCACGGCGAATGTCCTCGATGGTGGCACAATCCGCCATCAGGAGCACACCCTCCTCGTGCAGCGGACGGAAGGTGTCCTCGACGGTCTTGCCATCGGGACGCGGACGATCGGTGGCATCGATCGCCACGATATCGGCACCCGCGGCAACGCAGGCGCGAGCGTGACGCAGCGTCGGCGTGATGTAAACGCCCTCGTGCCCATCCTTCCACAGGCCGATAACAGGAACCTCACAGCGACCCTTAATGGCGGCAATGTCGGCAAGGCCCTGACAGCGAATGGCGGCGGCGCCGCCAAGCTCGCAAGCGCGAGACATTTGAGCCATGGTCTCGGGCGTACGAAGCGGCTCGCCCATATACGCCTGAACGCTCACGACGAGCTTGCCCTTCAGGGATTGAATCAAAGGATCGACGGTCATAAGGCTGCAACCTTTCTCAGAACAGCCTCCCGAGGCGTGTTGTCTCGGGAGGCTCCTACAGCAGATACGTTTACTTCAACGAGGCAAGAAGATGCTCAGCGGCACCGATGAGCGGAGCATCGCCCTCCAGAGAACCGATGAGGATCGGCGTGTCCTGAAGCGGATCGAGCGCCTGGCTGGCATAGCCCTCGTGCACCGAATCCTTCCACGTCTGCGAACGCCAATCGGGACCTTGGTGAATCACGCCGCCCGAAAGCACGATGACCTCAGGGTCCAGGATGTTAGCGAGCGAGCCCAAGCTGGCACCCAACGCAAAGCCGGCATCATGGATGACCTCGGTCGCCTTTGCGTCGCCTGCACGGCACAGGTCGTTCACATCGCGACCGACCGAAGGACGGCTGGGGTCGACACGGCCAAAGCGCTCATCGTACATACGACCAATGGAAGTGCCCGAAGCAACCGACTCCAGATGGCCGGAACGCCCGCAGGCGCAGGGAATGCCGGCGGCAGCCGAGCACTCGATGTGGCCCATATGGCCAGCAGCACCATGGAAGCCCTGCATCACGCGGCCGTTCTCGACATATGCGCCGCCGATGCCCGTACCGATGCCAAGACACAAGACGGAGAACTTGCCCTTGCCGACGCCCCAGTGGGCCTCGCCCAGAGCATGAGCTTGCACGTCGCCTACAACGGCAACGGGAAGACCGAGATCCTCGCGCAGACGCGGCCCCAACTGAACGCCGGACCAGCCGGGCATGATCTCATTGGCATACGCGATGGCGCCCGTCTTGGGATCGACGACGCCGGCGGCACCGATACCGACGCCAAGGACCTCGACATCGGGATTCGCCTCGAGAGCAGCCTTGATGGACGCCTCGATACGCTGGAAGACGGCCTCGCCGCCCTCTTGGGCCTCGGTGGGAACCTCGGCCTCAAAAACGGGATGGGGCACACTACCGTCAGCCGGGTACTCCATGATGGCAGTCGCGATCTTAGTTCCGCCGATATCGACAGAACAGACGTACTTGTTCTCCATGTCGCTCTCCTTCGGAGATAAAAAACAACTATAGGAAATGCGCCGTCAGGCTAGCCGTCACAGCGCAGTAAAGGTTTTCCTGGTGCCCAAGATCGCCGAGAAACCGTGTGGCCATTGACCTAATAGTCATGGCCACACGGTTGAACGGCGAGGTCGGGTGCCTGGGAAAGCTTTACAGGAGGCCGTTGTCCTGGAGGACCTTCCTAATAGCCTCGACGTTCTCGCCGGTCATGGCCTTCACCGGGCGCGGCATGGTCGGGCTGTCGAAGATACCCATGAGGTTCATAGCGGTCTTGAAGGCGCCGACGCCACCGGCATAGCCCTGGACGCCCGAGGTGACATCCCAGATGTGCGAAATCTCATTGAGGCGATCCTGCTCGGCCTTGACGGTAGCCCAGTCACCAGCCTGAGCGGCCTTCCACTGACGAACGTAGCCCTCGGGCTCAACGTTGGCGAGACCCGGGACAGAGCCGTCGGCGCCACCGAGGTAAGCGCCGTCGACAACAACCTCGTGGCCGGTGAGGATGCTCATCGGATGGCCGTTCTTCTCGTTCTCCTGAACGAGGTAGCGGAACGAGATGTCATCACCCGAGGAATCCTTGACGCCAGCAAGGACGCCCTCGGCGCCGAGCTTGGCAAGGAGCTTCCAGGGGAGCTTGGTGTGAACGCAGACGGGGATATCATAGGCAAAGATGGGCAGGTCAAGCTCCTCGTGCAGGATGCGGAAGTGCTCCTCGACCTCGGTCATGCCCTGCAGGGCATAGAACGGGCAGGTGGCGACGAGGGCATCGGCGCCCAGCTCCTGAGCGACCTTGCCGTGCTCAATCATGCGCTCGGTCTCGGTATCGATGATGCCGACCAGAACAGGCACGCGGTGGTCGACGATGCGGACGGCCTCGGCGATGATCTGGCGACGACGCTCGTCGGTGGAGAAAACGACCTCACCCGAAGAGCCCAAGAAGAACAGGCCATCGACGCCGGCATCGATCATGCGGTTGATGCTGCGCTCAAAGGAGGCAACATCGAGCTGGTGATCTTCGGTATCGGGAACAACGACGGGAGGGATAACGCCGGTGAATTTCTGAGTTGCCACAAGAATCTCCTTAGTTGTCTGGCGGGCGGCCCTATGCCACCCACTCTTGTTGGCAGTGTCCAGGCCGTCTAGGCCAAAGAACACGAGTGGAACGTTTGGTTAAAAAAGTCTACGACTTCGTTTTCGAACGCATTGATGCGCTCGTGAGCGTATTTTGCATAGATGATATGCCTCCGGTCACACTCAAGACCGTTGAATACGGCAAACTGATCCTTGGGATCGCTCACGGTATCCATAAGCGATGTGCCCATGAGCACCGATCCGCGCACCCGAGACGACAGCACCTCGAGGCCGCCAGGAAGCGGATTGGCAACCGCCGTGCGGGCGAGGCCCCGCTCGTCCAGAGCAGAAACCGCCAGCGCGACTCCGCCGCCAAGACCCTCGCCCCATGCAAAGATGCGGTCGGGGTCCATGCCATCAAGATTGCGCGCGACCTCCGCCAACGCGCAGCCCCAACGGACGCGCCTGACAAAAGCAGGCGAGGTAATCCCCTGCCGCAGATCGCTGGGTCCAATCGCCTCATCGTCCAGCGCAAGCACGGCATATCCCATGGCCGCAAACCTCGTCATGTGATGCCATCCCCGCACGGGTCGGTCGATGTCGTGAAACATCAGACATAGCGGCACAAGCTCGGATGCTCGGGCGCGACCGGCAGGCTCGATCAAACGTGCGTGGACCACATCGCCACCAAGCTCAAAGGAAACCTCGGAGTAGCGGGCATACGGATTGGCGAAATCGATCGCCGTAATGGCCAGGCCTTGAATCTCAAGATTCATAGCACATGTCTCCAAATCAGAAACATCTGCCTGAACATCACCGTGCCAGTCCCGATATTCAGAGAGCCTTGACGAAACCGTCCCGGGAATCCCCACAAGGTCGGGGACAATCAGCTCGCCGACATTGCTCTCGCACTTAGACATGAGCCTCCCCTCCCTTGCAGAAAAACGGAATGATCAGATCGTCAAAATCCTGAATCTCCTCGTGGCCAAAGCCTTCAAAGAACTCATGACGCTTTTCACAGGTCAGGTTGTTATAGACCGCAAACTGCGTCGCTGGCGGACAGACGGTATCGGCTGTGCCGGTGCCAAACAGCACGGGGCATTTGACCATAGGGGCAAAGTTCTTGGAATCGAAGTACGCCAGCTTGGCATAGGCTTCGTCGATACGAGTCGAGTCCTCGTCAAACCAGCGAGACCAATAGCGCAGGCCCTCGTAGGCAATGTCGTCGGCATCCAAGTCCCAGACCAGGCGGAAATCCGACAGGAAGGGATAGAGGATGGCGGCGCGATTGATAAGCTCGCTGTTAAGTGCACAGGTCGCAATGCCCAAACCGCCGCCCTGCGACGCGCCGTTCACAAACACACGGGCAAGATTGATGCCCTCGAGCTCGCGAACGATGCGACACAGGATGCGAATATCTTGGTGCAAGCGGACATAGTAGAGGTTGGCCGGGTCGCCGTCGATACCGGCGACGATATGGCCCGCGACCGTTGTGCCCTCAAATCCACCAATGTCCTCGGAGGGACCTCCTTGACCGGGGCAGTCGAGGGCGATGAGTGCCATGCCCATGCCCGCAAACGATGCCTGCTCAAACCAGCTGCGGCTTGCACCCGGATATCCATGGAACTGAAGTACCAATGGCACGGGCTCGTCCGAGACGGGTTTAAGGTACTTGGCATGCAGGCGAGCGCCACACATGCCGGTATACCAGAGGTCGAAAAGCTGGCAGGTCACGGCATCTGTGACCGATGCCGTCTCGATCGCATAGTCAAGCCCGACCGCGTCGGCCTCGGCCATGCGATCCTTCCAAAAGAGATCGAAATCTGATGGACGGGGCATGGCGCCTCGATATTCACCAAATTGATGTTGTAGCTCCTGAGCACTTGGCATGGCTCGTGAACCCAACCTTTCGAAATCGCAACGGAGGTGCGCCCGGCAAGGGAACCGGGCGCACGGGAGGGAAAGCGAGGCTACTCGCCGAGCTTGGGATGCAGCAGCGACGGCGCAGCGCCGAGCAGCATCTTGGTGTAGGGGTCCTGGGGGTGCTGGAAGACCTGCTTGGCCTCGCCCTGCTCGACGATCTTGCCGCCATTCATAACGATGATGTCGTCAGAGATATAGCGGACCGTCTGGATGTCATGGCTGATGAACACCATGGCCAGGCCGAGTTCCTTCTTAAGGTCGGTCAGCAGGTTCAGAATCTGCGCGCGGACCGAAACGTCCAGAGCCGAGGTTGGCTCGTCGGCGATGATGGCATCGGGGTTCAGCGACAGGGCACGGGCAATTGCGACGCGCTGGCGCTGGCCGCCCGAAAGCTGGCCGGGAAGAACCTCGGCGGCGGAGCTGGGCAGACCGGTGAGCTCCAAGAGCTCCTTGACGCGCTTCTCCTGCTCGGCCTCGGTACCCAGGTTGTGGACGCGCATGGGGTCGAGCAGTTGCTCGCGAACGACCATGCGGGGGTTGAGTGCCGTGGCCGGGTTCTGGAACACGACCGAGATGACGCGACCCATGTGGCGACGGTCCTCGGCGGTACGTTTGGTAACGTCCTTGCCCTTAAAGTAGACCTTGCCGCTCGTGGGGGCCTGCAGGCCGCACATGACGTTGGCGGTGGTGGACTTACCGCAACCGGACTCGCCGACGATGCCGATCGTCTGACCGGGCATGAGCCTAATCGTTACACCCTGGACGGCGTGAACCAGGTTAGGGTGCAGAATCGAGCCGGTACGGGTCCTAAAGGTGACGTGGACGTCATCAAGGAAGATGATCGGCTCGACGCCGTTGACTGCGGTCTCGCTCATCTACATCACCTCCGCGTGAGGGGTCAAACCATTTGCCTTGAGCACCTCGTCGGGGAGCTCGGAATAGAAATGCTCGGTGCCGGGCACGCGCTTGAAGACCGGACGGGTGTCCAGGCCAATACGCGGATGGCTCGAGCGGGGCGCGAAGCGATCGCCCTTGGGGAAATCGCGCGGGCTCGGAACGGCGCCGGGCACCTGGTGCAGGCGGCCCGAACCGCTCTCGATGGACAGGACGGAACCCAGAAGACCGCGGGTGTACTCGTGGATCGGGTTGGTGAGCAGCTCCTTGGTGGGCGCCTGCTCGATAACCTGACCGGCGTACATCACCGTGATGTTATGGGCGACCTCGGCGACCAGCGCCAGGTCATGCGAGACGAAGATCATGGCAAAGCCGAGCTTGGCCTGAAGGTCGTTGAGCAGCTTGATGACCTGCTTCTGGACGGTAACGTCCAGGGCGGTCGTGGGCTCGTCGCAGATGACCAGCTTGGGGTCGCGGGTAAGGGCCATAGCAATCAGAACGCGCTGACGCTGACCACCGGAAAGCTCGTGCGGATAGCTCTCGAGCGTACGCTTGGGGTCGAGGCCCACGAGCTCCAGGAGCTCCTCGGCGCTACGGGTGCCGCCACGCTTGGTGAGCTGCTTCATCTGGGCAGAGATGAGCATGGAGGGATTGAGCGAGGACAGGGCGTCCTGATAGACCATAGCGATATCGGTACCGCGCAGGCCGAACCACTCCTTCTTACTCATCTTGAGCAGGTCGCGGCCCTCCCAGAGGACCTCGCCGGAAAGGTGCTCATCGTCGTCGGTCAGGCCCATGATGGCCAGCGTGGTGATGGACTTACCGCAACCGGACTCGCCCACCAGGCCCATGGTCTGACCAGGACGGACGTCAAAGTTGACATGGTCGACGACGTTGATATCACCGTGATGCTCAAACTGAATGCAGAAGTCACGGACCGAGAGAATCGGTTCGACAGACTCGTCGGGCACATGGCGATCGTCACGCTTGAGCTCGACATCGCGCAGGGCGCCAAGGCGAGCGGAGAGGGACTGGGCCTGCTCCTTGTAGGCGCGAACGGGGTCGGAGACCAGCAGGTCGGCCTCGCGGCGCTTGGAGGAATCGGTCGGATCCAGGGCGGCGGAGGGAGCAGCGGCCATGGCGTCGGTAATGCCCTCGGAGAGGATGTTGAGCGCCAGGCAGGTGATCATGATGGCCAGGCCCGGGAACAACGCCTGCCACCAACGGCCGGCGAGCACGCCGCCGCGGGCGTCGGCGAGGATGTTGCCCCAGGTAGCGGTGGGCTCCTGGATACCAGCGCCGATGAAGGTCAGCGAAGCCTCGAAGATGATGGCGTCGGCGACTAGGGTAACGGTGAAGACCATGATCGGGGCGATGCAGTTACGCAGAACATGCTTGATTAAAATCCACGGAGCCTTGGCGCCGGAAACGATGACCGCGCGGACATAGTCCTCGCCGTACTCGGACACGATGTTGGCGCGCACGATACGGGCAATCTGCGGAGTGTACATAAAGCCGATGGCGAAGATGATCGACGGCACGGAGTTGCCCAGGATGGAGACGAAGACGGCCGCGAGGGCGATGCCCGGGATGGACATGATGATGTCCAAGATACGCATGATCGTCTCGGAGACGGCCTTGCGCGAAACCGCTGCAAGGGCGCCCACGACCGAGCCGCAGACCAGAGCCATGGCAGTGGCGCCAAAGCCGATAATCAGCGAGTAACGACCACCGTAGAGCATACGCGACAGAATATCGCGACCCTTATCGTCGGTACCGAAGATAAATCCGTTGCCGGGAGCCTGGCGAGCCGTAAAGATCTCGACCGGGCTATAGGGGGCAAGAAGGGGCGCCAGAATCGCAGTCAGGGCGACCAGCACCAGCACGACGGCGGCAATCTTAGAAGACAGCGTCATCTTCTTCCAGCCACCGAGCTTGAGCCCCTTGGAGGCAGCCTTCTCGAGCTGCTCGGTTTGCTTCTCTCGAATCTTTACCATAATCTACACCGTCCTGATGCGCGGGTTGATGAGCAGGTAGAGCATGTCAACCACGATGTTGATGATGATGAAGGCAAGAGCAACGACGATAACGACGCCCTGAACCAGGTTCGCCTCGTTGCCCTGAACGCCCTGCAGAATCGCGGTGCCCATGCCGGGGAGGTTGAAGATAACCTCGATGACGACGGCGCCGCCCATGAGGTAACCGATCTTAAGACCGAGGGTGGTGACCGGGGTGATCAGCGCATTGCGAAGAACGTTGATACCGACGACGACCTTCTCGGGAACGCCGGCACCGCGAGCCATACGGACATAGTCCTTGTCGAGCTCCTCGACCATGGCGGTACGCACGATACGAGTCATCTGGCCCGTCAGCGGAAATGCCAAGGCGATGGCGGGCATAATCATGCGGCCCAGATAACCAGCCGGATTCGTGGTGAAGTGAGGCAGAGCACCCGATGCCGGGAGCACCTTAAGGTAGGAAGAGAACAGCAGGATCAACAGAACGGCAAGCCAGAACGACGGGGTTGCCAAGCCGGCGATGGAAAAGACGCGGATCACTTGGTCCGGCCATTTGTCGCGATACAGTGCCGCGATGACGCCGAGCAAAAACGAAACGACCGCACCGATGGCAAGGCCGATGAAGGTCAGCTGCATCGTGACGGGCAGGGCCGTGGAGATGCGCTTGGCAACGGAGTTGCGAGCAGCACCATAGGTGCCCATGTCGCCATGGATCAAATCGCCCATATAGCGCACGTAGCGCACGGGCCAGGGGTCGTCCAGACCATACTTCTCATGGTACTCGGCAACCGCCTCGGGCGAGGCACCGTCACCCAACGCCGTGTAGGCGGGGTCGGTCTTGGAGAACGACATAAGGAAGAACACCAGGACGGTGACGCCCAATGCCATGATCGGCAGCGCCACAAGACGCCTTCCAATCAAACGTAGCAAGTTGTTCACGTTCTCTCCCCTTTCTTTTGTCGGTAGGACCAACTGGTATATGAGTACGGATACTCATTACAAGACCCGAGCGACATCGTTGCCGCCCGGGTCTTTGTTTCAACTATGAGGATACGGTCCCAACGACCGACATCCTGCATACAGACTCAAGCGAGTCTTACGCCTTGACGGTCGCAACGCCCCTGAAGGACATGCTCGTCGTACCGATGCCCTTGAAGCCATCGAGGGCCTCTCCGTTGGGCGCAGTGGACGGATCGTCCCAGGAAGCGGAGACGGTCTTGACGTGGACAACGGGGTACAGAACGGCATTGTCGGCAATGATGTCGAAGCACTTGTTCCACTTCTTCTGCTGCTCGTCGCCCTCGGCGGCAAGAGCCTCGTCCATGAGACCGTGGAGCTTCTGCCACTCAGCGGACTCCTTCCACGGGCAACGGGTCTGCATCCAGACGTTGTCGCCGTACCACCAGTTGAGCAGCAGGTCGGGGTCGGCACCGAAGCAGGAAGGATCGCCAGGGGCAAGGAGGATATCGTAGGCCTCGCCGCCGTCGATGGCAGCGTAGGTGGCCGGCGAGGTATCGGTCTGGATGGTCACATCGAAGCCGAGGGCGTCGAGGTCGTTCTTGACCTGGGCGGCCATGCCCTTAATCTGCTCGTTGTCGGTGGTGCGCAGGGTGATGGCACCCGGGGTGATGCCAGACTCCTCGATGAGCTTCTTAGCCTTCTTGGCGTCGGTCTTGTACACCGTGGAAGCCTCATGATAGTTGGTGAAGCTCTTGGGCAGGTAGCAGCTGGCAGCGGTGGCAAGGCCGGCGAAGGTGTTGCTGACCATCTTCTCGGTGTCGAGCGCATACATGACAGCCTGACGGACCTTGACGTTGTTCCAAGGCTCCTTGGCGACGTTGAACATGATGAAGCGGGTGCCGAAACCCTGAACGTTATCGATCTTGCAGCCGGCGCTCTCGAGCTGGTCGACGGCGTCAGCGGTAACGAGCTCCATAACGAGCGTGGAGCCCTCCTGCTGAGCGGTAACGCGAGCGGTGGGGTCGGTCAGGATGCTGTACTGGATCTTCTTATCCTCGGCAGCATACTCACCGTTGTACTCGGGGTTGGGAACCAGGGTGATCTCGGTATCGGAGATAGAGTCGTACATCCAGGGGCCGGAGCCGATCGGCTGCTTGGCGCGATCCTCCTCGGTCTGGGTGGCCGGGGTAACGCGGACGATGGCCAGACGATCCTTGAGCAGGGAGAAGTTGGGGACCTTGGTCTTGACCGTCACGGTGCTGGCGTCCTTGGCCTCGATGGACTCGAAGGGCTGGAAGAACGGAGCATAGGTAGCGGAAGCGGCGCAAGCGGTGTAGGAGGCAACGACATCGTCAGCGGTGACCTCGGTGCCATCGGAAAACTTGGCGCCCTTGCGGATGGTGACCTCGAAAGTGGTGTCATCCACAGACTTGGGATCGTCGGTGGCGAGCTCGTTGAAGGTGCTGTAGTCGTGGTAATCGATGCCGTAGAGGCCCTCGACGACGTGCCAGTTAGCACCCAGGCCCACTGCGGAGCCGGTGCTGGCGGGATCGAAGCTGGACGGAGCGTAAGCGGAACCAGCGGTGATCACGCCGCCGCCACGATTGGCGGAATCGGTGGAACCGGAAGCGGAACCCTCGTCGCTGGAGCTGCCACCGCAGCCGGTGAGACCAAGCCCTGCGACAGCAGCGACGCTGCCGGTGAGGCCGAGGAACGAACGCCTGGACATACCCTTGTTGATGATGGCCATGTCTTCTCCTATCAATAGAGAATCTTACCCGGAAGCACCTAGACGTGCCCCCGCGCAACTTGCGGACGATATATACCTTACCTACCGACGAACCCAACTGAGGTGCCGCGCTCGGCGACCGATACATACATACGCTTGAACGGTATTTACTACCGTTCACCGAATTCATTGACAAACGATTCGCCAGACAGTATGTATCGACGAGGTGAGATATCAGTCTTCGTCAACCCGCAGGATAGCAGGGTTGTTCACCATGGCTAGTCAAACGTTTTAGCGTTAATTAAACCCGAAATCGGCTGGTAATCGCCGTGAAATACATGATTGAAAATCACGCAATCATGTATATCAGTTGTTTAGAGGCGTGTTTAGTTTTCGGATTGCTTTGCCGCCATCTCGGAGCGCTCGGCATTCCACGCAACAAGTGCCTCGTGGACCGCTTTGGCGACATCGGCCGGAACGCCTCGAACTTCTGCAATCTCCTGCTCGCTCGCCGCGCGCAAACGCTTCATCGAGCCAAAATGGCGCATAAGGGCACGTTTTCTGGTGGGCCCCACGCCAGGAACGTCATCGAGTACCGAAACTGTCATGGCCTTGTCGCGCAATTCACGATGGAACGTGATAGCAAATCGGTGGGACTCATCGCGCACCTGTTTAATTAGATAGAGCGAGGCAGACCCGGTCGGCAGCACGACGGGAGTCTCGTCCCACGGCACGAAAACCTCCTCATCGGCCTTTGCCAAGCCACAAACTGGTATATCGAGGCCGAGCGCCTCAAGTTGCTTAATTGCAGCGGTCAATTGCGGCTTGCCGCCATCGACAACGAGTAAATCGGGGCGCGAGCCAAAGCGCTCGTCCGCCATGCGCTCAGGAGCATAGCGACGTCCCAGAACCTCGGACATCGATACGAAGTCGTTCGCCTCGTCCAATTCGGCCTGAATTTTAAAGCGACGATACTGGCCCTTGTCGGCACGGCCGTTGGTAAATACCACCATCGAAGCGACGGTAAAGGTGCCGTGCAGCGTCGAGATATCGAAGCACTCGATGCGCAACGGCGGCGCAGGCAGCGCCAGCGCACTTTCGAGCTCCAGGAGCGCCTGATTGGTGCGATCGTCAGCATACCCCGTACGCATCATGTAGCGCATGAGGGCATGGCGCGCATTTTTGGAAGCCATATCGAGCAGGCGGTGCTTTTCGCCACGCTGCGGCCTATGGAGATGGCAAGAGCGCTCGCGCTTGCCCGCAAGCCACTCCCCCAACGCTTCGGCATCCTCAAGCTCGACAGAGAGATTGATCTCGGCTGGAATATCAGCCGTCTCGTCGTAATAGCGCTTAAGAAAGCCCGATTGAAGCTCTTCCTCGTCGACGTCTAGGCCTTTATCGAGGATGAACTCACAAGTTCGAACCGTTCGGCCCTCGCGAACGACAAAGACGCAGGCGGCAGAGATAGTCTCTTCGCGATAGAAGCCGATGACATCGATATCGACGCTTGATGGAAAAACGACCTGTTGGCGATCGTCCAGGCCTCTAATGACTTCCAGACGACGCTTGACGCGCGCTGCACGCTCAAAATCGAGCGTCTCGGCTGCCTCCGTCATCTCGGACGTAAGCTCGTCGACGACATCCTTGCGATGGCCCGACAAGAAACGTTCGACACGCTTGACGTTCTTGGCATAGTCGGCAGGGGAAATCGCGCCGACGCATGCGCCCGGCCCGCGCCCGACATGGTAGTCAAAGCAGGGACGCCCGTTTTGCGCGCAAATCATATTGACGATGTCTTCTTCGCCCTTATGAGATTCGACGATGCGGCGGCAGCGGCGCCATTCCGCACAGGATGCCGAGCAAATAGGAATAACCTTGCGTAGCGTATCGATGGTCTCACGTGCCGCACGGCTATCGGTATAGGGGCCAAAATAGCGCGTTCCCGGTTTATGACGCTCTCGCGTGTATTTAATAGCCGGAAACAGGTCGCCCTTGGTAATGGCGATAAAGGGATAGCTTTTATCGTCTTTGAGATCGACGTTAAAGTACGGATGGTACTGGCCAATCAGATTGCGCTCGAGCACCAGTGCCTCGTGCTCGGTCTCCACCACGATATAGTCGAAGCTCGCCACCAGCTGCATCATGAGCGGGATCTTTTGACGCTCGTCCTGCAGCGTCACGTATTGACGCATACGGGCACGCAAGTTTTTTGCCTTGCCCACATAGATGACATCGCCCTTGGCATCTTTCCAAAGGTAGCAGCCGGGTTGCGTGGGAACGCGCGAAACCTGCTCGGCAAGCGTTGGAATGTTGTCGTGACCTGCCACGCGCACCTACTTGCGACGAAGCAGCGCCGAGACCTCGGGCATCTTAAAGACGAAGGCAAGGCCAAAAGTTACAGCGAGCGAGACGACGCCTGCAACACAAACGTAGCCCAGGGTAATTAGGATCGAGCTGCCAAGCACTCCGAAAAAGTGCTCGAGTGCCCACATGACGCCGGCGCCCGCGGCAGCGCCCAAGCCACCGAACAGTAGGCCGAAGAAACCGCCG
This sequence comes from uncultured Collinsella sp., assembly GCA_900543505.1. Taxonomy (GTDB): domain Bacteria; phylum Actinomycetota; class Coriobacteriia; order Coriobacteriales; family Coriobacteriaceae; genus Collinsella. The sequence continues at coordinate 17,748 of UQSB01000017.1, read as the reverse complement.
TGCAGGATAGACTTGACCTGAAGGCCATGCAGACGACGGCGCAGCCACCACAGTGAGCATCCGACCAAAACCACGTAGTCAACGACGTACGAAAGCGCAATTGCCGGCATGCCGTAGCCCAGCACCACGCCAAACAACAGCACCGAACCGGCCTGACCGATAGCGGAGTACAGGCAATAGCGGCTATAAGGTTTCATATCGAGCAGGGCCGAGAAGCTCTTCTGCATCAGCACGACCACGCCGTAGAGCGGCAGGGAAAGTGCCAGATAGATAAGGAACTCCGACACCAGCGCCACACCGGATTCATCGAACTTGCCGGCGCAGTAGATCATGTTGAGCGGACGGGCGAAGACGATCAGGTACAGCGCAAACGGAATCAGGAAAAAGAGCATCTGGGCGACACCGCGCGAAATGCCCGTGCGGACGCTGTCGTAATCCTTCTCCTGTGCATCGTGAGACAGTTCGGTATAGAGCGCCGTCGAAAGCGAGGCGGCGATCAGCGCATAGGGCAATGTGTACCACAGGCGCGCATATGCGATGACGGAAGGGCCGGTCTCGGGCTGCACCACCAGCGCGGCGGCATTGGTAATGGAGGTCGAGACAAACATGCACACCGTGGCGAGCAGCGTCGGGATACCAAGCGCAATCGTCTGTCGCAGCGCGGGGTCCTTAAAGTCGATATGGATATGAGGATGTACGCCATGCTTGCCAAGCGCGGGAATCTGGCAGGCCATCTGGACAAAAACGCCGAGGGTCGTACCAGCTGCGATCAAGATAATACCGGCCTGCTCGCCAAATTGTGCAGACACGGGAGCAAAGCCCATAAAGCTGGCGATGACGATGACATTGTTGAGAACCGGGGCAAACGTCGACCAGAAGTAGTCGCGGTGTGCGTTGAGAACGCCCGAGAACACCGAGCCCAAGCCATAAAACAGAATTTGGATAGCAAAGAAGCGGAACATGAACGCAGCGGTATCCATGCTGCCGCCATCGCCCGAAAGGAACGACTGCGTCCAAATAAAGCCGGGAGCAAACACGGTGCCCAGCAGCGAGATGCCGCCCAGCAGCAGAAGCAGAATACCGAGCAGGTTGCCGACATACTCGTTCGATGCCTCGCGGCCCTGCTCGCGCCTCACGCCCATATACACCGGCAAAAACGCCGTAACGAGCATGCCGCCCATCACGAGCTCGTAGAGCATGTTGGGCAGGTTGTTGGCAACCTGATAGGAGGACGAGAGCAGCGACATGCCGATGGCGGCCGCCATGGCCCACGTGCGGATAAACCCGGTGACGCGCGACACGATGGTCAGGATGGTCATAAGCCCGGCGGAACGACCAACCGTGGAGTAGTCCGACGAGCCCATGTCGTCAGTGTCGTCTCGCGACGAAGAAGCTTCGGATGAGGGTGTCTGAGGCGCAGATTCTTTTGCAAAATGAGCTCCGCACTTCAATTCTTCCTGCGGCATCGCTCAGTCCTCTCTCGTAATCGGGGCGACCGTCGCCCCGCAAAATGCAATTAAATCATCGGGTGCAAGCTCAAGCTGATAACCACGCTTGCCTCCCGAAATAAAAATGGTATCCCAAAGGACACATGTCTCATCAATGAGCGTCCGGTAGCGTTTTTTCATACCGACCGGACTGCAGCCGCCGCGAACGTAGCCAGTCGCCGCAAGCAAATCCTTCACATGCATCATGGCCAAGGACTTCTCCCCCGCGGCACGCGCGGCGGACTTTAGATCGAGCTCGTCGGCAACAGGGATGCAGCACACGACGTGGTCGTTGGACGGCGTCACGCAGACCAAGGTCTTAAATCCTTGTCCGGGCTCCTCGCCAAGCTGCTCCGAAATCGCGACCCCCAGGCCCGCCGACTCATCACCATCGTCTTCGTACGTATGTAGAACATAGGAAATGCCGGCGCTTTCCAGCTCGCGCATCGCATTGGTTTTTGGCGTCTTTACAGCCTTTGCCATGGCATATCCTTTCCCTCGCATTCGGACGCAAGGATTAAGTATATGTCCAATTCGGCTGCATACGTCACTTCGACACAGCAAGCGCCATCGAATCACAAGGAGTCGATGGCGCCCATAAACTGAATCGCCTATTTATTGAGCATCAAGTTGAGCCTGACGCTCCCGGTCACGCCTGAGCAACGGCGCCAAAAACTTGCCCGTATAACTCTGCGGACAGTCCGCAACCTGCTCCGGTGTGCCCGAAACCACGACGGTTCCGCCGCCGTTACCGCCCTCGGGGCCCATATCGATCAGGCGGTCGGCAACCTTGATGACATCAAGGTTGTGTTCAATCACCAGCACCGTGTTGCCCGCATCGACCAAGCGCTGCAGCACATCGAGCAGCTGGCGGACGTCCTCAAAATGAAGGCCGGTCGTCGGCTCATCCAAAATATAGAACGTCTTGCCCGTCTGGCGTCGATGAAGCTCCTTGGCGAGCTTCACACGCTGCGCCTCGCCGCCCGAGAGCGTCGTAGCGGGCTGGCCCAGGCTCACGTAGCCCAAGCCTACATCGTACAGCGTCTGGAGCTTGCGCTTAATCTGTGGGATATTCCCAAAGAAGGCCAGTGCCTCGGTGACGCTCATGTCGAGCACGTCCGAGATGGTCTTACCACGGTAGGTGACCTCAAGCGTCTCGCGGTTATAGCGTTTGCCGCCGCAGACCTCACAGGGGACATAGATATCGGGAAGGAAGTGCATCTCGATCTTAATTTGTCCGTCGCCCTTGCACGCCTCACAGCGCCCGCCACTCACGTTGAAGGAGAAACGTCCCGGCGAGTAGCCGCGTGCCTTCGACTCCGGTGTGCTCGCAAACAGCGCGCGCAGATCATCCCACAGGCCAATGTACGTAGCGGGATTGGAACGCGGTGTACGGCCGATCGGCGACTGGTCAATGTCGATCACCTTATCGATGCACTCGATACCCTCGAGCTTTTTGTACGGACCCACAGGGCGCGTCGAACGGTGAATGGCATTCGTAAGGGCAGGTGCGATGGTGTCGGTAACCAGGGAGCTCTTACCCGATCCCGACACGCCGGTAACGACCGTAAGCGTACCAAACTCGATCTTGGCGGTAACGTTTTTGAGGTTGTTGGCGCGGGCGCCCGTGATCTTAAGGCAGCCGCGACCGGGCTTGCGGCGTTCATCGGGAACCCGAATCATTCGCTTGCCGGTCAGGTAGGCACCCGTCATCGAATCGGGGCACGCCATGATATCGGCAGGCGTTCCCGCGGCGACCACGTGTCCGCCGTTCACGCCCGCACCGGGGCCCATGTCGATCACATAGTCGGCAGCACGAATCGTATCCTCATCATGCTCGACGACGATGACGGTATTGCCGATATCGCGTAGGCGCTCAAGCGTCTTGATCAGGCGCTCGTTATCACGCTGATGGAGGCCAATCGATGGCTCGTCCAAAATGTACAGGACACCCATGAGGCCGGCGCCGATCTGCGTTGCCAGGCGAATGCGCTGGGCCTCGCCTCCGGAAAGCGTCGCCGAGGCACGATCGAGGGTCAGATAGTCGAGTCCGACATCGACCAGAAAACGCAAGCGCTCCAGGATTTCCTTGACGATGCGCCCGCCGATAAACTGTTGGCGCTCGGTGAGTTCCAAGCCCTCAAAAAACTCGAGCGACTCGCGGCACGATAGGCAACAGACCTCGTAAATGGACTTACCGCCTACGGTAACAGCGAGCATCTCGGGGCGCAAACGAGCGCCGTGGCAGCTCGAGCACGGCTCCTCGCGGATGTACTTCTCCAAGCGCGCCTTGGTGTTCTCATTCGTCGTCTCGGTATAGCGCTCGTACAGGATATTGCGCACGCCCGAGAACTTGGTGTCCCACTGGCTGCGGCGCCCATCGAGCTTTTGATAGTCGACCGAAATCTTCTGGTCGCCCATGCCGTCTAAAAACGCGCGACGCACCCGCGGAGGCAGATCCTCCCACGGCGTATCGACGCTCACCTTAAAGTGTTTGCAGACCGCAGCGAAAATCTGCGGATAGTAGTTAGAGTTGCCAAACAGGCTGCCAAAGACCCCGTCGGCGATCGACTTCGAGGGGTCTTCGATTAGGGCCTCGGCATCGACCGTCTTCTTAAAGCCCAGGCCATCGCACTCTGGGCACGCGCCATAGGGCGCGTTGAACGAGAAATCACGCGGCTGCAGGTCATCGATGGAGTGCCCATGCTCCGGGCACGCTAACGCCAGCGAATACTCCAGCAACTCGCCTTCGGTCCCCTCGGGAGCGTCGCGGTCGGGCAGCAAGTATACGTTCACATTGCCGTGCGCCAGCGCGGTCGCCTGCTCAACAGACTCGGCGATACGGCCCAGAGAGTTCTCACGGATCACGATGCGGTCGACCACGACCTCGATATCGTGCTTGAACTTCTTGTCCAGATCGATCTGATCGTCGAGCGAGCGCACTTCACCGTCGACACGCACGCGGCTAAAGCCCTCGGCGCGAAGATCCTCAAACAGTTTGGTGTACTCGCCTTTTCGCCCGCGCACCACCGGTGCCAGCACAAACGCGCGGCGGCCCTCCCCCGCCGTCAAGACCTTGTCGGCAACCTGGTCGGTCGTCTGGCGCTCAATGACACGGCCGCATTCGGGACAGTGCGGGGTGCCCACACGGGCGAACAGCAGGCGCAGATAGTCATAAATCTCGGTTACGGTGCCAACCGTCGAGCGAGGGTTTTTAGACGTCGTCTTTTGGTCGATCGACACCGCCGGCGAAAGGCCGTCGATTGAATCCAAGTCGGGTTTGTCCATCTGTCCCAAGAACTGGCGCGCATAGCTCGAAAGACTCTCGACGTATCGACGCTGGCCCTCGGCATAGATAGTGTCAAATGCCAGCGAACTCTTGCCCGAGCCAGAAAGACCGGTAATGACCACGAGTTGGTCACGCGGAATGGAAACATCGATATCACGGAGGTTGTGCTCACGGGCGCCGCGAATAACGATAGAAGAATCAGACATGGAAGCTCCTTGCCTCCTATTGCATCGAATCATACTGCCGATGAGTTTAGCGCACTCGACGCGCACAGATGTTCGTAATACAAGATTCGCAGACCTTTAGCTTTGCGTATCGGGCGCTTTGTTTCTCGAAATGCCGTGGAAAGGTTACAGTAATCTAATACTGAACTTAATTTGTTGTACCAGAGGAACGTCCATGACCGAAGATATCCCCCTTGAAATCACTTCGAGCGACATGGCCAATCTGCCCATATTCATCGCCGTCCTTATCGTGGCCGCCGTCGTCGTGCGCGTGTATTTTTCAATCAAACGCAACGAAAAGCCACCCATTGCCCGCGTCTTTTGGTGCGCGACGCTCCTCATCCCGCTCGGCGTGGTAGCTGCATGGGTTACGAATCAATTGCTCGTAAATGAGGGCAGCTCCCTATGGGTCCTTTCTTATTCGGCGCTCGGTGCTGCCGCCGTCATGCTTCTTGTCGAGCCCTTGGTTTCGGGACTTATCGACCAAACCGACCTTGCGACGGGAACGGTTGCCTGTATTTGCCGTGACATCCTTGTCATCGCCGCTGTTTCAGCGCTCTCGTTCGTTTCACTCGAAATTGCCTGCAACGAAACGTTCTATCGCATTCCCGCCAACTCATTCGGGTTTTCCGTCGGGCTGCTCGCGACGGTTCTGCTCTCCCTTTATTTGCTGGGACAGCGTCATGGAGGCGTCATGGCTCTCGTGCCCGTCGTCTGCTGCATCCTTGGCATTGCCGAGCACTTCGTCATAACGTTTAAAGGCGAAGCCATCCTGCCAAGCGATATCTTGGCCCTTGGCACCGCAATGGAAGTGAGCGAGGGATACGAGTTTACCTTTACCGCCGGAATCGTAACCTCTCTCGCCCTGCTGGAGATTTCCCTGGGGCTTCTTTCGCTCATCCGACCGCGAAAGCTCCGTACGCCCACCCATGTCTTCCCCGCTATCGCCACTAACCTCTGTGCTTTTCTGCTAGTGACCGTTGTGGGGCTCTCAGGCTTTTCCAACATCGACTTGGAGCAGGCGCTGGATTTTGGATTTGACCGTTGGCAGCCCATCACCACGTATGCGTCTCAGGGTTTTATCACTTCGTTCACCGAAATGGTCAACGAGTTGCCCATTGAGAAGCCCGAAGACTATACGCCCGATGAGGCGCAGAGCATCGAGCAGGAGCTCGCCGCCGCCTACGACAGCACATATGGCTCGAGCGAGCAGCGCGCGGCGGCCGTTGCCCAGTTCAATGAAATCAAGCCGACGATTGTTGCCGTCATGAATGAGAGTTTTAGCGACCTTTCGTGCTTTGAGCAGCTCCAGGCGGCCGGGTACACCGGCCCCGCATTCTACAACTCGCTTCCCGACACACTTGTTCGCGGCACCATGCTCGCTTCGGTCGCCGGTGGCGGAACGGCGAACTCCGAATTCGAATTTTTGACCGGAGCGACAACGGCCTTTGTCGGATTAGGCAAGATCCCCTATCAGCTGTATCAGATGAATGGCGTAAACAGCCTGGCAAAGGACCTTAAAGAGCTTGGGTATACCACTACCGCTATGCACCCGCAAAACCCCGTCAACTACCATCGAGATAAAATCTATCAGCAGCTGGGCTTTGGAGACTTTCTTTCAATCGGCGATTTCGAAGGTGCGCCCTATTACCATGCCGGCGTATGCGACTACGCCACCTACGACAAGATACTCGACCTGCTTAGAACCGACGAAGCGCCGCAGTTCATCTTTGACGTCACGATGCAAAATCACGGCGGCTACGACTATGGCACCGTTCCCGCCGAAGAGCTGACAAACTATTGGGTCGAGGGAGCCAGCGAAGGCGCCAACAGCGCGCTCAACACCTATCTCACCTGCATCAACGCATCCGACCGGGACCTCGAGTACTTTATCAACGAGCTCCGCAACATCGGCAGACCGGTTGTTCTTGTCTTTTTTGGCGACCATCAGCCGAGCGCCGCAACGACTCTCAACGACGAGCTGTACCCTCAGGAAGATACGGCAAGCCACGCTTTCCGTATCTATCAGTCGACATATCTCGTCTGGGCTAACTATGAGATCGCCGGCAATACCGAGCTCAACGTCTACGACACCGTCGGGGCAAACGAGATTGCAGCCATTACCCTTAATAAGATCGGCGCCCCGCTCACCAATTACCAAAAGGCCCTGCTTGCGACAAGGTCAGATGTGCCCACCATCAATGTCGCCGGCTATCTCGGTGCCGACGGGCTGCGCTACGACTTGGAATCGGAAGACAGCCCCTACGCCTCGACGATCGACAAGCTGCAGCGCATGCAATACCTCGAGTTCGCCAGCATAGTTCAGTAAGCCCGCCCATTCGCTTGGGCCCATCGTATTGCAAGCACGCTCGGCCCAAACGCATCGCAAATGACTCCCGCTCGCAAACGAGGGTACAATGACGCTCGTGTCACATCGCGGGGCCCCGGCCCCAGCATATACAAAGGAGTCATACATGGGTTGCGAACACGCACAGGCCGCCGGCGGACAAACGTCGCCGTCGCAATTTGAGGAGAACACGCTGTCCGAGGTCAAGCGCGTCATCGCCGTGCTTTCCGGCAAGGGCGGTGTCGGCAAGTCATTTGTCACCGGTGCCATCGCCACCGAGCTTGCCCGTCACGGCCACAAGGTCGGCGTCCTCGATGCCGACATCACCGGTCCCTCTATCCCCAAGATGTTCGGTATGAGTGGACGCCACGTCCATGCCCTTGGCAACCTTATGCTGCCCGAAATCTCCGAGCACGGCGTCAAGGTCATGAGCTCCAACCTGCTGCTCCAAAACGAGACCGACCCCGTCCTTTGGCGCGGTCCGGTCATCGCAGGCGCCATTAGGCAGTTCTGGAGCGAGACCTCGTGGGGCCCCATCGACTACCTACTGGTCGACATGCCTCCGGGAACAGGCGACGTCGCGCTCACCGTCTTCCAGTCGCTGCCGGTCGACGGCATCGTCATTGTCACGAGCCCGCAGGATCTGGTCTCGATGATCGTCGCCAAGGCGGTCAACATGGCCGAGAAGATGAACGTCCCCATTCTGGGCATTGTCGAGAACATGAGCTATATTGAGTGCCCTGACTGCGGCAAGAAGATCGAGGTCTTTGGCAAGAGCAAGCTCCCCGAGGTCGCAGAGCGCTATAACCTCGACATCTTGGGCCAGCTTCCCATTAATCCGGCACTCGCCGAGGCCTGCGATAAGGGCGAGGTCGAGACCGCGCTGCCCGATGGCATGTTGCCCAAGGCAGTCTCTGCCGTCGAGGCTATTACCCCGCACGAGACCGACGAGGCCTAAGTGAACGCGAGCGCCCTCTATGACGTCTTGGTAATCGGCGGCGGGGCTTCAGGCCTCGCCGCCGCCATTACGGCCGCACGCGCTGGCAAAAGCGTCTGCATCGTTGAGCGCGATGTCGCCTGCGGCCTCAAGCTCCTTGCGACCGGTAACGGCCGTTGCAACCTCTCCAACGAATCGATTGATCCTCAGCGGTATAACCACCCCGCATTCGTCGAATCCGTCATGGGCCCCCAGCCCGAACAAGAGCTTATGGGTTTCTTCTCCTCGCTGGGCATCATGACAACCTCCGAGGAAGGCCGGCTGTACCCGCGCTCCCTTCGCGCCGAATCGGTGCGCGACGCGCTTCTCAACGTTTGCGACCGCCTAGGTATCACCTTAATCTGCGGAGCCAACGTTGCCACGGCGCACAAAGCTTCCGAAGGCTGGGCACTCCAAATAGACCGTCCAGCGCGGGCGCTCAAGGCAAAAAAGCACGACGACCGAAAATCGGAGCTCCGCTCGCTTCGGAAGGCGCTCGCCGATGTCCCTCGCAAGAACGAGGCCCTGCAGGCACATGCCGTAATTATCGCTACGGGCGGCAACCCCACCGGTATCGCCGATACGTTTCGCCTTCCCCTCACTTCGCTGCGCCCCATCCTCTGCCCCGTATCGGCAACGGTCGTTGGCGATCGAGCGGCACTCAAGACGTTGGATGGCCTGCGCGTCCGCGCCTGCTTGACGCTCGCCCGCAATCATAATGAGCTCTGGCACGAAGACGGTGAAGTGCTGTTTCGAACCTTCGGTATCTCGGGTGTCGCTGTCTTCAACCTCTCTCGTCGTATCCAGCACGGCGATACGATCCTGCTCGACGTTTTCCCCGACCTCTCCAAAGACGAGTTGCTCGATATGCTCAACCGGCGCGTTGAGCTGTTCGGTGACTTTTCACCCCGCGATCCCCGTTGGCTCGACGGCATGCTCGCCCCGCAACTCTCCCGCGTCGTCTGCACAGCGTTCGAGCAGTGCCATCCAGGCTCCAACGATGTCATCCATCTGGTCTCGATCCTCAAGCACTTTAAGCTGTTTGCCGAGGGGACGACCGATGAGCGCTCGGCGCAGGTCACGCGTGGTGGCGTATCTGTCGAGAGCATCTCAACACCCAGTCTACGCGCGCGCAGCGTTGTCGACGCCCCGCTTTACGTCTGCGGCGAAGCGCTCGACATCGACGCCGATTGCGGAGGCTTTAACCTTGCGTGGGCCTGGCTCTCGGGCATTCGCGCTGCAAGCAGCCTGTAGCCGCGCAGTCTATAATCAAAAACACATTCGGGCCGTCTGGGATACCGGACGGCCTCTTTCTTGCCTCTAAGGAGACCTCGATGATCGAAATCACCCAAGTCAACGCGTCGCTCGATGAAGCCGGCGATGAAAATGCCTGTCTCATTGTTGGCAAGCGAGTCGCCAAGCGCGTCCTACGTTGCAAGGACTCCGAGATCAAGTCCATCGAGCTCCACCGCAAGTCAATCGACGCTCGCAAAAAACGAGACGTCCATTTTATCCTGAGCTTTCGTGTTGAGCTGACTAGTCCCCACCTCGAGCGAGAAGCGGTCGACAGCGTTGCCGAGCGTGACCGCTCGCGCGTACGCGCGATAGAAGACGATGAGCCTTCATTCCCCTCCCCCGCCTCCGACGCGCCTCAAGAACGCCCTGTCGTTGTCGGCGCCGGATGCGCCGGCCTTTTCGCTGCGCTTACGCTCGCCGAAGCAGGTCTTAAGCCCTTGCTCATCGAGCGCGGCGACCCGGCATTTCGCCGCTCGCAGGCGATCGACCTCTTTCTAAAGGAGCGCATCCTCGACCCCGAGAGCAATATCCAGTTTGGCCTGGGCGGCGCGGGAACCTTCTCGGACGGCAAACTCAATACGGGAACCAAAAATCCCGCCCATCGCCTTATCCTCGAAACCTTCGTCGAGGCGGGCGCGCCCCGCGATATTCTGTGGGATGCCAAGCCGCACATTGGCTCCGACATCCTTCCCACGGTCGTCACCGCTATATCCCAGCGCATCGAGCAGCTCGGAGGTGTCGCCCGCTATCGAACGAAGCTCGTCGACATTCGCATCGACGCGTCTGGCGCCATCACCGGTATTGATGTCCAATCGTCCCAAGACGCCGCTTGCGAGCCAATCGAGACAAAGCACCTCATCCTCGCCTGCGGGCATTCTGCTCGCGATATTTTTGAGCTCCTTAAGGGCCACAACGTGGCCCTCGCACAAAAGACCTTTGCCATGGGCGTTCGCATCGAGCATCCGCAGCGCGACATCGACCGAGTCCAATACGGAGCCTCGGCGGGACATCCTGCCCTCGGAGCAGCCCCTTACAAGCTCGTCGCCCATCTTCCCAACGGCCGCAGCGTGTTCTCGTTTTGCATGTGCCCCGGCGGGCAGGTTGTCGCCGCCTCTTCCGAGCAGGGCCACCTGTGCGTCAACGGCGCCAGTCTCAATGCCCGCGACGGACGCAATGCAAATGCCGCCTTACTCGTTAACGTCACGCCTGAGGACCTTCCCAACGATGACCCGCTCGCCGGCGTCGAGCTCCAGCGTGCCTGCGAGGCGGCCGCCTATCGCCTGGGCGGTTCCAACTGGAACGCACCGGCACAACTCGTCGGAGATTTCCTCGCAGGACGCGCCAGCAAGGCGCCCGGAAAGGTAAAGCCCACCTATCCGCTCGGTGTGACCTGGACGGCAATTGACGAAGCCCTGCCGCAGCATATCGTCGAGTCGCTCCGCCTGGGACTTCCCCTACTCGGAAAAAAGCTACGCGGCTACGACCGCCCCGATGCCGTTCTTACCGGCGTGGAGACTCGTTCGAGCTCACCGGTCACTGTCACCCGAGACCGAACGTGCCATGCCGTGTCGACCCCGGGCCTCTACCCTTGTGGTGAGGGAGCTGGATATGCCGGCGGCATCATGAGCGCAGCCACCGACGGCATCCGTTGTGCCGAAGCCCTGATCGCAGACCTCTAACGCACGAATTCCAGCGCGCAAAAGACACAGGCCCCAAGCTCCACAGGGAACTCGGGGCCTGTTCACTATTTCTTAAACCGTGCACCCTGGCGTTTTCTGCCCGATGCGAACGTGGAACCCTTGCGGGCCTGCGAACGTAAGCGCTCGATCGTCTCGTCCTCAGACGCACCCTCGAGCATCGCCCGAATCTGAACGATGGCATCGCGCAGGCGCGCCGCCTCCTCAAAGTCCATGGCAGCAGAAGCGTTACGCATATCCTCTTCCATGGTTTCGACGATCCGCACGAGCTCGTCATGCGGCAGTTCTTCCAACTGCTCCGCAAGTGTCTGCTCGGGCGCCACCGTTTCCGGCACGCCACCCTCGCCCGACTCATCGGGCGTATAGAATGCGCCATGGCCAAGAGAGTCGCCCTTCGAGCGTCCCTTGGAACCCACGGTTTTTTCGGCCTCGGCAATAAAACTTGAGATGTCGTTGATGGCCTTGCGCACCGTCTTGGGCACAATGCCATGCTCTTCGTTATATGCCATCTGAATCTCGCGACGGCGCTGCGTCTCCTCGATGGCCTCTTTCATCGAATCGGTCATAACGTCTGCATACATGATGACTTCGCCATCGGCGTTACGGGCCGCGCGGCCAATCGTCTGAATCAGCGAACGGCGGTTGCGCAAGAAGCCTTCCTTATCGGCATCGAGAATTGCCACCAGTGAGACCTCGGGGAGATCCAAGCCCTCGCGAAGCAGGTTGATGCCAACGAGAACATCGATCTTTCCCTCGCGCAGCGTTCGCAGGATCTCGACACGGTCCATCGTCGCTGTATCGGAGTGCATGTAATTGACCTTAATGCCGGCATCAAGCAGATGGTCGGTCAGGTCCTCGGCCATGCGCTTGGTGAGCGTGGTCACCAGTACGCGCTCCTTGCGCACCACGCGCTCGCGAATCTCGTCCTCAAGATCGTCAATCTGCCCACGAACCGGACGCACATCGATCTTGGGGTCGAGCAGACCGGTCGGACGAATAATCTGCTCCACGTCGTTTTGGCTCACCCGCAGCTCGTAGTCGCCCGGTGTGGCCGAAACATAGATAAACTGGGGTATCCTTGCCTCAAACTCATCGAAACGAAGCGGGCGATTATCGAGTGCCGAGGGCAGGCGAAAACCGTGTTCCACCAGCGTTACCTTACGCGAGCGGTCACCTTCGTGCATACCGCGAATCTGCGGCACCGTCACATGGCTCTCATCGATGATGCAGAGCATGTCCTTAGGAAAGTAATCGATCAGGGTAAACGGCGGCTCACCCGGCTTGCGACCGTCCAGATGACGCGAGTAGTTCTCGATGCCGTTGCAAAAGCCCATCGTCTCGAGCATCTCAAGATCATAATCGGTGCGCTGCTGCAGACGCTGCGCCTCGAGCAACTTGTCAGTCGCCTTGAGCTCCGCCACGCGCTTCTCGCACTCTTCGCTGATCGATTTCAGAGCCGCCTTGACCTTCGGCTTCTCGGTCACGTAGTGCGATGCCGGCCATACGGGGATGGCCTCGTACTCACGAAGCATCTCTCCGGTGACCTCATCGATCTCGGCTATCAGTTCAACCTCGTCACCAAAGAACTCAAACCGCAACGGATGCTCGGCATAAGGCGGATACACGTCGACGACATCACCGCGCACGCGGAACGTGCCGCGCGCCAGGTCATAGTCATTGCGATCATATTGAATGTCGATAAGCGCATGGATAAAGTCATCGCGCTCGAGCGGCACCTTCTTGTCGACGTTTGGAGCCAGACCCGCATAGTCCTCAGGAGAGCCAATGCCATAGATACACGAGACCGATGCGACAACGATCACATCGCGTCGAGATAGCAGCGATGCGGTCGCCTGATGGCGCAGCATCTCGACCTCTTCGTTAATCGAGGAGTCTTTCTCGATATAAGTATCGCTTTGCGGCACATACGCCTCGGGCTGATAGTAGTCGTAGTACGAGACAAAGTAGACCACAGCGTTGTTGGGAAAGAACTCTTTGAGCTCGCTCGCAAGCTGAGCGGCGAGCGTTTTATTGGGAGCCATGACCAGCGTCGGCTTCCCCAGGGCCTCAATAGTCTTAGCCATCGTGAAGGTCTTGCCCGAACCAGTCACGCCCAGCAAAACCTGATAGCGATCTCCGTCCCTCACACCCTGCACAAGCGACTCAATGGCCTTAGGCTGAGAACCTGCAGGCTCATAAGGAGATACAACCTTAAATGGCACCTCAGAGCCCTCAACGCCAAAACGTTTGAGCTCTCCTCCAACACGCTCAACTTCAAATTCCGCCATGGATACTCCTAACTCATATATCTGCAGTATACGCAGGCGGCAGACATAGTCCTATACGAACCGATCGGGATAGAGGGTCTTGTAGCGAACCCAGGCATTATTGACACGAATCAGATACGCCTGCGTCTCGGGAAAGGTGATTGCATTATGAAGCGACATGCTCTGCTGCGCCCAACCGTCGACATTGCCCATGCCAGCGTTATAGGCAGCAATGGCACTATCGGTCGACCCGTTAAAATACGTTAGAAGATACGAAAGATACGCACAGCCAAACTCGATGTTCGTAGCGGGATCGTTAAGGTTGTCGGCCGAATACTCGTCGCCGTCGACAAGACCTTTGGCAATCATATCCTGGGCAGTCTCGGGCATCAGCTGCATTAATCCCTGAGCACCCTGATTCGACTCAGCCTCGGGATCCCAATTCGATTCCGACTTAATGACAGCGCACACCAGATACGGATCCAGATTATGCGAAATACTAGATTGCTTTACATACGCCTCGTAGTCAATGGGATACAGCGGCTTAAAGAAAGCCGCAGGAGCACACGAGTAAACGAATGAGATAAGGCCGAAGGCAAAAACGGCAGCCAGCGGTATAAGGCGATACCACGCAAAGAAACGTGTCTTAGGCATCGGCATCCTCCTTATTCGCAGTGTCTATAAACCCATGGCATGCAAGCCATGAGTCAAGCTGCTCAAAGAGCGAATTATCGCCTGCGGCATTATCAATCACCGTTGTAGCGAGATTGCACAGCGCAGACTCATCGGGCTGGCAAGCAGAACGGGCATCGAAATCAGATGGCTCCATGCCACGCTGAATAGCACGCTCGCGACGAACTGACAAAGGGGCGCTGATGACCAGAATTTCATCAGCCAAGCCAAATGCATCCTCAAAACCAGTCGGAGCAGAAACCTCGACAACCGCAAAGGGATAGCGGGGAGATGAAACCGTACAACAAACCGGATCGAGAATCCTAAGCGAAAGCTGTTCAATGAGAACGGGGTGCACAAGGTCATTGAGCCGTGCGACCGAATCAGGAGAAGCGAAAGCTCGAGAAGCGAGGATGCTGCGGCGAATGCCGCCCTCCTCATCCAAAATATCCCAGCCAAATTCTTCCGCGAGGGCATTGACGATATCGGAGCCTGGCACATACAGCGATTTGGCAAGCTCGTCCAGATCGATAAGCATGGCGCCATGAGATTCGAGATAGCGGCAGGCAGTCGACTTACCCGAAGCAATATTGCCCAAGACAAAAACGGTAAACATCAAGTCCTCCCTAACGCCAATGGGAGTTATTATCGCGCAAATACAAAAGAAGGACTCAAAATACAGCCAAACAGTAAGACAAGCTAAAAGAAGGCGAGTTCTTGTATTACAGCTCTTTATAAAACGCAAAAAGGGGGAGGCCGCGAGGCCTCCCCCTTCTTCAAGCCATCAGACGGCTCGGTGCCGTCCACCGGTCAGCGGCGCCCTGGCCTCCCACGGGCTGGCCCCGCAGTACTCTCGGCGCGATGGGGCTTAGCTTCCGGGTTCGGAACGGGACCGGGCGTGCCCCCCATGCTCTGGCCGCTGACCGGTGGGCGGCGCCCACCGTTACGGTGTCCGGTATCGCATACACGTGCCCTGGGGGCCGCATGGCGCATAGGAAAGATCTGACTCGGGGGCATCCTCGTGCCCGGACCGCGCTTTCGAGCGCGAAGTCCCGCGGGCCGCGAGGTGCGGTTCCGGAAGAGCTCGGGCGATTAGTGCGGCTCGGCTGAGGACGTCGCCGCCCTTGCACCTGCCGTCTATCGACCAGGTAGTCTACCTGGGCCCTTACCGGAAGGAGAACTAATCCCTGGAACGGCTTCCCGCTTAGATGCCTTCAGCGGTTATCCGCGCCGCACGCGGCTACCCGGCCGTGCCGTTGGTCGACAACCGGTTCACCGGAGGTGCGTCCACCCCGGTCCTCTCGTACTGGGGGCAGCCTCCATCGATTCTCCTGCGCCCACGGAGGATAGGGACCGAACTGTCTCACGACGTTCTGAACCCAGCTCGCGTACCGCTTTAAACGGCGAACAGCCGTACCCTTGGGACCTGCTCCAGCCCCAGGATGCGATGAGCCGACATCGAGGTGCCAAACCTTGCCGTCGATGTGGACTCTTGGGCAAGATCAGCCTGTTATCCCCGGAGTACCTTTTATCCGTTGAGCGACGGCCCACCCACTCGGGGCCGCCGGATCACTAGAGCCTGCTTTCGCACCTGCTCGGCTTGTGGGCCTCGCAGTCAAGCCCGCTTGTACTCTTGCATTCAAAAGGACGGTTGCCGACCGTCCCGAGCGGACCTTCGCGCGCCTCCGTTACCCTTTAGGAGGCGACCGCCCCAGTCAAACTGCCCGCCTGGCACGGTCCCCGAGCCGGTTGACGGCCTCGGGTTAGGACGCCGGTCGCGCGAGGGCAGTATTCCAAGGGCGGCTCCCCGGGGGCTGGCGCCTCCGGATCGATGCCTCCTGCCTATCCTCTACACGCGGGACCAGCGGCCAATGCCAAGCTGCAGTGAAGGTTCACGGGGTCTTTCCGTCCTTCCGCGGGTAAGTCGCATCTTCACGACCAGTGCAATTTCACCGGGTCCATGGTCGAGACAGCGCCCAAGTCGTTGCGCCTTTCGTGCAGGTCGGAACTTACCCGACAAGGAATTTCGCTACCTTAGGACCGTTATAGTTACGGCCGCCGTTTACCGGGGCTTGGCTTCGGGGCTTCGCGCGATGCGCTAACTCCTCCGCGTGACCTTCCGGCACCGGGCAGGCGTCAGACCCTATACGTCGCCTTGCGGCTTCTGCAGAGTCCTGTGTTTTTGGTAAACAGTCGCTTGGGCCTCTCCACTGCGGCCCGCCTCCGCTCCCGGAGCAAGTCCGTTCACGTACGCGCGGGCACCCCTTCTCCCGAAGTTACGGGGCCATTGTGCCGAGTTCCTTGACCATGGTTGACCCGATCGCCTCGGTATGTTCTACCCACCCACCTGTGTCGGTTTGCGGTACGGGCGCGCACGCGCCTGCCTAGGGGTTTTTCTAGGGACCTCGGGCTCACTCGCTTCGCTTGATCGCTTCGTCCGGAGCCTCGCCCTCGTGCGGACCGGATTTCCCTGGTCCGCGGGCCGCGCTCCATCACGGGGACGTCCAGAACCCCGCCGAGCCACCCCCATCCGTCGCCCCGTCGGTCGTAGCGCCGCGTGCGCGGTGCAGGAATGTCTGCCTGCTGCGCGTCGGCTACGCCTTCCGGCCTCGCCTTAGCCCCCGACTGACCCTGGGAGGATTAGCCTTGCCCAGGAAACCTCGGGTTCACGGCGGACGAGTTACTCTCTCGTCTCTCGCTACTCATGCCAGCATTCTCACTCCCATGCGCTCCACCGCCGGTCGCCCGGCGGCTTCGCCGCCCATGGGAAGCTCCCCTACCGATTCTATATAGATAAAATCCCGCCGCTTCGGTGTCCAGCTTAGCCCCGTGTATTGTCGGCGCATGTCCACTCGACCAGTGAGCTGTTACGCACTCTTTGAATGGATGGCTGCTTCTAAGCCAACATCCTGGTTGTCTGGGCGGACGCACATCCTTTGCCACTCGGCTGGAACTTGGGGACCTTAGCGGGCGGTCCGGGCTGTTTCCCTCTCGAGCACACAGCTTAGCCCACATGCTCTGACTGCCGCGCTCTGGGCCGCCGGCATTCGGAGTTCGGTTGGATTCGGTAGGCGGCGAAGCCCCCTCGTCCATCCGGTGCTCTACCTCCGGCGGTGAACGCGCGACGCTAGCCCTAAAGCTATTTCGGGGAGAACGAGATATCTCCGGGTTTGATTGGCCTTTCACCCCTATCCGCAGGTCATCGCCGCCGTTTTCAACCGACGTGCGTTCGGCCCTCCACGGGGTCTTACCCCCGCTTCAGCCTGCCCACGGATAGCTCACCCGGCTTCGCGTCCGCGGCGCGGGACTCAAGTCGCCCTGTTAAGGCTCGCTTTCGCTCCGGCTCCCTTTCGGTTAACCTCGCCCCGCGCCAGCGACTCGCTGGCTCATTCTACAAAAGGCACGCCGTCACACCACAAGGGTGCTCCGACTGCTCGTGGGCGCACGGTTTCAGGTACTGTTTCACTCCCCTCCCGGGGTGCTTTTCACCTTT
>UQSB01000016.1 GCA_900543505.1 uncultured Collinsella sp. | reverse complement strand
GGGCGCTGTTCGGAAGAGCTCGATGGGTCATCTCGCTGGGTAAATATTTGTGCGTGATGGTATCGTTGTTGGGGCTTTTACTGATTACGGGATGTTGGCTTTGGAGTTGTGGATGGTGTCCCAAATGGATTCTACGCTTGGTTTTATTACTGACCAGCTTAAGGCGCTGACTTCTATTGCCTCGCCTACGGGCTTTACTCGTGCGGCGACTGATTATCTGATGGAAACCCTGCGCGATATGGGCTTTGAGCCCGAGCGCTCCAATAAGGGCAATGTGCTGGTTGAGCTCGGCGGCGAGGGTGAGCCGCTCGTGTTGGCGAGCCATGTCGACACGCTTGGCGCCATGGTGCGATCCATTAAGGACAATGGCCGCCTGCGTCCGACGACGCTCGGTGGGCACCAGTGGTCCACGGCCGATGGCGAGAACTGCACCGTCTACACGCGTGGCGGCAAGGTCTACACAGGCGTGGTCCTCAATACCGAGCCTTCGGCGCATGTGGCCGATGAGCCGGTCAAGGCCATCGAGAAGAACATGGAAATCCTGCTCGACGAGAACGTCGATAGCAAGGATGATGTCCTCGAGCTGGGTATTCAGACGGGCGATATCATCGCCATGGATCCGCGCACCACGGTGACGGAGAGCGGCTACATTAAGAGCCGCTTTCTGGATGACAAGCTGTCGGCGGCGATTCTGCTGGGTCTGGCCCGCGCCGTTGCTGACGGCGAGGTGTCGCTTTCGCGCAAGGTGTCCCTGCTCTTTACCGTGTACGAGGAGGTCGGCCACGGCGGCGCTTTCGTGCCGGCCGACACGCGCGAGATGATCAGCGTTGACATGGGCTGCGTGGGCGACGATCTGGGTTGCACCGAGCGCATGGTGTCGATTTGCGCCAAGGATTCGGGCGGTCCGTACAACTACGACCTGGTGAGTGCACTGTCCAACATCGCGCGCGAGCTTGAGCTCGACTATGCCATCGACGTGTATCCGCATTACGGTTCGGACGTCGAGGCCACGCTCTCGGCCGGCTATGACATTCGCCACGGCCTGATCGGCCCCGGCGTGTATGCGAGCCACAACTATGAGCGCAGCCACATCGACGGCGTGCGTAACACCTACGAGCTGGTCCGCGCCTACGTTCAGCGCTAGGGGAGCAGCTTGCGACTCGGCTGACCAATCGCTAAGGCCCGATTTCTCGGGCCTTTTTTCGCTTTGGGTCGTTTAGCATTATGATGTCTGTAATCTATTAACTAAACGTGTAAATTACTTAACGAGGTGATGCGGTGTATGGATACGTTTGAGTACTTGTCTATGGGTGATGCTGCCCGCCTGTTGGGCGTTACGAAAGCCCGCATATCTCAACTTGCCGCATCGGGAACGCTCGCGTGCGATATTGTGGGCGGACGGAAGATGGTTGAGTATGATTCTGCGCTCGCTTATCAAAAGGTCCGCAAACGTGGACGCCGTCCTGCGGTCGATGTGGGGCGCAAGTTTACGCTGATGTCGGCCGACCATGAGGTCGCTCATGTCTCATTTGATCCGACGCGCGAGTTTCCCTTCGAAATCGCCGAGGTCCTCGATGCGCAACGAATGCCGTTTGGCACATGCTCGAGCTCTTCTCCAACGGTGAATAAGCGGGAGCTCAACGCGTGGTGGGGGCATCGGTCGGTGCCCGATGTTCGCCCTGGGCTTATCTCGCGCTACCGCGAGCTGGGAATTGTCAACGGCGTTGAGGTGCCGGTTCAGTGTCTGGGTCTCTCGCTTTCGGATTGCTATTGGCTGCGGCCGGCAGAATGCGACGGGCTCGAATGGCGAAACCTCAATTACTTCGAGAATGATTTTGAGCGATCGGCGCCCGAAGAGCGCTCGGGTTGGCTGGAAGGTATCGGTCTTAAAAATCCCGACAACACATCCGAGGGCGAGCTTCCTAAATCGTGGATGATCCGAAACGGCATTCGCGTTTTGGCTAAAGGGTGCGGGATGGACGATCAGCGTCCCTTTAACGAGGCGGTTGCAACGGCTCTGCATCGTCGCTTGCTTCCCAAGGGGGAGTTTGTTCCTTACACGGTTGAGCGCATGTTCGATGGCCCTGTGTGCTTGTGCGAGGATTTTCTTGACGGCCGCGAGGAATATGTTCCGGCTGTTTACGTTAAGAACGCCCTTGGCGGCCAGCGAGGAAGCTCGACGTGCGACCGGTACTGCCGCTTTCTTGGTAAGCATGGAGCAGACGAGGCTGTCGTGAGAAGGTCTATGTCGCAGATGATCGTTTGCGATGCCCTTTTGGCCAACAGCGATCGCCATTGGCGAAACTTCGGTACCATCCGCAATGTCGATACCCTGGAGATAAGGCCTGCACCGCTGTTCGATAGCGGCAACTGTCTGTGGTATAACGTGCCAACTGTCGTGCTCGCAGCTGGGGAGTTTGGGTTTTCCGCTAAGCCGTTTGGGCCCGACCCTTCCGTCCAGCTGGCGCTTGCGGATTCGCTCGATTGGTTCGATTCATCGCGGCTCAACGGATTTGTTGATGAGGCGATCGAGATTCTTTCGCAGAGCGAATGGGCCACGGCGGAGGGTCGACTCGAGGCCATCCGCCGCGGCCTCGAGCGTCGCATAATCGAGGTTGGTGCCGCTGTTGAGGTACTTCGACACGTGCAGCGATAAACCCGCGGCTACTTAAGTGCGCCGGTCACGGTGCCGCCGCCCAGGACGATGTCGCCGCGGTATATAACGACAGCCTGGCCGGGGGCGATGGCGCGCTGCGGCTCGTCAAAGGTCAGCAACATTTGTCCGTCTTCGCCGCGCGTAAGGATCGCTGCCTGGTCTTTCTGTCGGTAGCGGTACTTGGCGCCCACGCGGATGCCGCCGGCATCCAGCTCGGCTTCCATGTGGTCGGCAGGGGCGCTCCAAATCCAGTCGTTGGCCGTGAGCGCCGTGGCCGTCAGGTCCTCGGCCTCGCCCAGATGCACGGTGTTGTTGACGGCGTCGACACCCGTTACGTACACGGGATGCGCCATCGCGACGCCCAGACCCTTGCGCTGACCGATGGTGTAGCGCAGCGCGCCGTTATGGCGTCCGACCACGCTGCCGTCGCGCCATACGATGTCGCCCGGTGCAGCGGGATGTCCGCAGCGGCGCTCGATATAGCCCGCGTAGTTACCGTCTGGAATAAAGCAGATATCCTCGCTTTCGGCCTTCTTGGCGTTGATGAAGCCCTGCTCGGCGGCAATCCGGCGCACGTCGCGCTCCTTGTCCAGACCCGCCAGCGGAAAAATCGTGCGCGTCAGACGCTCCTGCGTAAGCGAATACAAAAAGTAACTCTGGTCCTTTTTGGGGTCCTCGCCGCGATGCAGCTGCCAGGTGCCGTCTGCCGCCTGGCTTGTTTTGGCGTAATGGCCCGTGGCGATGTAGTCGCAGCCCATGTCCAGCGCTGCATCGAGCAGCGCGCCAAACTTAATGTGGCGGTTGCAGATAATGCACGGATTGGGCGTCAGCCCCTCCTGGTAGGCGTTCACAAAGCGCTCGATTACGTTACGGTCGAAGGTTTGCTGCAAGTCGAGCACATGGTGGGGAATGCCTATGCGCTCGGCGACGGCCTCTGCGTCGGCGATGTCGCGGTCGACCTTACTCATGCCCGTGGCGGGGTCGGGTGCGGGGCAGGTGAGGCGCATGGTGGCGCCGACACATTCGTAGCCCTGGCTTTTGAGCAGATACGCGGTCACGCTGGAATCGACGCCGCCGCTCATGGCGACGAGCACGCGCTTGTTGTGCATGAGGAGGTTCTCCTTGGTGGCATGTGGCCAAAAAAGAAAAGCGGCGCGGGAGGCTGGTTCCGCGCCGCAGACATTGTAGCAAGTTCGGACGTCTCGTGGGGCATCCTGTTGGGATGAGCTCAGGCTGCCAGAAGAGAGGGGAGACCGGCGTGCCTTGGACTCGTTCTAAGAACGAGAAGCTCTAGTCCTGGAAGAGCGCCGTGGACAGGTAGCGCTCGCCGGTGTCGGCGAGCAGCGCCACGATGGTCTTGCCTTCGTTCTCGGGGCGCTTGGCCAGCTGCAGAGCGGCCCAGACGGCGGCGCCGGACGAAATGCCCACGAGCACGCCTTCCTTGTGGCCCACGGCGCGGCCGGTGGCAAAGGCATCGTCGTTCTCGACGGGGATGATCTCGTCATAGACCTGGGTGTCGAGGACGTCGGGCACAAAGCCGGCACCGATACCCTGGATCTTGTGCGGGCCGGCCTGGCCCTTAGAGAGCACCGGGGAGGTGGCGGGCTCGACGGCGACGACCTGAATCTCGGGGTTTTGCTCCTTGAGGAACTCGCCCACGCCGGTCACGGTGCCGCCGGTGCCGACGCCGGCGACGAAGATGTCGACCTTGCCGTCGGTGTCGTCCCAGATCTCGGGGCCGGTCGTGGCCTTGTGGATGGCGGGGTTGGCGGGGTTCACAAACTGGCCGGCGATGATGCTGTTGGGAGTTTCCTTCTGCAGCTCCTCCGCCTTGACGATGGCGCCCTTCATGCCTTTGGAGCCGTCGGTGAGCACGAGCTGTGCGCCGTATGCCTGCATGAGCTTGCGGCGCTCGACGGACATGGTCTCGGGCATAGTGATGATCACCTTGTAGCCGCGGGCCGCCGCCACCGAGGCGATGCCGACGCCGGTGTTGCCGCTCGTGGGCTCGATGATGGTGTAGTCGCCACCGCGCACGAGCTTGCCGGCCTTCTCGGCCTCGTCAATCATGTTCTTGGCGACGCGGTCTTTGACGGACCCGGCGGGGTTGAAGTATTCCAATTTGACGAGCACACGGGCCTTGAGGTCCTCGTCGGCCTCGAAGTGGGTGAGCTCCAGAAGCGGGGTGTGGCCGATAAGCTGATCGATGGACGTGTAAACATTGCTCATGGTGAACCTCCAAAGTGTTCAAATGACTGGATACCGTGTGGTTTTACGGTGTGTGTGGCAGCGAAACCCACAAACCTTATAGGTTGTTCGTTTTGCTGTTGGCAAGCATAGTAGACAGTAAAGCCTAGTAACGCAATAGGAAATAGAAGATTATTACGAGTCGATTAACCATCTTGACGGGAATAGGTATTTTCAAAACCAATTTTTCGGCTAGAATTTCTACGAATTAAAAGACCGAAAGGCAGCTATATATATGTTGGTTTCCACAAAGGGCAGATATGCCCTGCGCGTTATGGTCGACCTGGCCGAGCACCAGGCGACAGGCCGTATCCCGCTTAAAGAGATTGCGGCGCGTCAGGGTATTTCGGAGAAGTACCTCGAGAATATTCTGGCTACGCTCGTGCGCGCCAACATGCTCTCGGGCATGCGCGGCAAGGGCGGCGGCTATGTGCTCACGCGCCCGCCCGAGCAGTACACGGTGGGCGAGATCTTGCGCCTGACCGAGGGCAGCCTGGCGCCGGTCGCCTGCCTGGATGGCGACTGCAAGGGTTGTTCGCGCTCTGACGAGTGCCCCACGCTCGACGTGTGGAAGAACCTGGACAAGCTTATCAACGACTACCTCGACGGTGTGACGCTCGATCAACTTGTCGCTCCCAACGAAGGCTACGATTACGTCATCTAACCCACACCTGCCATTTGGGGACGGAGTGGAAATGGCAGATTCTCTCGCCCTTTGAGACTTGGCAAATAAGAAGGCCGCCCATTTTTGCGATGGGCGGCCTTCGTTTTGGGCTGTTGAGACGGGCGCGGCCGGAATGGCCGTTTTAGCCCTCGGCGATGCTGTCGAGGATGCTGCGCATGATGGACACCAGGATGCTGCCCATAAAGGCCGATCCAAAGCTGGCGATGGAGATACCCGCGCCCAGCAGATTGACCGACAGATAGCTGGCCAGCTCGAGCATAAAGCTGTTGACTACGAGCTGAAAAATACCCAGCGTAATGATCGTGAGCGGCAGCGAGATAACCGTCAGAAACGGCTTGACGAGCGAATCGACGATGTTCAGGAACAGTCCCACGAAGGCGAAACAGACCCAGGCCTCGGCAAAACCGAAGGGCTGGATGCCGGGAACGAGGAACGTGGCAATCGCGATGGCGATCGAGGTAAAGAGCCAGTTAAGCATAAAGCGCATGGTGTGAATCCTTTCTTGCGCAGGGTGCGTCGGTGTCGCGTGAAGCGGTTTGCTGCGGCAGCTTGGACGGCCGCTCGGGTGTGCCGCGGTGTTTGGACGCCCATTGTCTCAAATATTCGTGGAGCTTACGTGCGCATTCGGTTTCTAAACGGCGTTCGTCCTGAAAAACGCGCCGCTGACAGAGAGTCTTGTCGCTTTAGTTTGGTGGTGTGCTACACTGCTACGGGCAAAAGCCACAGGCGTTGCCCTATTGCATAGAACGGGCGAACGATGCCCGATGTCAGTATCAACTTCGATGCCTTTTGGCGGGTTTGGCGGTGATCGATGAATATCGAGAACATGTTTGACAAGCCTGATGTCAAGCAGCTAGTCCACGCATTTAGTCTTTTGGATGACGAGAAGGATATCCAGGCGTTTTTAACCGATATCTGCACGCCGCGCGAGATCTGCGATCTTTCGCAACGTCTGCAGGTTGCGCGTTATCTGGATGAGGGCGAGCCTTATGTTGAGGTTCAGGCCCGCACCGGCGCTTCGTCCACTACGGTGAGCCGCGTTTCAAAGGCGCTGAACGGCGAGTACGGCGGCTACCGTAAGATCCTCATCAAGCTGGAGGATGGCGAGTAGGCTAGCGACAAAAACGAATTGCGCAGAGCCGTCCCTTCGGGGGCGGTTTTTTGATTCCTTGGGGACGGAGGAAATCTGTTGGCGTGGGGCAAATGTGTCCGCGCGGGCGGGTAGGATGGAAGCACTGATTATTGCGAACGGTTTGAGTGGAGGACCATGCCTGTTCGAATCTATACCACCAACGCCGGCGCGGATTTGAGCGATGCCGAGGCGGCGCTGCTCGCCGACCTGGTTGCCCGCCACGGGCGTGCCGTTTTGCTGGTGCCTACGTTTGCCGAGCTCGATCTGTGCCGTCATGATGCGGCGGAAGCTGGGGTTTCACTGGGTATCGATTACAAGACCCCTTCGTCGTGGCTCCGTTCGCTGTGGGAGCTTATGGGCGACGGGCGCGGTTTCGTCGACAATCTGCAACGCCAGATGCTGTTTTCGGACATGGTCACGCGTCTCGATGATGCCGGCCTGCAACCGCTTTCGCGCAGCAAGGGCACAGTGCGCATGCTTGCGCGCATGGCCCGCGACGTGCTGCCGGGTGTGGCGGGGACGACGGCCGAACGATACCGTGGCGACAACTGCCAGCGTGAGCCAAAAAGCGATGCCGAGGCTCGTGTGTTCGAGCTTCTGTGCGCCTATGCGAGCGGTTTGGACCGCCGAGGCATGGTCGAGCCTTGCGAGGCGGCTGACATGATGGCCGGTGCCCTGGCCGATAACCTGCCGGGGTGCACCCGTGCCGTTTGCGTGCGCGGCGTCACATCATTTACGTATAGCCTGCTCGAGCTGCTGTCCGCCGTGGCAAACAACGGGGGAGAGGTTGTCGTGCTGCTCGCCCGCGAGCAAGCGGCGATGCGCGAGGACCTGGCTGCCGCCCTTGATGCCTGCGGCGTGCTGTTTGAGGTTGCACCGCTGGATGAGGATGCCGGCGCTCCCGCGACTGCTCCAAAGTCCGTCGCACGTCCTGCCTTTGTGGAAGTCGCCGGGCCCCATGCCCGTGCCCGTGTCTATGCGGACGTCATCGATAAGATGGTGAAAGCGCACGAGGAGTCCAAGGTCAACGATGCCGCCTCCGCACCCGCCGATCCCGTGCGCGTGCTCGTGGTGTCCGCCCGGGCGCCCCAGCTGTTCGGCGAACTCGCTGCCCGTTTGGCGGCGCGTCACATTGCGGCCGAGACGACTGAGTTCACGGCGTTTTCCCAGTCCATCGCAGGCAGGCAGTTTACGGCGCTCGCCAACCTGATCGAGCGTATGAAAGCCGCCGATGAAGGCATGGCGTCAAAGACCGAGTGGTGGCCCGCGCCGGAGCTTACCGACTGGATCTACAGTCCGCTTTCGGGCGCTGATGCCGTCAATGCCCGTACCTTCGATAAGAATATGCGTCTCTCGCGCAGCAAGACTACCGCGAGCGTTAAGAGCCTGCTGCAGAGCGTGCAGGGCCAGGTGAGGGGCGCCCGCAAGGCCGCCAGCGAAGAAAACTGGTTTAAGAACGTGCCATGCGTGGTCTCGGACGTGTTTCAGGCGCTGTGGCGCGACAAACCCGTGACGGCGCTCAAGGCCATGCTCGCCGTTGCCGAGGCGCTGCCCGATCGCGCTCTAGGCGACCTTGACGGCCAGGCCCGTCGCCAGGCAGAGACGGCTCTGCTGCGCCATGCCATCGACATCCTTATGAACGATGCTCGCGCGCTCGATGTGTCGCAAGCCGCGACCGTGCCAGTTCTCGACGGCGTTCGAACCAAGGTGGACAAGCGCAGTACCGCTTACGATTACGCGACCTACGAGGTCGATCGCACGCCACGGGCGCAAGTACGCTTCGCGTCGCTTGCCGATGCGGCAGCCCTGCGCCCCGACAGCTACGATGCCGTGCTGTTTGCCGATGTCGACCTGGACAGCTACCCGCTTTCGCACGAAGAGGGACCGCTGGCCACGCTGGCGGCAGAGTTAGATCGCAGCGGTGTGACGCTTGAGCCTGCGGCCTTGCTGCGCGTGCGCTTTGGCCGCGCGATGCAGGCGGCACGCGGCCCCGTTGTGCTCGCCCGCGTGACCCACGATCGCCAGGCGCGCGAGTGCTATCCGGCTGCCGTGTGGACCGAGCTGCGGGCGCACGCCGAGGCTGCCGGCGCCGCCAAGGTTACGTGCCTGGGCGAGGGCGGTATCGTCGCCGATTTTGATCCGGCGGCCAGCGAGGGCATCGAGTGCAAGCGTGTTGCGTGCGAGGCTCCTCAGCATTTGAGTGATGCGGCTGTGCCGTACCTGGTCCTGCGCCGCCGCGATGGCGAGGGCGAGAACGCGCCGCTCGTGCCGCGCCTGACGTCCGCCTCGCAGATTGAGGCGTACTCGACGTGCCCGCTGTGCTGGTTCGTGTCGTATCGCGTGAAGCCCCAGTCCATCGACGCGGGCTTCGGCAATATGGAGAAGGGCAACTTTGTCCACGATGTTCTGGAGCACCTGCATGCCCGCCTGCCCCAGGAGGGCATGGAGCGCGTGACGCCCGAGAATCTGCCGCGCGCTCAGGAGCTGCTGCGCGAGGTCTTTGACGAGACGTTGACCGAGCACGCCGGCAAGCGAGGCACGGAGGGCCCGCTGGTGCCGCTCTCTGCGGTGGAGGAGCGCCAGGTTGCCGAGATCTTGCCGCAGTTGGAGGGCGTGCTAGCCTACGAGTCCGAGGCGCTTGCCCCCTTTGCCCCGCGTTACCTGGAGTTCGCCTTCAATGAGCTCAAGGTCGAGTATGCCGGTTGGCCGCTTGGCGGGCGCATCGACCGCGTGGACGTGGACGCCGAGAATCGTGCCGTGGTGATCGACTACAAACATCGCACGGGCGTTGAGGAGTTTAAGCTCGCCGACCCTACGGTGCGCGACGAGGAATCGGGCATGGCGCCCATCGACGATCCGCGCTGGTTGCCGTCACATACCCAAACGCTCATCTACGCCCAGGCCATGCGCCGGGCGCTGGATTTGGACACCCGCGCGGCGCTCTACTTTTCGACCAAGGGCGGCAAGCCGGCGTTGCGCGGTGCCGCGAGCGCCGAGCTGATCGAGGAAGAGCGCGGCGACGGTCGCATCCCGGGCCTTAAGAAAGGTTTCCCCGGCGAGGGTGGCAGCATGGACTTCGACGCCCTGCTCGATCGCGTGGAGGCCGGCATTGCCGAGCGCCTGCGGGAGCTCGAGGCAGGCAACGTTGCCGCCGTCGACCCGACGTCGGCTCAGGCCGCGCATGCGCGCTGCTCGTATAACCACGAAGGAACGTTTGTAAGGAGGGACGTGTAGACCATGGATCTTTCGACTTTGATGCCGCAACAGCTGCAGATCGTCAAAACGCTCGACCGTCCGCTGTTTGTCTCGGCGGGCGCCGGTTCGGGCAAGACCTTTACCCTCACGCGCCGCATCGTCTACGCGCTCTCGCCCGAATCCGGTCCGTTCATTGAGCATCTGGACCAGGTGCTCGCCATTACCTTTACCAAAGATGCCGCGGCCGAGATCCGTGACCGCGTGCGCCGCGCGCTTATCGAAGAGGGCATGGACGAGGAGGCCCTGACCGTCGACGATGCGTGGATCTCGACCATTCACGGCATGTGCTCGCGTATCCTGCGCGCACACGCGTTGGAGCTGGGCATCGATCCCGAGTTCACGGTGCTCACCGATACCGACGAGCTCATGGACCAGGCTGTTGAGCATGTGCTGGCCCGCGCGACGGCGCCCGATGCCACCCCCGAGCTCGCGGCATCGCTCAAGGCCCTCTACGCCTGGTATCCCATGGCGGGCGACGGCGGGCCGTTTGGCGCCGGTACCACCATCAAGGGTCTGGTGCGCGACCTGCTGGAGCTCTCGAGCCAGCTGCCGGGCGGCATGGACGATGTGTGCGTGGCGCGCGGCCAGGCTGACACTTCGGCGCTTGCCGACGCCTATCGCGCGGCGTTGGGTGCGAGCAAGGCCGCGACCGAGAAGGCACAAGTGGCACTCGACGCCATCGACGCGTTTGAGGCGAGCGGCAAAACCATGGAGGACGCGGCGCGGCTCATGATGTCGTGTACCATGCCGCGCGCGAGCAAGGCATTCCCTAAGGAGCAGATTGAGCTGCTCAAGGCCGAGGCCGCCGATGCATTTATCAATATCGTGCTCGCCTGCGGTGGTCCCGCGCTCGATGCACTGGTTGGCTTGGCCCGCTCTGTAGAGGCTGAGTACCGCGCGCTCAAGGCTGCCCAGTCCGCCCTCGACAACAACGACCTGCTGCGCATGGCCTACGAGGCCCTGCGCGACTACCCGGCCATTCGAGCTGCCTATGAGGGCCGCTTTAAGATGGTCATGATCGACGAGTTCCAGGATACCGACCAGATGCAGGTCGATTTGATTCGTTACCTGACCGGTGCGGGGGAGCGCGCGCTGTGCACCGTGGGCGATGCGCAGCAGTCGATCTATCGCTTCCGTGGTGCCGAGGTCGAGGTCTTCCGCCGCCAGGAGCGCAAGGTGGGCGCCTCGGGGACGGCCGAGGCGGCGGCCGTCGCTGGCACTGCTGCCGATGTCCCCGCCGGCGAGCTCGTTAAACTTGTGCGCAACTTCCGCAGCCATGACGAGGTGCTGCGTTACGTGGCACGCGTCTTCGACGGCGATGACGGCGGCCTGATGCAGGGCTTTTTGGATCTTGAGGCGAGCGACGGCCGCAAGGACACGCTGGTGGCAGACGCCTCGCGTCGGCAGGCGCTCTTTGTTGCCGGCGGCAGTACGCAGGAGCGCACACAGGCCAAGGCCCGCGCGATCGCGGAGCGGTTCCGCGCGCTTGCCGATGCCGGTCAGCCCCAGGGCGGCATGGTGCTGCTGCTGGGCCGCATGACCAACGCCGACGTCTATGCCCAGGCTTTCCGCGACCAAGGACTCGACTGCGTGATCGCGGGTGGCTCGGTCTTTGCCCAGGCAGCCGAGGTGCAGACGGTGCGCGCCCTAGTCTGCGCGCTCGCCAACCCGGCCGATACGGCGCAGGGCCTTATGCCGCTGCTCGCCTCGCCGATGTTTGCGCTCGGCGCCCAGGAGTTCCTGGCGCTGGCGACCAAGCTCGATAGCGAGACGGGGGAGACCTCGCGCCGGAATATCGACGCGGGCATCATGAGCGATTCCGATGTGCCCGGCTTGCAGGGCTTGCCACTGGTGACGCGCGCCCGCGAGGTGCTGCGCTATGCGCTGCGCCGCGTGGGACGTGATTCGTTCGCCAACATCGCGCGCGACGTGGTCAACGCCTCCGGCTGGTTTGTGCGTCTGGCGCAGCGTGGTCCCGAGGGCAAGGCCATTGCCGCCAACGTGCTCAAGGCGCTCGACGCCGTGGCCGAAGCGGAGGCCGAGTTCGGTAACTCGCCGCGCTCCATTGCGCTGGCCTTTGACCGCTTCCTGGCGGGCAAGGAAGCCCCGGGCGCGCTCAACGAGGAGGGCGACGGCGCGGTGCGCATCATGACGGTGCACGCCTCCAAGGGCTTGGAATATCCGGTCGTGGCGGTCGCCGAGTGCTTTGGCGTGCGCAAGTCCTCGGGTGCGGCACAGATGGGTCGCGTCGAGGGCGGAGCGCAGGTCGTGGCACTGCCGGCACGCTTCGACGGCGTTAAGCTCGCCGACGGAACCTTTGTGAAGGGCGACGACGTTAAAAAGCAGTTTGAGCATGCGTTTAAGGGCAAGGGCACGTCGCTGTGGCTGCCGCCGGAGCTCATGGAGGACGTCTGTGCGACGGGTTCTCCCGCCGAGGCATTTGCTCGCCTGCGCAACGACGACCTGCAGCTTTCGCTCGAGGAGCGGGCTCGTTTGCTCTATGTCGCCATGACGCGAGCGCGTGAGCTGGTGATCTTGGCGATGGATGCCGGCGTGAGCCGCGGCAAGCTGTGCGCGCCGACCTTCGACGTCGAGACCGATCTGACTTACGACGTGCTGCGCCGTATTCTGCCGACGGACGGCCTGGACATGCCGCAGCTCGATGCCGACCGCCTGGTGTTCGACAACTCCAAGCCGGGCGACTACGAGCTTATCTCGCTGGCGGACTTTACGTTTGGCGAGCAGGCGTTTGAGGCCAACGCTTCACTGGATGCCGAGGGTAGGCTCGTTCGCGGTGATGCGGAGGCGGAGGGTGCCGATGCTGCCGCCGATCGCCCGGTCGCGCCCGGCCCCGCCGACCCCGAGCCCGATTCGTTTGAGCTCGTGTATCCCCAGACGGTGGGCGTGCGCATGGGCACCTGCTCGTATCCGGCGCGCGATTCGTACAGCTATTCGTCGATTGCCGCGGCGCTGCATGCCGAGGCCGAGGACCGTGTCGCCGAGGCGCGCGTGCCCATGGACGAGGCTGGCGATGATGCGGAGTCGGATGGTTCCGAGATGACGGATGCAGAAGTGGCCGCCGTTGAGCCCGCCGGCAATCCCATGGCGCTGGGCTCGGCGTTCCACGCTGCCTGCCAGTGGCTCATCGAGATGGGTGCCGATGCGCTGCCCGCTGGGCGTGCCGACGCCCTGGCTCGCCTGTGGCGCCTGACGCCAGAACAGCGTGAGCGCTTCGATGTCGCTTTGGATTGCTGGCTCAGATCGTCGGTCCGTGCCGAGCTGCTTGCCTGGCCGTGTGTCCGTGCCGAGGTACCGTTCTTCTCGCTGGGCTGCGAGGACGAGCACATCGCCCGCTACGGCGTCTATGCCGAGGGCGCTATCGATGCCTTGGCAACCGACCCGGCCGATCCGTCGCACGCGCTGGTCATCGACTACAAGACGGGTGGCACGCCGGACGAGACGCCGGACCAGCTGCGGGAGAAGCACGCCCTGCAGGCGCGCGTCTACGCCGATGTTCTGCACAAGGCGGGCTTTGAGGTCGTGACCGTCAAGTTCGTCCGCGTGGAGCAGGCGAATCCAGCCATCTTCGTCGAACCCGCCGAACCTCAAGTAGTCACCTACAACTTCTAGCCCTCAATAACTTGCGGTGGAATACGGACTGTTTTGGCCAAAAAAGCCGCCAAACAGTCCGCATTTCACCGCAACGCATGGGAGAGTCTGGGACGGTACAATAGCTCGAACGGTTCAAACGAATAAGGAGCTATCATGCAGCTCACCAAAACGCTTGAGGTGACGCCGGAGGAGCTTTTTGACGCTCTGGCGGGGTCCATCATGCAGGATATCGAGAACGCCACGGGCAAGTGTCCCAGCCGCAACAAGCTCAACGGCTATAAGTACGAGAAGCGCCCATACCGCAAAAGGTAAGGTGACTCTTCATCGGAAACCGTGAACGCTTCGGGTTTCGAGTCAGTAGCGAACAGCCCGACTAAAAATGTTGTTGGAAGTGCCAAATGAATAAGAATGCCGCTACGCAACTGCACATCTATTCCGCCTTTTTCGTACTCGCGGGATTTGTTTTAAATCGGGGAGTGTTTCTACTTTTCCTTGCGGATAAAGGAATGTCTGTCACGGAAATTGCGCTTTATCAAGCCCTGTACAACATTGCAACGGTCGTCCTCGAGCTGCCAACAGGGCTGGTAGGCGATTTCTTTGGAAAGAAGTTCTCGATTCAAGTGGGCGTTCTGCTTCTTTTCTTCCATACGGCTGGCATGCTGTTGCTCTCAGGCCCCTTTCTCGTCGCGCTTTCCCTTGTCGAGGCACTCGCCTACTCCCTTCAATCGGGATCCGAACAAGCACTTTTATATGAAATTGCCCGAAATGCCGGTCAAGGAGAGCGCTTCCTCACCATCAACGCTCGGCTGCTTGCCGCGCAATCAATCGCGACGGGAGTGGCAATCGTACTTGGATTATTCATTGCCCAAGTATCTTGGAGTGCCCTCTACGTATGCGTTTCCGTTTTCTATCTCCTGCAGCTTTTCCTTCTGTATCCCATTGAGAGGATGGAAACGACCCATTCCAAAAACTCTGGGGAGGAAAGGTTTGACGTAGCCAAGATCTTCAGACGCGAAACCTGGAGCATTGGAGAATCCGCTTTTGCGGTGTTGCTTCTTCTAATCGGCACAAGCATGCTCGATGGATTCTATGGGAGTTATTACAACTTGAATCAGTTAGTATTCGACGCATTTGATGCTCCCGTCTCCATAATAGGAATCTTTTTCGGTGCATCCTATGCAGTAAATGCGACGGCCTACATTGCAGCAGATTTCTTCTCATCGCGTTTCGGGAAAAGAAATACCATGCTCGGCTCGATGCTAATCGAGGCCGGTCTTTTCATGATTCTTCCGTGGTTCGCTTCAAATCCGCTGTGTTTGTTTGGCCTTAGCATGGTGCTTTGTTTTCTCCCAGAAGTGGTGTACATCACTTCGGAAAACTTAATCCAAGACGCGATAGCGGACGATCTCCGCGCGACGATCCTTTCCGTCGCGTCTCTGGTAAGGGCTCTCTTTTCTGCAATGTTTTTCTCCATATTTGGATATGTGTTGGGGTTATATCCCATTCAGATAGCGCTCGGTGTTATTGGCGCAATCGCGATAGCAATTACCGCCGTTGTTTCTTTAAAAATGGTAGGAATACAGGTCTCCAAGAATTGATATATCGATTGACGGGCTGCCCGAAGCGTCGAGCCTTCTTGATGGACATGACTATTCGTCACAAATCATTCAGCGTATCGCCGGGGTTCCAGTAATACTCGATATATCTGGATGCCCTCATTCCCCTTTTTGAAGGTCCCAAATTGACTGCCCGTGTGGGTTTGGCTAGGTTCGGGTGCTGTCCGTGCCGTGGGGTAAAATCGTTCAGTCAGAACACGAACCCGCATCGGAGCTCATCACATGGCATTCGTCCATCTGCACAACCACACTGTCTTCTCCATGCTCGACGGCGCAACCCGTATCCAGGATATGGTCAATCGCGCCGTAGAGTTGGGCATGCCCGCCGTCGCCATTACCGACCACGGCTACATGTATGGCGTGCCCGACCTGGCGCTGGCCTGCGACGCCGTCAACCACAACACGCCCGAGTACAAAACCTGGAGCCACGACAAGGCCTTCTTGGAAAAGGACCGCCGCGACGAGTTGGTGGAGCCCGATCCTGAGTCAAACCCGCGCGAGCATGCCCAGTATGTGAAGGACATGGCCATGTGGGACGAGAAGGGCAACATCGACGAGCTCAAGCCGCCTCTGGTCATCAAGCCCATCTTTGGCTGCGAGGTTTACTTTACGCCGGACGAGACCCTTGCTCGCGACCATAAGCCCGAGCTCTACCACATGATCCTTCTGGCCAAGGACCAGGAGGGCTACGTCAACCTGATGCAGACGGTCTCCGAGGCCGCCGTGCAGGGCTTTTACTACAAGCCGCGCGTGACGCTCGACAACCTACGCCGCCACGCCAAGGGCATGATCTGCACGAGCGCCTGCATCGCGGGCATCATCCCCAAGTACATCGACCGCGGTGACATGGAAGGCGCCATCAAGTGGGCCGAGACCTTCCGTGATACCTTCGACCCTGGCGACTTTTATATCGAGATCCAGGAACACGGCATTACCACTGACAACGGCCTGACCGATGAGCAGATGGACCGTACGCTCATCGATATCGCCAAGCAGGTGGGCGTCAAGGTTATCGCCACCAACGACTTCCACTACCTGCGTCG
The DNA here is from genome assembly GCA_900543505.1 of uncultured Collinsella sp. GTDB lineage: Bacteria > Actinomycetota > Coriobacteriia > Coriobacteriales > Coriobacteriaceae > Collinsella. Next base: position 23,906 of record UQSB01000016.1, on the reverse strand, counting down.
CGAGGACGCGCCCGTACAGGACGTCATTATGTGCATCGGCATGAACGCCAAGGTCGACGACCCCAACCGCATGCGCATGACCGGCTCGGAGTTCTATATGAAGACCGAGGAGGAGATGCGGGCGATGTTCCCGTATTGCCCCGAAGCCTGCGACAACACGCTCGAGATTGCCGACAAGTGCTACGTCGAGCTCGACTGGGACTCCATCATCCTGCCGCGCTTCCCGTTGCTCGATCCTGGCGAGACGCACGAGAGCCAGTTCCGCCGCGAGTGCGAGAAGGGCCTGCGCCAGCACTACGGTGACGACTGGGCCACGCGCGAGATCGGCGGCGTCAACATCAAAGAGCGCTTTGAGTACGAATACAAGGTCATCTGCGACAAGGGCTTTGCCGCCTACTTCTTGATCGTCGCCGAGTACGTGCAATGGGCCAAGGACAACGGCATCGGCGTCGGCCCCGGCCGTGGCTCGGCCGCCGGCGCTATCGTCGCCTACGCCATGAACATCACCGCGTTCGACCCGCTCGAGAACGGCCTGATGTTCGAGAGGTTCCTGTCCCCGCAGCGTACCGAGATGCCCGATATCGATATGGACTTCGACGATGAGCGGCGCCTCGAGGTCGTGGAGCACGTTCGCCAGCTCTACGGCCCCGAGAAGGTCACTCACGTCATCACCTACTCGACCATTAAGGCCAAGCAGGCCATCAACGACGCCGCGCGTGTCCTGGACTACCCGGTCTACATGGGTCAGCGCCTGTCCAAGATGGTCTCGAGCGACCCCAAGGTCAAGCTCAAGCAGGTGCTCGACAAACAACCCGGCAAAGAGGATCTGTTTAACCCCGACTTTGCCGAGGCCTATAAAAAGGACGACGACGCCCGTCGCATCATCGACACGGCGCTCTCGATCGAGGGTCTCACCCGTGGCGAGGGCGTGCACGCGTGCGCCGTTCTGATCTGCCGCGACCCCGTCAACGAGCACGTGCCCACTAAGCTCGATACCAAAGGCGGCGTCGAGATTACCCAGTACGAGGGCCATACCGTTGCCGACATGGGCCTGCTCAAGATGGACTTCCTGGGCCTGCGTACGTTGACGGTCATCTCCAAGGCCAAGGCAAACATCAAAAAGAACTTTGGCATCGACATCAAAGAGGAAGAGATTCCCTTTGACGATCCCGAGATCTTTAAGCTCATGGGCTCCGGCCACACCGCCGGCGTCTTCCAGGTCGAGTCCGCCGGCATGACGGCCACGATCAAGAACATGAAGCCCACCGAGTACAAGCACGTCGTAGCATTGATCGCCCTGTACCGCCCGGGCCCGTTGGGCGCCGGCATGGTCTCGTCCTACATCAACCGTATGAACGGCAAGGAGCCGGCCGTCTCCTACGACGACCGCCTGGACGACATTCTGGGCGAAACCTACGGCACCATGGTCTACCAGGAGCAGGTTATGCTCATCTCCGTCGAGATGTGTGGCTTCTCCAAGGGCGAATCGGACTCGCGTATCCGTAAGCCCGTGGCTAAGAAGAAGATCAAGCTGCTCACGTCGACGGTGCTCCACTGGGAGGATGGCTCGGACGAGACCACCTATGACCACTGGATGAACGGCGCCATCAAGAACAACTACACGCGCGAGGTCGCCCAGAAGATTTGGGACGATGTTCTCGAGTTCGCGTCCTACGCCTTCAACAAGTCGCACTCCGCCGGCTACGCCATCCTGGTTATGCAGACGGCGTGGCTCAAGGCGCACTATCCGCACGAGTACATGGCGGCCGTTCTGACGTCCTATACGGGCAAGACCGACAAGATCGTGCACTACGTCTCGGCATGCCGTCACGACGGCATCCCTGTGCTCTCGCCAGATGTCAACGAGTCCGGTACCGAGTTCACGGCTACCAAGGAGGGCGTGCGCTTTGGTCTGGCCGGCATCCGCGGCGTGGGCACCGGCGTGGCGCAGGCGATTATCGCCGAGCGCGAGGCGGGCGGTCCGTTTAAGACGCTGCACGACTTTGTCGAGCGCGTGGACTCGAGCCAGGCCAACCGCCGCGTGATCGAATCGCTCATCAAGGCAGGCGCCTTCGACTCCACGGGGTATCCGCGTCGCCAGATGATGCACTTTGTGGACAAGAACAACCCCGAGAACATCATCGACGCCGCGGTAAAGCGCCAGAAGGATCGCGCGAGCGGCCAGACGTCGTTCTTCGATATGTTTGGTGACGTTGAGGGCTCGGGCTTTGAGGTGAGTGTGCCCGATCCGGATGGCCAAGAGTGGGACCGCCACCTTAAGCTGAGCCAGGAGAAGGAGGTTCTGGGCATCTATGTCTCGGACCACCCGCTGCGCCCGTTTGAGTATGCGCTCAGCAAAGCGCGCGACTTCTCGTTCTCGCAGATCGATACCGGCTACGAAGTGCAGAACCCCACGGGCGGCACCATCAACCAGGAGATTCCCGAGGGCAAGGCGCTGTGGTGGGCCGGCATGGTCTCGAGCGTGTCCAAGCGCGTGACCAAAAACGGCGACCCCATGGGCATCGTGCAGCTCGAGGATATGGAAGGCGAGGCCACCGTCGTGGTGTTCCCCAAGACCTACAAGGAGGCCGAGGGGTATCTGTACGGCGAGGTCGATCCCGAGACCGGCGCGCAGCTGTCCGATGCCTTTGTGCGCATTAAGGGCAAACTCGAGCGCTCGGACCGCGGCGACCAGATCATCGCGCAGGAGATCGTGCCGCTCGAGCTTAACGAGGAGAACAACAAGCCCAAGGTGTTTGAGGTCATGGTGCCCAACAGCCGCTTTAGCCAGGGCAATATGGCGCGCCTGGCCACGGTGCTCACCGCTAACCCGGGCGGCGACCGCGTGGAGATCTTTATCGAGCAGGTGGACGGGCGCGTGCTGCGTGCCGAGGTACCTGCCAAGGTCAACGCGCGTTCGATTCCGCTGCTGGCCGAGGCCAAGGCCATTGTGGGTAACCAGGGTCGCGTGACGGTGATCTAAGCTACCCCGGGTGAGATTGGAGGAAGTGATGGCGCAGGGGACGTTTGTGCAGGCGCTCCGGAAAGAGGCGGCGCTGAGCGGCACCTTTATGAAGGGCCGCTCGCTCATGCTCAACGGTGCCGTGCTATCGTTTGAGGACAGCGGCTCGCGCTTCTCCAAAAACGTGACGGTCGAGGGCACGGTGCGCGGCTCGCGCGGTGACCTGTACAAGACGCACGTGGCGCTCGACATGGACGAGCACGAGGTTATCGACTACGACTGCGACTGCCCCGCCGCATACCGCTATCCCGGTATGTGTAAGCACGCCATTGCCACGGCGCTGGCGTATTTGGATGCCAGCGGCGCCGAGCCCGTCGAAGGTTTGCGCACGCCGGTTCGCACGTTTACGGCGCAGTCGAAACAGCCCGCGCGCGCCGCGTCCGCCGCGCCGGCCGTCAACCCCAACTTTCCCTTCCCGGCGCCCGTCCCCACGAGCCCGAGCCTTGTGGCGGCGCTTTCCGATCTTTCGGACGCGCGCATGGATGAGCTGGCGAGCATGCGCCGCAAGCTTGCCGGTGCCGTTGATCCCGACGCCCCCAAAGCGGCGTTGGAGCCCTCGTTGGTGCCGTACTACAATCCGCTGTTCGCTGACCGCTTTAGCTGGGCGCTCGAGTTCCGCATTCGCTGTGGATCGGTCTCCTACGTGGTCAAGGACATCGACGGCATGGCCGATGCCTACGTGCGCGGCGGCACGTTCTCCTATGGCAAGAAGCTCACGTTTGTCCATTCACCTGAGGCCTTTGACGAAACATCGGCAAAGCTGCTCAACCTTGTTGCGACGACAGTTGCCTATCTCGATGACATCACAAGCTCGCGTTCGGCGTCGTACGACTTTGCCCGCAGTGGTTTTGTTGCCGAGCGTCAGTTGCCGCTGTCCGAGCATAGCATCGTATATGTGCTGGACCTGCTGCGCGGCCAGACCATCTCCTTTGAGCCCGCCTGGTCGCGGGGGATGACGACGCATCGCACCTACGACGTGGCGGTTGAGCTGTCTCCGCAAGGGGAGGACGAGGCATCCGCTAAGCGCCCACCGCTGCTTGCCGCCAAAATCGCGCCGGCGGCTGGTGGTAGCTATGACCTGCGCCTGCCCGCCGATATGTATTGCTTTGCGTCGGGCGATGCCGCCTACTTGGTTGACACGCGCCGCGCGCGCCGTACCGACGCTGCATTTGCTCAGCATGCCGCACCTTTTTTGTCGCGCTTGCTGCCGTGCCGCACGCCCGCCCATATTGCCGCCGAGCAGGTGGGTGAGTTCTGCCGTATGGCGCTGCCCATTTTGCGCGACTACACCGACCTCACCGCGCCCGCCGCGCTCGATACCGTGGCACCCGAGCCGAGCTTTGCTATGGCGATCGGTGTCGACGATGGGCTCGTGACCTGCAAAATTACGGTTACCTACGGCGATTGGTCGGCGGATCTCTTTAGCCTGGGCGCTCCGGGCAGCCCCTTCGAAGAGCAGCGCCCCGGTGTGCCGCCCCGCGACGAGGTGGCGGAGTTTCGCGTTATGGATACGGCGGCCCTGTACTTCGATTTCTACGAGGGCGGTCTGGCGTTTGAGGAGCGCGATGACGCCCGCTTGTTCTGCCTGCTGACCGAGGGCCTGTCCGCCCTGTCCGAACTGGGTGAGGTCATGCTCAGCGACCGTCTGCGCCAGATCTCGGTCCGCCCCGCGCCCAAGCTCTCGGTTCGTGCGACCGTTAAGAGCAATCTGCTCGATGTCGAGCTGGGCGCGAGCGGGCTTTCGGCCGCGGACCTTGCCGTCTATCTCGATTCGTACAAGCGCCATCAAACGTTTGCGCGCCTTACGTCCGGCGACATCATTCGCCTGGACGAGGGGGCGCGCGCCGCGTTTGGCCTTGCCGAGGACCTGGGTGTCGATGCCGTCGACCTGCTCGACGGCGTGTCGCTTCCCGCGTCGAGCACCCTGTTCGTCGACAGCATGCTCGCACGCACGCCGGCGCTCGAGGCCGATCGCGACGCTGCGTTCCGCCGTACCGTCGAGCGCCTGGACACGCTCGGCAAGATGGTCTTTACGGTGCCGGCATCGCTCAAGGCAACGATGCGCGGCTACCAGGTCGACGGATACCAGTGGCTCGGCTCGCTCGAACACCTGGGCCTTGGCGGCATTTTGGCCGACGACATGGGCCTGGGCAAAACCCTGCAGATGATCGCGCATATCCTGGCGCGCGTGGAAGCGGGAGACGCCAAGCCCACGCTCGTGGTATGCCCCGCGTCGCTCGTGTATAACTGGACTGCCGAGCTGGAGCGCTTCGCGCCTTCGCTCGACGTGTGCGCCATTGTGGACGCCAAGGCTCAACGCCGCGTGCAGATCGCCGGCGTGGCCGAGCATAACGTGGTCGTGACGTCATACGACCTCATGCGCCGCGATATCGACGAGTATGCCGAGCAGGACTTTGCCCGCGTCGTGCTCGACGAGGCCCAGTACATTAAAAACCCGCTCACGCAGGTGGCGTGCGCCGCCAAGCGCTTGCCGGCCGGCGTGCGCTTTGCCCTGACGGGCACGCCCACCGAAAACCGCCTGTCCGAGCTCTGGAGCATCTTCGACTTCTTGATGCCGGGCCTGCTTGGCACGCGCGAATCATTTGCCAAGCGCTTCGAAAGCCCGGTCGAGCACGCCGAGGGCGACAGTGCCGCTCGCCTGCAGGCGCTCGTGTCGCCGTTTGTGCTGCGCCGCGTAAAGGAAGACGTGGTGGCCGACCTGCCCGAAAAGATCGAGGACACTGTCATGGCTCAGCTCACCGGCGAGCAGCGCAAGCTTTACCTGGCAAACCAGGACCGCATCGCCCAGCAGGTGCAGCACCGCGAGGCCGGGGAGTTCAAAAAAGACAAGCTCAAGGTACTTGCCGAGCTCACCAAGCTGCGCCAGATCTGCTGCGACCCGCATCTGCACTATGCGGACTACAAGGCGGGAAGCGCCAAACTCGATACGTGCATGGAGCTCGTGCACGGCGCACTCGACGGCGGGCATCGCATCCTGTTGTTCAGCCAGTTTACGGGTATGCTCGATATCATCGGTAAGCGCTTGGCCAAGGAGGACATCGCCTTCCTTAAGCTCACGGGCGCTTCGTCTAAGGAGAGCCGCGCCAAGATGGTTGCGCAGTTCCAAGCGGGCGAGGTGCCGGTGTTTTTGATTTCGCTCAAGGCGGGCGGCGTGGGTCTTAATTTGACGGCTGCCGACGTGGTCATTCACTACGACCCGTGGTGGAACGTTGCGGCGCAGGACCAGGCGACCGACCGCGCCCACCGCATTGGCCAACAGCACACCGTGACCGTGTACAAGCTCATCGCCAAGGACACGATCGAGGAGCGCATTATGCAGATGCAGGAGTCCAAGCGCGATCTGGTCAACAGCGTGCTCGGCGGCGATGGCATCTCGTCGGCGCTGTTCACACGCGAGGATGTCCTGGCGCTGCTGGGCGGTGAGGGGCGCTAGCCTGTGTGCTGATGCATGCGTAGCCGGGCGCTTGGAATCGCCGATGCGCTCCGGCCCCGACCGCTTAACACGTCCGTTATGTGTTCATTTGCAATGCCATGGATGGCCTGGCGCTCTTTGGGCATAAGAAGCATCAAGTACATTGGCACATCAGCAAAGGAGAACATCATGGCGAAATTCTTTAAGGATTCCGATGGCAAGCTCATTGCGGCTCTTGGCGACGACGTTGCGACCCCTGCCGGCTGCACGGAGTTGACCGCGAACACCGAGGATGCAGCGCACGAGAAGCACGTGCCCGTCGTCGAGATCGAGCGCGACGGCCACGTTATCCGCACGCGCGTGGGCTCGACGGAGCATCCCATGCTGCCCGAGCATTACATCGAGTGGATTGCGCTTGAGGCCGAGGGCCGCCTGGAGGTCCATTACCTTAAGCCCGGCATGAAGCCCACGACGTTTTTCGCTGGTGGCTCCAAGACCGGTACTATCTATGCCTACTGCAACCTGCATGGGCTGTGGTCCGCGACGTTCTAGGAGCGCGCCCCCGCTCGGGGTATCATAGCTAGCATATGCACATGCGAGCGCCGGCTGCATTATGCGGCCGGCGCTTTTACTACGACAACGACGATTTACGACGGAAAGGGCTGGGCCATGAAGCTCGCACTTGCACAGATCGATATGCGCCTGGGTGATATTGAGGGCATTTGCGGCCGCATCGAGGACCAGGCTCGTCTGGCCCATGAGCGTGGCGCGCGCGTGCTGTGCGTTCCGGCCCCGCTCTTTATGGGCGCCATACCGGGCGGCCTGGTGGGCGCTGCCGACTTTGAGCACGATATGCTGACGGGCCTGACGGGCGTTGCCGAACGCATCCAGGAGCTCGACATGATCTGCATCGTGCCCGCGGCGGTTTCGTTTGAGGGCCAGCCCCTGCTCGACTATATGATGCTTAAGGACGGACGCGTGGTGCCCGCGCGCGCAAGCATTGCCCTGCAGCGCGGCGAGAACAATGATACGCGCTGGGCGCCGCCGGTGTTTGACGTGGACGGCGTGCGCATTGCCGTGGTGTTTGACCTGGACCGCGAACTCGAGATGCTGCCGACTGGCGTCGACCTCATTGCGTATTTCCAATTCAACGCGTTTGACATGACCGACCGCGAGACTGCTGCCATTGCCGCCGTTCGCAGCGGCGCCTACCGCAAAATCGCATCCAAGCGCAGCGTGTGGTTTGCCTGCATGGCGCCGGTCGGTGCCTATGACGAGTCGGTGTATACCGGCGGTTCGTTTGTGCTCGACGACTGCGGCCGCGTGGTGGCCCAGGCGCCGTGTTTTGAGGAGAGCCTGCTGGTTCAGGAGATTCAGCGCGGCGTGATGCTCGATGCCCTGGAAGATCACGAACTGCCCGAGTTTCGTTCCGAGGAGTGGCTGTGGCAGGCGCTGGTGCTCGCCGTGCGCGACAACGCCCGAGCCCACGGTGCGTCGCGTGCTGTGGTGGCACTCGAGGGTGACTTGCCGTCGTCCCTGCTGGCGGCGCTGGCCGTCGACGCTCTGGGCCCGCGTAATGTGATTGGCCTGGTGCTGGGGCGCAACCGTATTTTTACGCCGGCGCAGGAGGAGGTGGAGGCCGCCCGCTGTGCCGCCGTCCGCGCCATCGCCGAGCGTCTGCACATTCGCACCGTCGAGCGCGATGCACCGGATGCGGCGCGTGTGCTCGATCGCGACGTGTCGGCGGGCGATGCCGAGCGTCTGCGCTCGCGCACGTTGGGCCTCATGCTGGAGGACACGGCGCTCGAGCTGGGTGCGATGGCGCTGAGCCCGCTGTCCAAAACCGAGTACGCGCTGGCGGCGCCGGCGCTTTGCGGCGGCTACCAGGGCGATTACGCGCCCTTTGGCGATGTGTACCTGTCGACGCTTGAGTTTGTGGCGCGTGTGCGCAACCGCACGTCTGCCGTGGTGCCCCAAGAGCTCGTGACGCTCAACGCGGTGGAAGATTGTATGGAGCGAGTGCTGGCGCAGGCGCTCTCGACGCTCGACGGTCCGGTCGATATGCTCGACCGCGCGGCACAGCTGCTCGGCGGGCTTGAGCCGGGTGAGGTCGATGGCGCGCTCGAGGCGCACGTGGACCGCAATCGATCTTTCGACGACATCCCGATGGCCGCTGGCAAGCCTGAGGCCTGCTCGCTGCTGCTGATGCTCGTGCGTCAGGGCGAGGCCGCCCGCCGCATGCTGCCGACGGCGTCGATCGTCTCAGCCCGTTCGTTTGTCGAGCGCGCCTGGCCGTACATGCTCGCGTGGTCCGACCTGGGGCTTAACGGCAAGGAGCGTATGACGGTCGATTCGCTGGCGCGCGCCGAGGTGCGCCGTTTTGCTGACGAGGATACGAGCGAGCGCGTGCGAAACGAGATGATGGGCGTGCTGGGCGAGCTACTGGGTATTTCGCCCGAGCAGATGGAGGAGCTGCGCTCCGAGGACGGCCAGCGCCGCCTGCACGAGGGTATGAAGAAGTTTGAGGGCGAGGTCCAGGACGCCATCGATAAGATGATGGGCGGCCAGGGTGGCCCGCAGGGTGGACCCCAGGGTGGCCCGATGCCGCATCCGCCGGTTGATCCCCGACAGTTCCCATTCTTCTCGCAGAACTAAACTGGGGATGGGATTCGCTCTCAACCCCGATACTTCAACTAAGCATCTTGACCCCGTTGTGTTATTCTAGAACAGACGTTCGTGAGTAGTGCGCGGGGCCTTGCCTTGCGCTTGGTAAAAGACGAGGGGAGGTTGGCTTGGTTATTTTGGGCATCGACCCCGGTTTGGCTCATACGGGTTGGGGGATTATCGAGGAGCGGCGTGGCGAGGTTCGCTGCCGTGCCTATGGCTGCATCGAGACCAGCGCAGGCAGTCCGCTCGCGGTGCGCCTGTCGCATATCGCCCGCGACCTCAAGGGTGTCGTGGAGCGCTATCGACCCGATACCGCTGCTATCGAGAGCATTTACTTTGGCGCCAACGTTCGCTCGGCCATCCCTACGGCGCATGCCCGTGGCGCCGCGCTCGTGGCGCTTTCGGAATGCGCGCTCGAGATTGGCGAGTATACGCCTATGCAGATTAAGCAGGCTGTTGTGGGCACCGGCGCTGCGGACAAACGGCAGGTCGCGTATATGGTTCGTACGCTCACGCAGCTCGATCACGACCCGCATCCCGACCATGCCGCCGATGCCCTGGCCTGCGCCATCTGCCACGTTAACCTCAGCCGCACCCGGGCGCTTACCGGCGGCGAGTTCTATCAACAGAGAGGAACCGGATACTGATGATCTCCCAGCTCCACGGAACGCTTGTCGAGGCCACGATGAGCTCTGCTGTCGTCGATGTGTCGGGCGTTGGCTTTGAGCTCGGCATCTCGGGCAGCACTGCGGCCACGTTGCCGACGCCCGGCGGCGAGGTCCGCCTCTACACGCGTATGCAGGTGCGCGAGGACGCCATGACACTTTTCGGTTTTTCCTCTAAGGATGAGCGCACGATGTTCGATCGGCTCGTGTCTGTCTCGGGCGTTGGCCCGCGCTTGGCGCTCGCCGTGCTTTCCACCTATACCGTGGGGCAATTGTATTCGCTGGTGATGGCCGAGGACGACAAGGGCATGGCCAAGGTGCCCGGTGTGGGCAAAAAGACAGCTCAGCGTCTGATCCTGGAGCTCAAGAGCACCTTTGCCAAGGACAAGGGCTTTGTGCCGGTCGACGTGATTCCCGGCCAGGTTGCGATGCCCGTGCCCGCTGCCGCTCCCTCGGCCATCGATGACGCCCGTGCGGCGCTCCTTTCCATGGGCTTTAGCCCGCAGGAGACCGATGTTGCCCTGAGCGGGTATGATGGGCAGAATATGCGTGTCGAGGATCTGCTCGGCGCGGCGCTTAAGCGACTCGGAATGGATGCGTGATGTGGGAAGCCGATGACTCTCAGGACCTGTGGGCGACGCCCGGCAACTCGCCGGCGGCATCCATGGCGCACGGCGAGCGCATGGTGGGCTCGGAGCTGACGGCCGAGGACCTCGATGTCGACCGCACTTTGCGCCCCCAGCGCCTGGACGACTACTGTGGCCAGGAGCACATCAAGCAGAGCCTGCGCGTGTTGATCGAAGCGGCGCAGAGCCGTGGCGAGACGCTCGACCACGTGATTTTCTCGGGTCCTCCGGGCCTGGGCAAGACCACGCTGGCCACCGTTATCGCCAACGAGCTGGGCGCTCAGATCAAGACGACGAGCGGCCCCGCTATTGCGCGCACCGGCGACCTGGCGGCCATCCTTACTAACTTGCAGCCGGGTGATGTGCTGTTTATCGACGAGATCCACCGCCTCAACCGTTCGGTCGAGGAAGTCCTGTACCCCGCGATGGAGGACTTTGCCCTCGATATCGTGATTGGCAAGGGTCCGGCGGCGCGCTCGATTCGCCTGGATATCCCCAAGTTTACGCTCGTAGCAGCAACGACCCGCTCGGGTATGCTGACTGGCCCGCTGCGCGACCGCTTTGGCATTTCATATCGCCTGGATTACTACACGGTCGAGGAGCTCGCGCAGATTGTGACGCGCTCGGCGTCCATCCTGGGCGTGGCGATCGACCATCCCAGTGCGCTCGAGATCGGCTCGCGTTCGCGCGGCACGCCACGTCTTGCCAACCGCCTGCTCAAGCGCGTGCGCGATTACGCGCAGGTGCGCGGCAACGGTCCCATTGAGCTTGATATTTGCCGTCAGGCGCTCGAGTTCTTCGAGATCGATGAGCTTGGTCTGGACTGGATGGATATTCGCATTTTGGAGACACTCGCTAAGACGTTCTCCGGACGTGCCGTGGGCCTGACAACGCTTGCCAGCGCGGTGGGCGAGGACCCGGGAACGCTCGAGGATGTCTATGAGCCCTATCTGCTGCAGTGCGGCTTGATGATTCGCACGCCCCAGGGCCGCCAGGCAACGCTTCGCACCTTTGAGCACTTGGGGATTGAACCTACCATTTAGGGCGCTTTGTTTTGGCGGGCTGTTAAGCTATCGCTGAGCATTGGATAAACATATCGCCATTCATCGGTTACGGGTGTTTTACTATTGCGCGCCCGTGCTATGCTGAATTGGTCTTTTTCTCATCCGGTAACGAAAGGACCGTCCATGCCTACTGACATCGAAATCGCACGTTCCGTCACACCGCTGCCCATTACCGAGGTGGCCAAGAACGCCGGTGTCGACGTAAAGCACCTGATTCCGTACGGCTTCGACAAGGCTAAGGTCGACTACTCTCTGCTTAATGAGCCAACTGATCACCAGGCCAAGCTCGTCCTCGTGACCGCCATCAACCCCACGCCTGCGGGCGAGGGTAAGACCACCACGACCATCGGTCTGGCCGATGGCCTGCGCCGTCGCGGCGTCAAGAGTGCTGTGGCCCTGCGTGAGCCTTCGCTCGGTCCCGTCTTTGGCGTCAAGGGCGGTGCCGCCGGCGGCGGCTGGGCGCAGGTCATCCCCATGGAGGACATCAACCTGCACTTTACCGGTGACTTCCACGCTATCGGTGCCGCCAATAACCTGCTGGCCGCCATGCTTGATAACCACATCCAGCAGGGCAACCAGCTCGGTATCGACGTTAAGCGCATCACTTGGAAGCGCGTCGTCGACATGAACGACCGTCAGCTGCGCCATGTCATCGACGGTATTGGCGGCAAGGCCCAGGGCGTGCCGCGCGAGGACGGCTTCGATATCACCGTCGCCTCCGAGGTCATGGCAATCCTGTGCCTGTCCACGAGCATCAATGACCTCAAGGAGCGCCTGGGCGAGATTGTTGTCGGCTACAGCTATGCCGGCGAGCCCGTTCGCGCCCGTGACCTTAAGGCTCAGGGTGCCATGGCGGCCCTGCTCAAGGATGCGCTCAAGCCCAATCTGGTGCAGACGCTCGAGGGTACGCCCGCGTTTGTCCACGGCGGTCCCTTCGCCAATATTGCCCACGGCTGCAACTCTATCATGGCCACGCGTATGGCGATGCGCTTTGGCGATGTCGCCATTACCGAGGCCGGCTTCGGTGCCGATCTGGGTGCCGAGAAGTTCCTCGACATCAAGTGCCGTATGACGGGCGTTCGCCCCAGCGCCGTCGTGGTCGTCGCGACCGCTCGTGCGCTGAAGTACAACGGTGGCGTCGCCAAGGCCGACCTCAACGAGGAGAACCTCGAGGCCCTCAAGGCCGGTATGCCCAACCTGCTGCGTCACGTCGACAACATCCAGAACGTTTATGGTCTGCCCTGCGTAGTCGCCATCAACCGCTTCCCGACGGACACCGAGGCCGAGCTTGCGCTCATCGAGTCCGAGTGCCAGAAGCTCGGCGTCAACGTTAAGCTTTCCGAGGTCTGGGCCAAGGGCGGTGAGGGCGCGCTCGAGCTGGCCGATGAGGTCATGCGTCTGATTGAGCAGCCGAGCGAGCTCAAGTTTGCCTATGAGGACGGCGCCGATGTGGCTGACGCCCTCGAGGCCGTTGCCACCAAGGTCTACCGCGCCGACGGCGTTGACTTTACGCCGGCCGCCAAGCGCCAGCTCGCCGAGCTGCGCGAGAACGGCTTTGGCAACCTGCCGGTGTGCGTGGCCAAGACGCAGTACAGCTTTAGCGACAACGCCAAGGCCCTGGGCGCTCCCGAGAACTTCCGCATCACGGTGCGTGAGCTCAAGGTTTCCGCCGGTGCCCACTTTGTGGTCGCACTGACCGGCAGTGTTCTGACCATGCCGGGCCTGCCCAAGGTGCCCGCGGCCGAAAACATCGACGTCGACAACGACGGCAACATCACCGGCCTGTTCTAAGCCTGTTGCCCTTAACTGCCTGCCCGCTCCGCCGTGCCCCCAAGGCCCGGCGGGGCTTTTGTTTTCTAGCCGCGCTTGTCTTGTAGATATGGACGGGCTCTGTCCGTCACGGGCTTTTGCGCGGGTAGAATGCATGAATAACTTGATGCTTACGGGCGACGGAAAGGAATCGTTGCATGGATCAGGACAAGACGACCGTGATGGGCGGCTACGGTTCCGCGCAGGCTGGCGATAGCGCCGATGCGACCCGCGTTGTTCCCAACCCCGGTTATACCGACCCCGCCGCGACGCAGCCTTCTGCCGAGCCCACCCGGGTTATGGGCTATGGCGACACGGCGCAGGATTCTTACGCTGCATCTTCGCAAGGCTCCTATGGCAACGCAGCTCCGGATCCGTTTGATTACACGCCGCAGGATTCTTATGCTGCCTCGACGCCGAATCCCTATGACAACCTGCCGCAGAATCCCATTCCGCAGCCTCAGCAGACGACGTATATGCCACGCACTGCGCAGCCTCGCTACGAGTCGCGCGAGCCGTATCGCGAGTACCCCAAGTCGATTCCGCAATATGGCGAGGACGAGGAGAAGAAGCCGTCGCGTTCGTCGAGCGTGATCAAGAAGATCCTCATCGTACTGGCGATCTTCTTTGCGCTGTCGGTTGTGTTTGCCATCGTGTCGGGCATGCTCAACAAGCGAGGGAGTTCAACGGCCGATACCACTGCCGAGCAAACCGAGTTCGCCTCGTCTAGCACCGTCGATCTGAGCGATATCCCGGGGCAGTACTGGTCCAACGCCAAGAAGCTCCTCAAGTCGCGCGGCGCCGATCTTTCGAATGCCGTGGTCCTGACCGATGATGGCTCGACGCCCGTTGTCGATGCCAACTGGGTCGTTACTTCTGCCTACTATAACGACAGCGGCAACCTCGAAATTCAGCTCACGCACAAGAACAGCTCGGGCAACTCGTCCGACGGACAAAGCGGTACCGACAGCTCGAGCTCCAATACGCTTGAGGACTTGAGCAACAAGGCGCAGGAGTTGGGAGACAAGGCGCAAGAGCTGGGCGATACGGCACAAAACCTGGGCGATGCCGCGCAGAACTTGGGCGGCTTGGCGACGGATGCCTGGAACGCCCTACAAAACGGCATCTCGGACGCGCAGGGAAACTAGCTGTTAAGCGGGCTACAGCTGTTCAGCCGGACGGTCGGGCGAGCTAAAGCCCGAATCAAACGTGACGACGCACGAGACGTCGGGCCGGCGCTCGTGCACGATGCGCGTGACGAGCTCCAGCAGCTCCTCGTCGGATATGTCAAAGCCGTCGGGACGCACCAGGTCAAACGAAACGAACCCGTCGTGCTCGTGCAGGTCGTGGATGGAGAGCGCGGGGCCGATCTGCATGATGCCGCGCTTGACCCAGCCGCGCAGGTCGTCGCCGGTGGTGGCGATGGGGTCACAGTGCAACGTGATGCCGATGCCCATCTGGCGCTTGATGTCGTGCTCGATGGTGTCCAAAATCTCGTGGTGCTCAAATGCGTCGCCCTCGCCGGGCATCTCCACGTGGGCGCTGGCAAACTGACGACCGGGGCCGTAGTCGTGCACCATCAGGTCGTGTGTGCCCAAGACCTGCGGATAGGACATGATCTTGTCGCGGATTGCCTGAACGAGCTTGGGGTCGGGCGCTTGTCCCAGCAACGGGCTGATGGCGTCGCGCACTAGACCCATGCCGCTGATGCAGATGAAGATGCCCACACCCAGGCCTGCCCAGCCATCGAGGTCAAAGCCGGTCGTCTGCGAAATAAGCGCCGCCATCAAGACCGAACCCGAGGTGATGACGTCGTTTTTGGAGTCCTGTGCTGTGGCAATGAGTGTTTCGGAATCGATACGGTTGCCCAGCGCGCGGTTGAATGCGGCCATCCAGAATTTGACGAGCATGGACAAGACGAGAGCAGCTAGGGAGACCAGCGTGTAGGCGGTGGGGGAGGGCTTGATGATCTTGGTGACCGACTCGAGGATCAGGTTGATGCCGACGGCGCAAACCAGGACGGCGACGAACAGACCGGCTAGGTACTCGTAGCGGCCGTGGCCATAGGGGTGGCCTTCGTCTGCCGGGCGGCTGGCAAGGCGGAACCCGAGCAGGCTTACGATGTTGCTCGAGGCATCGGAGAGGTTGTTGAAAGCGTCGGCGATGAGGGAGACGGAGCCGGCGAGCAGGCCCGCGATGCCCTTGGCCAGGCACAGAGTGATGTTGAGGCCAATGCAGATGAGGCTTGCGGCGAAGCCCGCGTTGGTGCGGCAGGAGGTATCGACCGGCTCGCCCTCGCTGCCGGGAACAAGCGTATGTACCAGCCGATTTACAAATAGCATAGCGGTCGTCCTCACAATCATGTTTAAGGGGATAGTGTAGCTCGCGCGGAGGCGCTGTGCACCGATGCTCAGAAAATGCAGTAATGGTCTGCCGGTGCTAACGAGCGAGCCTTCTCGTCTGCCTGGGTGGTCCATTTTGGGCCACATGGGTATGGGCATGTGCCTGTTTGCTCGACATACTTAATGTCGACAGCTTTGTGCAAAGGAGGACGTTTCCATGGACGAGATGTTTGCCATTAAATGTCAAAACTGCGGCGGCCCTATGTACTCGCACCAAGCTAAGCGCAGCTTTGAGTGCGCTTATTGTGGTGCGGTCATTCCGTGGCAGGCGGACGCCGGAGAGCCCAAGAGCGCTTTGGGCATTCGCCATACGCCGTTGACGGTAGTGGATGGACTGCTCAAGCTCACGCATGTGTCGCAACTCGAGCGCCCGGAGGACCCGGACTGGTATTTCTTCAATTCGCACTGGCGCAATCAGTCGGTCCTGGAACATCTGCTGTGGGAGGACCGCGGCACGGCGCAGGAGTTCCAAGAAGCGACGCACGTGAGCATTCCCTGCCCCTTCTGCGGAGCGTCCTTTGAGGGCGAGTCAACGCAGCGTGTGTTTGAGTGCCCGTCCTGCGGCAACAAGATCGGCATTGCCGACCTGCTCAAGCCCGGTACGTTTAGCAAACGTCTGACCATGGGCGTGGGTGCGGAGTATGTGCCGGAGCAGGGTATTCCCTGCGAAATTTCGCCGCAGCAGGCACGTGCCAACGCGCTGCAGCTGGTGCGCCAGTACCCCGACGCCTTTGCCGGGCACGATGTAGAAGATGCGATCCAAAACGACATGATGCTCTTCTATTTCCCCATGGCGCTGGCGGACCTGCGCATGATGGCGTCCTTCCCGGGCAAGGGCCTGAGCAAGGAAACCTTGGTGTACTACGAGGTGCTCGACTGGGCGTATCCGCGGGCAAACTATCTGGATGTTCGCCTTATGGGCATTTTGGAGCCGTGGGACTTTGCCAAGGTTGGGCCGTTTGACCCGGCCATGCAGGAAGGTGACTTCCGCGTCGTCTCCGTCGATGCGTCTACCAAGGACCAGGTGGTCATTGATAAGCTGGCGCTCGACATTGCCGGCAACGATGCCGAGGCGGTGCTGGGGCTCAATAAAAAGAGCATCCGCACTTGGGCGCGCAAGGCCCGCAAGCATAAGGACGGCCTGGTGATGGTGCCGGTGTACTTTGTCGATCGTCCGGCGACGGACAGCCGCGATGGCGAGCAGGTGCGCATTGCCGTAAACGGCCAGACGGGTCGTGCAGCCGCGGTGGTGTTTAGCGACAAGCGCGAGACGCATGTGGTGGCGTCGCTCAATCCGAGTCTGCATCTGTCCGGCGAAAGTACCGTGCATGCCACGCCCATCGAGGTCAAATACGTTAAATCGCCCTTCCTATACCAGATCGTGCGCCGTGGAGGCGGCGAGCAACCGCGCCAGGTTGCAGCCGCCGTCGAGGGTTCCTACCGAGAAGAAAAGCCCAAACGCCGCGGTCTGCTGGGTGCGCTATTTGGGAAGTAGGGAAGCGCAGCCGGTTGGCGCTGCGATGCGATAGTTAGAGGAACGGGGCGGTCCGCAGAAGTGCGGACTGCCCCGTTTTTGTGTTGCGGGGAAGTGCTGGGCACTTCATTAAAGGTCTTCGCGCGGACTCGAATTCCAATGTCGCCTAGCGCCTTCGTGCAGGATTCCCGAAGTGACTAAAATGTGACCATAGAGGCAGTTTTAGCGAACCCCATGGGAGTGACACGCATGGACAACAACACCTTGCTGTTCCAGGACAAAGGTTCGGGCAGGTTTAAAGACGTCAAGATCTACCCTAACCGTATTGAGGTGCTCAAGAAGGGCACGTTTGGTGGCAAGCACACCGAGATTGTTTACCTTAAGGACATCACTGGGGTCAACAGGATCAAGGGCCGCGACGTTTTTCTACGTAACAGGCTGTTGACCGCTTGTGTCTTTAGCCTGGGCAGTCGTGCGAAGGCCCAGGAGTTTGTTAACGCGCTGAACATGGTGATGTAGTCGAAAGCGGCGTTCGGGCCAAGGTAAAAATCGGGGGCACAGAACGGTGTTCTGCGCCCCCGATTGAGTCGATGTGTCTAAAAGGCTGGCTTGCCTATTCGCTAGCGCCTTCGCTGTCTTCGCGGTCACTGGCAAGCATTGCTGCACCTGCGACCGTCGTCGCCACGGCGGCGGCAGCGAGCCCGGCGGCAACGCCAGAGCCGTCGCCCGTGTCGGCGAGTTTTCCGGCCGAGCTTTTGCCCTTGCCGTTCTTGTCGGCGCTACCTGCGTTGGAGCCCGTGCCACCGTCGGTGCCGGCGCCGTTGCCGCCCGCACCGCCCGAGGCCGCTACGGTAAAGCTTGCGGCTCCGTCGGTGGCAAGCGTGTAGTTTTGCGCCGCGTTGCCCAAGAGACCGTTCGCCCGCACCCAATACGTCCCCGCGGCAAATGCCTCGCCCTCGGCCATCGCCGTTCCCGGAGCGCCGTTCGCGTCGTGCACAAACTCGAGCTGGGCCGTGCAGGCATCGGTTTCGAGCTTGCCCTCGAGTGATGCCGCAATCTTGGCGCGCACGTCTTCGCCGGCCTTAAGGCCTTCGAGTCCCTCAAAATGGGGCGTCAGCGCGCGTGGATCGATATCGATGGACACGGAGCCCCGCAGCTCCGTAACGGTCTCGTTGCCCAAGGCGTCGACATCCACATATTCGATGGCAAACGCATGGCCCGAAGCCGCCACGTTGAGTACGTTGCTGCTGTCGACGAGGCGGAAATGACCCTCGCCAACGGTCTTGCCGTCCTGGAGCGAGGCGTCGCTCAACGAGTCGCCATATGTCATGTGCATGCGGGCTGGGAGGTAGCACGAAGCTGTCTGCTTGTGCTGCGTATCGTAATTGCGCTGGTAGATGCTCCGGGCCAGCGCCGCATCAACAAAGTCGGATGCGATGATGCCAATGTGCTTGAGGTAATCTGACTTTGTATCCTCGATGCCGCTGGGATTGATGTACGGGCTCTTATACAGATGCTCGTTGACTACTCGTGCCGAGGTAAAAGGATTGCCTCCGTGCGACAAGCCCGTGCAGCTGGTGTAGTTGATAGACCAGCAACGCTCCTGCGCTTGCACCTTGGCCCCGCCATCGTCCACGACGTCCACCTTGTTGCGCGTGCGCCCGGTCGTTTCCTTCAGTGCATTATCGACCCAGCTGAGCTTGTCGGTTCCCGTGAGTTTGTACTTGTCCTGGGCGTATACCTTGGTGCAATAGGGCTCTTTGTCGCCTGTTTCCCCCGCGGCTTCAAAGCCCCGCGCGTCTTGGACGAGACACATAGTGGTGCTGTCGGAGTGAGCCTTGATCTTGTCATCCCATTCGGCAAGGTCGAGGCCCCACGTATGGCCGCTTACACTGTTGCCGGCGAGCCTAAATCGACGCAGCAGAACGATCTTTCCGCGCACCTCGTGTAGCGTGGGAACGCGGCTCGATGTGTAGAACAGGTTGGGGTTATCGGCCATAACCTTGGCGAAGGCCGTCGTTATGCTTTCGTCGGTAGCCTCATCGTTGCCGCGCGATGCGAGCATGATGAGCGCTTCTGACGGGTTTTCGTTCAAAAACGTTTTGAAGTACCCGATGACATCGGAGAGATGCAGATAGTTCCCGTCTTTTTTGAGTAGGTAGAAAATCCCGTGGTCGATACCGGGGTCGTCGCCCTTTCCGAGTCGGATATCAAAATAGCGGATTCCCTCGAGCAACTGCGTGGGAATGTAATCCTGCTGGCATTTTACTTGCGAGGATTGGGGCTCAGTGTCGTTGTCCACGCTGCAGGTGCCCGAATCGTGCGTACCCGGGATGCTCAGCTCGTCGAGGAACTTGTTGTCGTCGACGTATTTCATCCAACATGGCCCATCGACGTAGCTGCTGTACGTGATCCAGTCGAGGCTGCTAACCGTGGCATCGTTCTTTTTCATGTCGTAACCGATAAGTTCGAGCTCCCACGGAATGCTCTTACTCTTATGGCAGATCTTATTGTTGTCCTGGTCTTTGCCGTTCGATTCTATTGCCAAGTACTTAATGTCTTTTTTCTCGGTTTCTTTCTCGACCGTGCGGTCTCGGATGATATAGGTTCCGTTTGATTGGCGCTCGAACGCAAAAGCGCGGCTGGGCTTGTTGTCATACTCGCCGCCCCATACGTGGATGACCTTTCCATCTTTGTCCGAGTCGTCGTCGACCGACCAAATGCTGTAGCCCGTCTTTTTATGCTCTTCGAAATTGAGCAAGGTGCGGATAGCATACCAGTTTGTATCGTCATTCTTGGTCGTTACGTTCTCAAGGATGAGCTTGCTGGACGTGCCGTCGTTAAACAGGTGGCAGACGTTGCCGCGAACGTTGCCGTCTTGGTTGACGCTCGCGGTGCGAAAATAGCCCGCGGGGCGAAGGCGAATGACGAAATTACCGAGGTGCTCCGCCGGTTTGGGCGTGTCGTCTGCAAATGCCGCTCGCAGGGGAATGCCCGGTGCCGCGGTTTCTGGCAGGCTTGCAAGCGGCGACAGCGCCGCAAGACCTAAGCCCAGCGTAAATGCTCGGCGGCTGATGGCATGGTGTTCGGTCATAACTCCTCCATTCGCAGCGTGCGGTTATGCGATAGTTTTGGTCACTATACTGCCCAGATGTTTAAAGATGCTGGTTTAATTGTCTGCGCGGCGCAATAAATCGGTGGGCGGACGTGTTGAGGTGTTTGTCGTTTTCGTACTGTTGCCACATTTGGGGCGGTTCCGGCGTCCGGCACCCTCGCGTTCGCCGGCTATCGGCATAAGAAAGGGAAGATCGGCGAGCCGATCCTCCCTTGGTGCGAAGCGCTGGGGTATCGTCGCTTGTTTGCACTGTGCCCGTGTTTCCCGCTGCGCTCGCCAGTCGTTTAGCGCTTGATCTCGATGTCGTCGAGCTTGACGTCCATGGCTTCGGTCTTGGCTTCGGCGATGTCGTCGGCAAACTCCAGAGACTTCATCATGGTCTCGACGGCGTCCTTGTGTTCCTCGACGTTGTCGATGCGCACGTACACGCTGCCGCCGTCAACGTCGGTGAAGTACTCGGTCGTCACGCCGCCCGAGTGCGTAAAGTAGGCGCTGCGCCAGGTCTTGCCGTTGTACTTAACGGGATCGCTCTCGGTCCATCCGGAGTTGGCCTTCCACTTTGCCTCGTAGTCAAACAGCTCGTCGGCGTTCTTGTCAGTGTCGAAGACGGGGATGAAGCGGTCGCTGGCGTGCTCGCTCTCGGTGAACTTAAACTGGGCCCTGTCGGCGGTGTCGCCGGCGACGTCGGTGATCTCGACGCCCTCGGGGACCTCGACCTTAAACCAAATGAAGTCGGTCCTCATATCCACGGCTGGCTTTTCTGCTCCGCCGCCACCACCACTGCCGGTAGCGTCGCCGCTGCCACCGCAGCCCACCAGAGCAACTGTGGCAAAGAGACTGATGCAGAGGGTGAGAATCGCAAAGGCCTTCTTTTTCATGGTCGTGTCCTCCTCGATCTGTAACCGCCCATGGATTACCTGCCTTTACTGTACGCGCGAGCGGCTCCTTCGGGTGGGCCATGTGTCCCATTCTGAGGGCCGGATTTGCGCCGTTAAGTGGCAATATGCTCGGACGCAAAAGAGGGGAGGGCCGATGCTGTCGGCCCTCCCCGGGGTTGGGTGCCCGTTGTTTTAATGGGGCGCGTGTACGCGGGTGCGCATAGGCACGTGCGGGTGTCCCGTTACTTGATCTCGATGCTCGAAATCTCGGCTTCGCGTGCCTCGGCAACTGCCTTCGCCATGTCATCGGGGAACTCGATGGAGTTGAGGAGCGCCTCGGCTTCTTTCTTATGCAGATCGAAGTTCGAGATGAGGACGTAGACGCTTCCCGGCTCAACGTCGGTAAAGAGGAGGGTTGAGACGCCGCTGTTGTCCTCGTACGTTCCGACGAGCCACGTCCTGCCGTTATACTCGACGGACCCGCCATCCTTCCACTGGAACGTATCACCTTTCTTTTCTGCCTGGTCGGCGTGGGATTCCTCTGCCGTCAGCGCTGTTTTCCAAACGGGGATAAAGCGATCGGCCGAGGCGTTCTCGTCTTCGGGGAAGGTGAGCCGGACCCTGTCGGCATTCTTGCCGGCGGAGTCGCTTACGCCGACGCCCTCGGGCATCTCGACCTTAAACCAGATAAAGTCGGTCTTCTTGGCGACGGGGGCCTTTTCCTTGCTCTCGCTCTTGGAGGCGCTGCCGCCGCCCGATGCGCTCCCGCCGCAGCCGACAAGGGCAAACGCGGCAAAGAGGGCGATGCAAAGGGAAAGGATCGATAGGGTCTTTTTCTTCATGGTGGCGTCCTCCTTGTCTGCCAGGGACATCGTGTGCCGCGGATCGCTGGGGCAGCGGTTACGCATGCACATGATGACTTTGTTTGCTGTGCGGTTATTCCTCCATTCGTCGTCCGGTGCCGTGATGAGCTTGCCCCAACATGGGGCTCCTTACCTATATGTATGCCCTAGTTGCCGCTGCCCGGGAGTCTCGAAACGTGGGCTATGTGTCCCATGTTTGCGTTGGCATGGCCTATCGTTCGTCATAGAAATCCGCGATGGTCAGGTGTGCTGACGCCCATGTGCTTATGGGCTAGACTTAGCACCATTATGTGTTCGATGCGGTTGGTCGGCGGTTGCCGCCTGACCGATGTATATGACTTGAAGGTGCGTGCGTATGAGCCAAGAGATGATGGATAAAACCTGTCGAGAGTTTGCCGAGGCACTTGCCGCACGCGAGCCGGTTCCCGGCGGTGGCAGCGCGAGCGCCTTTGTGGGCGCGCTGGGCGCCTCGCTGTGCGGAATGGTTGCCCGCTACGGTGCGACCAATCCCGCGCTTGCTGATCGTGCGGATGACCTGACGCGTGCGTTTGCCCATGCTGATGAGCTGGCCCAGGAGCTTGTCGAGTTGGTTGCCGAGGACGTTCGTGCCTATGGGCAGGTGTCCGCGGCATACGGTATTCCGCGTGACGATCCGGCTCGAGCGACCGCGATTCAGGATGCGCTGCATGTGGCCGCTATGCCGCCGTATCGCATTATGGATGCCTGCGGGCGCGCGCTGGCGCTGCTCGAGGACATGGCCGACAAGGGTTCGCGTCAGCTGCTGTCCGATGTGGCGTGCGGCGCCGTGTTCTGCCGTTCCGCTATGCAGGGCGCGAGCTTGACGCTCTTTGCGAACACCACGTCTATGAAGGATCGCGCTCGTGCTGAGGAGCTCGAGACGGCGTGTGATGAGTTGCTCGACATGTGGTTGCCGCGCGCCGATGCGCTGGCGCGCCGCGCCGCCGACGCCGCAAGGAAGAGGGGATAGCCATGGCTGAGCTACTGAAGGGTGCTCCCGTCGCCCGCGCGTTGACTGAGGAACTTGCTGCTCGCTGCGCAGCCCTGCGCGAGCGGGGCGTTGTTCCGACGTCGGCTATCGTGCGTGTGGGTGAACGCGAGGACGACCTATCCTACGAGCGCGGTGCGCTCCAGCGCTGCGAGAAGGTTGGCATTGAAGCTCGCCGCGTTTTGCTTCCCGCCGATGTTTCGCAGGACGAGCTGTTGGCGGCCATCGAGGACATCAATACCGATTCGTCTGTTCATGGCTGCCTGATGTTCCGCCCGCTGCCCGCCGGCCTTGACGAGGACGCGGTTGCCGCGGCACTCGATCCTGCCAAAGACGTTGACTCCATGACGCCGGCTTCGCTGCTCACCACGCTTTCGGGGCGCGGCGAGGGTTTTGCCCCCTGCACAGCCGAAGCCGTGCTTGCTTTGCTGGATCATTACGGCGTTGAGCTGGATGGAGCTAAGGTTGCTGTGGTCGGGCGCTCGCTGGTGATCGGGCGTCCTGTTGCCGCCATGCTTACGGCGCGCAATGCGACCGTGACGACGTGCCATACGCATACGCGCGACCTTGCTGCCGAGTGCCGTGCTGCCGACATTGTGGTTGCCGCCGTTGGACGCGCGCACACGATTGGCGTGGATGCCATTCGCGAGGACCAGACGATCATCGATGTTGGCATTAATTGGGACGAGGCCGCTGGCAAGCTGGTCGGGGACGTCGATTTTGATGCTGCGGAGCCGGTTGTTAACGCCATCACGCCCGTGCCGGGCGGCGTGGGCGCTGTGACGACGGCGATCCTCGCCAAACACGTGATCGAGGCGGCCGAGCGCGGTAGCGCGCAGAGATGTGGTGTAAGAGGCGGGGCATGCCCCGCCTCCGCCCTTT